>CAZKGC010000001.1:0-27809 GCA_964552335.1 Hadarchaeota archaeon (SeqCode)
GACGAATGTGGCCCACGCGAAGCTCGAGGTCTTCAAAGCCAAGCTCCCGCATTAGGTTGTCCGCGAGCGCCATCACCTCAGCGTCGGCTTCCGGCCTCGGCGAACCTATGATCTCAACTCCGGCTTGCAAAAACTGCCTCCACCTTTGTGCCTGGGGCTCCTCGTAGCGGAAGCAGTTGCCGAAGTAGCAGAGCTTGACCGGTTTGGGCGTCGACCTCATCTGCTGGATGTAGAGGCGGACGACCGGCGCGGTGAGCTCCGGGCGCAGGGCCAGCTCCCGGCCAGATTTGTCCTTGAACGCGTAAAGCTGGTTCACTATGTTGGAACCGCTTTTCTTCGTGAAGAGCTCGAGGTGCTCAAACAAGGGCGTCTCCACTTCCTCGTAGCCGTGGCGCGCGAAGATCTCGCTCATAGCGCGTGTGACGTGGCGGACGCTGACCAGCTCCTCGCCGAACAGGTCACGTGTTCCACGCGGGCGCTGCATGCCTACCCTCCTGAAGATACGATCCTGAATGTCCAAATCGAGGATGCGTTCTCGTTGCCGGCTACATCCTTGTCCGTGACTTTCCAGTAATAGTTTTCAGCGGGCAGCTCGGTCGTCGGGGTATAAGTGTTTTCCATCAGCCAGATGTCGATGTCCGGGGAGCCGAACGCTATGTCGCTGTCCACGATCAGATGGTAGTTATCTGCGCCTGGGCTGAGCGACCACTCAAACGTCGGGGTGTTGTCACCCGTCTCCGTCCCGTTCTCCGGGGCGTATAGCACTGGCGCCTCCGGAGGAACCGTGTCGACGGTGAGCGTCCGGATATCGGAGGAGTTCTCGTCCGGGCCCACGACCGCCGCTACCTTCCAATAGTAATCGCCGTCAAGAAGAGCGTTCTCCTCTTCTATGGTGTACGAAGTGACAGATGGGGCGAGGAATACATCTAATGTCGGAGATGACAGGTCCGGGTTAGTGCCGAGCAGCAGGCGATAGTTGTCCCCGTTGCCCCCTGCCCACCTCAGAGTCGGCGTGTTGTCGTTCGTGAAAACCCCGTTTTCCGGAGAGCTCAGCGCGGGCGCCTGAGGAGGTGCTCTGATGGTTAGTGCGAATGTGTTCGACCACTCACCAGCGTTTCCAGCCACATCTTTAGCTCTCACGTGCCAGTAGTACGTACCGTTCCTTTCAAATATGCGCGCGTATGAATTGTCAGTGCGGCTCGTGTCCACATCCACGTATGGGGTGGCAAAACTGTTCTCGTTATCGATCTGGATGTCGTATGTCGCTCCCTGCTCAGGTTCAGTCCACTGGAATGTTGCATCCAGCGTCGAGAGCACGGTGCCGTCCTGCGGCCCAGAGAGCAGGGGCTGGGTTGGAGCCTGCGTGTCCACCGTGAACGTGGATGGGTTGGACCAGCCGAGCAGATTGTTCATGCTGTCGTATGCCGCGACACGCCAGTAGTATTCGCCGTCTTGTAGTGTCACGGTCGCGGTGTACGTCGTGCTGGTTATGTTGTCTTCATGGATCAATGGTGAGGAGAAGCTTGAGTCGTCGTCCACCAACAATTCGTACCTGCTGGCACCGATCGTGTCCCAACTGAGGTCCGGGGTGTTGTCGTTCGTGAAACCCCCGTTTTCTGGAGAAATCAGATACGGCGCATGGTTGATCTCTATTATCTTCACCGTACTGTTTGAACTCGTGAAAGCCACTTGCAGATAATTGATGTCTTGGATGTTACCTCCGAAAATACGCACGCCAATCGGGACGGCACGCCCAGCCATCTCAGCCGACACGCCTTTGATAAGCCATGCTGTCCTAAAGTTGCCGCTCCCATCAAGGATAATGAGCAACGTTTCTTGGATATCCGAGCCATAGTATGGCGAGTTGAACCCATCGTATTCTGATATTTTGCCCGTGTCGTCCACCCTCAAGACAGCGTAACCGTCCATGAACAAGTTTCCATTATCGGTCCGGAGATAGACAATCATATTCTGCGTGTCCAGAACCACGGCTGCCCTGTTTTCGCCAAAATTGAACACGTAGTTTACGCCCTCCGAGCTCGGCTGTAGCGAAGAAGGTGTCTTAATTCTTTCCGCATTCAACAGGATGTTTACTGGCTGCTGCGTGGAATAGTAGTCGTATGCTTGATAAAATTCATCGAGCGAAAATATCACGTAATCTATTCTGACGCCGTAGTTATCTCGGTATGTTTGGACGATCCACCTGAACTCGTTTTCACCCACTATAGGTAACCACTGGACATCGATTCGTCTCCCATTAATTTGGAACGATTTCCGGGATACATCTACACCATAAATAAGTGCACTGCTGTCCTCAACGTAATAGATGTAGTCTGGGGGGCGTGGGACAAAAGACGGATTATTTTCCCATGTCCCTTCTTCTGCCCTGATCTCAGCACCATCGCACACGGTCGTCCGCCGTGCAGCGCCCGTGAGGAGGTGCCCGAACGACCACTGGATGGAGACCACTGAATTCTCCGACGTATTCTCTTGGAGCCAAGCGAATGCTTCCATGAATCCTTTATCCAATCCACTGACACCATGCCATTCCGTGGGTGGGCCAGTTTGGTAAGCGTTGGTGTATGCATTGGAAATAAACGGCGCGGCGACGATACCTGCCACAAGCAAAAGTGCGATGGGGTTCTGGAGGTGCTTCAGATGTTCCCCATAGGGTTCTAAAGAGAGTCGCTTGACAAGGGACACCAACGTTGCTGCGCCGACGCCAGCTAGTGCCGGTAAAAATGACCACCACAGTCGCTCGAATCGCGCCTGCCCCTTCCCCGGCAACACCATCGCTACTAGGACGACCAGCCATGCAAAAGTTAAAATTTCCCATCGCTTCCTAGACCAACAGAACTTGAGGAATGCTAAGATAACCAGAGCGAGGATAAACGCCGTCAGAATAACAGCTGGAAAATTAGAGCCGTAAAATTTACCTAAGGTTTCACCCCAAGATGTTGGCGATTGCATCTCACTAGCATAACTGCTGAATGAAACTCCCGCACCTCCTCCTCCAATCCCAAGATATCCTGCGTAAGTCCCAAAGATGCTAACCCAGATTTCCGGGCCTTGCCCACCTAAGGCCCACAGCACGAGGGTTATCACCACTACCATTCCAACCGTACCGGCTAGCACATCAATATGCCCGCGGATGGCCGAGAAAAATGCGCCAAGCAAGTCTGATGTTTTGCGTGAAAACTTCCCCAAGAATCCCACTAACAAAACGAATAATAACCCCAATACCAAGATGGCGATAATATAGTGCCAGCCGCCCCACGCCAGCCCGAAGAGCCCGTACACCATCCCGGCCAAGAGCGCGAACTTTGGAATCGAGTTCCTAGAAGCCTTGAAAAGTTTTATAGTGAGATACATCGCCCATGCCCCGAGTATCAACTGAATAGGCTCCCTGTCGAACGCTCCAACCTTGTTCCAATAAATCGTCGACACCATGGTGGCGGCAAAGAACGCGGCGGCTACCCCCCCCACGTCGCCTCCAAGCTCCCTACCAATCAGAAAAATCGGGATGAGCGAGAGGGCAAAAATAAATGGGGCCCAGTACTTGACAACATCCATCAGGGTAACGCTTGGGTTTAAGGCGCTGACCCCACGATAAATCATCACGGCCAGGAGAGGTTGGACCTGCTCACCGAGTGATATGCCCAAACCGTATGGCGCGTGAGAAAGTGGGTTGTTTTCCGCCAGAGCATTTTCTCTATTTATCTCAAAAGCGGTATCGTATACCCAGCCACTATCGGAGGTGGTCAAAGTGTCGTACTTCTGCCCGGGGATCAACAGCACCGATGTCGTAAACGCCATCAACGCAAGCATGTAGCCGACAATCAGCCATCGGCGATAGTTCAAATGGTCACCCAATAGGTTTAAACCACTCTCTCTTAAAAGCCTCTAACTTGAGCTGGCGGACTTATTTTTCGGGTGCGCTCTGTTCGCTTTCTTTCTCTTCCAACTTGGCTGGCGGAGGTGAAGGTGAAACTTCTCTTGTGGTGGCCATGATCCATCCGAGCCAGAAGCCCAGCCCGCAGACGACGAGCAACCCGACCGTGACGGGCAGGGCGAACGACATATCAATCACAGGCCCACTGAAATAACCATAGTAGATGTGAAGAACTATTACAACAACGGTAGCAATACACAGCAGCGCGCCCAATATTCTCGATGCACCCAACGTATCACCTACTTCAATCACCCTCCTCCCAAGCATATTTAAACATTTCGCGCTTTGTGGGAAGTTTGAGATACGTTCGCCTAGAAATTCAGGTGGGAGGTTTTGGCCTGATTTTTCCGAGCGCGAACTGAACGAACTTGTTGATGTCTTCCAAAACATCTGGAGGGAAGGGGCCTCTCCCAAGGCCGTACTCATCCAGATAGAAGACATGCCCCCCCTTCATCCCGAAGTTCGAGGGTTTTATGTCCAGCACATATCCCTGCTTACTTGCTCTCCCAATCAAGGCGAAAATTTCTCTCAAGGCTCCAATCGAATAGGCTGGGAGGGGCCCAACGTATTCGTGAAAAGTGACAACCGCTGGACAGACGACTCCATCGCGCCTGATGCCAGTCACCGCTGTGCCGTAATATTCTGGTAGAAAATCCAACTTTTTCCTTATCTCCCGCTGGTGAGAATCAACCTCAACCGCCCGCTTCTGCAGCTCTTCGAGTGACCTACCCCTGCCCAGCTCCACCTTGAGCGCGATTTTTCCCGCTTTGAATACATACCTGTA
Source organism: Hadarchaeota archaeon (SeqCode) (assembly GCA_964552335.1). GTDB lineage: Archaea > Hadarchaeota > Hadarchaeia > Hadarchaeales > Hadarchaeaceae > B75-G9. The sequence continues at coordinate 4,737 of CAZKGC010000001.1, forward strand.
CAATCCCCTGCCGACCAGCTTTGGTCTCCCCTTCACACAAGTTACCTGCATTCGATCCCAACAATCATCACTCGAACAATTCGGGCACCGCGACCTGCTCAACTTTTGTCGGCTCGTCGGAATCCTTGTCGCGGGAAAACCTGTACAAGTAGCCGCTGACGGCGCTCTCCAGGCGCTCCTCGTGGGTTATTAATAAGATCTGCCGCACAACCTCGGGGAGACGGTCTCTCAATATTTTCGCCAGTTCTTGGATACCTTCTGCGTCCAAGTTGTGGGTTGGCTCATCGAAGACTATCCACCTCAGGTTGGGTGCGAGGACAATTGAGAAAGCGATACGGAGCGCGAGGCAGGCGTCGGTCCGCTCGCCGCCGCTCGCTATTCCCTCGACCGGGACCCATTCGCCAGCACGGTCGCGAAGCTTCAACACGTAGTCGCCACCGCGTTCTCCTCCCTCAACTGCCAGCTGAACTCCAATGAAATCTCCATAGGGGTAGATGCTTTCCCACAAGTCATTCATGACCTCGTTGACCCCATCGATGAACATCCGGCGCATAGAGATCTGAGTTCGCGTGAGCGCAGTATGGATGGCGGTCAGCGCCTGAGCAGCATCCCGCAGGTGCGTGACCTCCGCTTCGCAGCGCAAAATCAGCGCGAGCTTCTCCCGTATGCTCTCCACGAATTTTTTCTTTTCGGCAAACAGCTGCTCCTTACCCGACAGTTCCGCGCGAAGGCGTTCCTGCGTGCCGACGAGCTCCTCCAATCGTTCACGAAATTCCTCCGCCTCTGTCTCGTCATAAGTGCGCCTCAGTTGTTCCACAGTCTGCTTGATCCGATCGCTTTCCACAAGTTTCTGCCTGTACTCGATACCCCGCCTATCTACGTCCATTCGCAGTTGAAGAAGTTGTTTTGAGTTTGACAATTTATCGTAAAGTTCATCAACTTCCTTTCGGGCACACTCGTTTTCCGACCTTAACTTTTCGCTCTCGTCTCGCGCTTTCGGAATTTCCAGCTCCACTTCCCCTAGCCGTTTGGAGAGATCCGAGCGCTCCTCTTCAAGCTTAGGGATGTCTCCAACCTCCTTCGCCAGCAGTATGCACTTCCGCTGCAACTCAAGCTTCTGGCGCAGGTCATCGCTGAGCCCCTTCAAGCGTAACTCAAGTTCATTTGCACGCTTGTTGAAATCTTCGAGTTGTCCCTGGCGCTGGTGTAGAAGCTCCTGTTTTCTGGGCTCATCGAGGGGGCTCTCGCAGACGGGACACGTAGCCCCCGCCCCCGAGAGTTCGTCCATCGACCCCTTTAAGTCCTGAATCTTGGCGCGGGAAGCGGCAAGCTCGTCACCTACTTCGCGGAACTCTGTTTGAGATCTTTCAATCACTTCCGCCAGTTTCTCCGGTTCCAATCCCTCCAGCTCCTCGCCAAGTTTTCGCTTTCGGGAAAGTTCGGCGGTTATCTTGTCCAGCTCATCCCGAAGCATCTTTTTTTGAGTTTCCAACCCTTGCAGTCTCGAGAGGGTGATGGTAAGGCTTGAATTGAGTTGATTTGCCAAGGAAACCTTCTCGCTGTAAGCTCGATCCAACTCACTCGCCTGCTTTTGGATTTCCTCGACTCCGACGTCCGCGGCGGCTCCCAGCCTTTCCCTGAATTCATCGAGCTGTTGTTTCAGCGCCCCTATCGCACCACTGAGCTCACGATATGATTGCTCCAGCTGCACGAGTTTCTGCTCAATTTCGCGGAACTGTTGGACTTGGTTGCGGGTTGACTCGAGCTCTGGCTGTAGTTGCTGGAGTCTCACCGAAATCTCCTGTTTAGACGATTCAAGATCCCTCAACTCCTGCTCATGAATCGGCAGCATGGCGATTGACGAGTCTTGCTTAAGTTGATTCGCCGTTGCCTCGCGCTCCTGCGCACGATCCTTCACGCGACCCGACAACGCGACGATGCTCTTGCGCGCCTTTTCAAGCTTGTTTATGCCGAGAAGCTCGTCGATGCTTTCCATCCTTCTCCCTTTTGGGAGCATCAGAAAGTAATCGAGGCGGTTTTGTTCCGAATAAATAGCCCGCTCGAACAAATCATAGTCAAGCTCCAGCAACGATTGGACGAGTTCGTTCACATGTCCGGAACTTGGGCTTTCAATAAGTTCCCCGGTTGCTTTTCTCAATTCGGATAAAGACGTCCCGCTTCCCCGCTCAACGACTCGTTTGACGATATACTCGTTTCCATCGGGTGCCACGAAATTAACCTCCACCTCTGCCCGATCAAGAGGTCTAGGCCTGCTAGTGATCAAATCCTCTAACCTGATGCGGCGGGATTGCACCGCGGGCAGAGTTCCGAACAGCGCGTAAGTGATGGCATCCAGCACAGCGGACTTGCCCGCTCCCATCATTCCTACCAGAACATTTGTGCCGTCGCCGAAGCGGAGCTCCGTGTCGCGGTGGGACTTCCAATTTTTCAGTTTAACGCGCGTTATCACTTGTTTTCCCCCTTAGTTCAGCTTTCACAAGGTTTTCTACCACCCCAAAAACATTCTGCAGCGCCTCCTCCTCGCGTCCCTCGACCAGCAGGCCGTAGAGCGCTCGGACATCGAATATCTGGGTGTAGCCGGACTCGCGCAGGTTGCTCTCCAGCAGGGCCATGGCTGTCTCATCTATGGACATCCGCCGCTCCTTTAGTTCTCGCAAAAGCTGCAATTTCTCTTCCAAACCAGGAGCAACTAAATCTCCTTTGCTCACAACAACTAACGCCATGTCCGCGAACTCTTGGGTGATCGCTCGCTCGTCGAACTCGCTGCGCGATGCTTCCTTGGCCAATGTCCCAACCAGCCTCACCCTTATGAGAGGAAGCTTCCCGAGATTTTTCCTCGGTCTCTTCAAAAGCTCTCTCACCTTGACCCTCACCGCCTCGTTTAGCCGAGGGACGCTCACCCCTTCGAACCTCATCTCCTCGTAGTAGAAATCCCGCGTAGACTTGAGTTCGATGAATTCATACCTGAGCCCGTTGCCGAACTCGACCATGTAGAAACCTTTGGGAGTCTCTGCCTCAATTTGAAGCAGTTGCGTGCGCTCAGTGCCCCCAGGAAAGAGAATCGGTTTACCGTGAACAGTGGACTCGGTGCGGTAGTGGATGTGGCCGCACAAGTAGAGATCAAACCCGCTGGGCAGGTCGGAAATGTCCAGAGTGGGTAGCTCCTCGCTCGAGTAAATGAACTGCCCGACAGACTGATGCAGGGCCAAGATGTTGAACGCACCATGAACTGGCTTTGGGTTCCAAGTCGCGAACACATTCCTAGCGTGCTGCTCGGGCACATTGCTCATTCCGTGAATCGCGAGCTTGCCCTGAGGCGTGTCGAAAATCAACGTGTTGTGATGCATGTGGATGAGTAGTCCGGCTGCCTCGAGCGCCTCGACCGGGTTAGTCAGTCCACGCGTGCGGCGCTCGTGGTTTCCGTGGAGGGCAACCACCGGAGTCCCTAGGAACGCCACGGGTGAAATTTCCTCAAAGTTTTTGTCGATCGTGTCGATGAGTCTGACTTCATTCCGCCCCCGTGCGAGTGGTGTCGAGAGGACGCGCAGCGCCCGAGCCCACACCTCCTGCCGCGGTATACGTGTGTCGAAGATGTCGCCAAGCAGTACGATGAGCTGTGCTCCGAGGTCGAGGGATTTTTCGATTGCCTCCTGAAACTGAACAAAAGAGTCCTGCTCCCGCGGTGTTCCCCACTTTGCTCCAAGGTGCGGGTCGGCGATTACAGCTATCTTCAAGGGACCACTCAGTTTCTTTTGGAGGTTCGTGCTTAAGTGGATTTTTGCAAGCTGAACGCGTTGTTGCTCAAACTTAAATCAAACTTCACCGAAATCGATTCGGTGCTCGAATGTCAGAACCCTGGGTCGAGAAGTATCAGCCCCACAAACTTCGTGAAATCGTCGGACAATCAAAAGCCATTCAGGATATTACGACCTGGGCAGAGAGTTGGAAAAAAGGCAAACCCATCAAGCCGGCAATTCTGCTTTACGGACCAGCTGGAACGGGAAAGAGCGTGGCCGCTGCTGCTCTCGCACGTGAGTTTGGCTGGGATCTGGTAGAGATGAACGCCAGCGACGAACGCACTATGTCTGAAATCAAGCGCGTGGCCGGGGCCGCGGCGACTGCGGGAACCTTGCTCACCGGAGCTGGTGGTCGAAGGCTGATAGTGCTCGATGAAGCGGACAACATCCACGGAACCTCTGACCGGGGAGGATACCGCGCCCTCGGGGAGTTGCTTGAAGAGACCCAGAACCCGCTCGTGCTGATAGCCAACGACCAGTACGCTATACCCTGGGAAATCCGCGCGGCGTGTGAACTGGTCAACTTCAGGCGTTTGATGGAGGAGGTGACCTTCAAGGAACTGCAGCGGATATGCCGGGCGGAGGGAATCACAGCCGAACCTCTGGCCCTCAAGGTTATTGCCGAGACCGCGAAGGGAGACCTGCGCTCGGCCATCAATGACCTTCAGACATTCGCGATGGGTAAAAAAAACCTAGCCGTCAAAGATCTGGCCCTCTACCGCCGCGACCGAGAGGTTAATGTATTCGACTTCCTGAAGCAGCTCCTCTCGGTTGATAATGCCATGGATGCAAGAATCCTGCTCTGGGCACTCGACCTTCCCCCCGACGAAGCGCTTGGATGGATAGATGAGAATATCCCGCGAATGGTCGCAGACCCGGCAGATTTAGTTAAAGTGTACGACGCTATTTCGAGGGCAGACATATTTTTGGGCCGCGCGAGGAGAGGACAGGCCTATGGGCTCTGGGGGTACGCGAGCGACCTGATGAGTGCCGGGGTGGCCCTATCGAGGGGCAAGCACCTCAAGTGGTCGAAGTTCCAGCCCCCGAGCCACATACGACGTTTTGCCCGTACGCGAGTTTCCAGAGCGGTGCGGGATGCTGTTGCTCGCAAGGTCGCCCAGCGCTGCCACACTTCTGCTAGAATTGCGCGGAAGGATGTTCTTCCTTATCTGGGTGTGATCTTCAAACATGACAAAAACGCTGCAGCTGCGATAGCAGGCGAACTCGAACTCACTGATGCCGAATCAAGTTTTCTGAAAGCGCTGGGGTGAACTTGAAGATAGTCGAGAAACTTCAGCTGGGGAGGCTCGCTACCCCGCTCCCCGACAGGAGGCGCCCCATCTACAACTGGTTCCCCGTGAAGGAGGCGTTCTCGCGGGATCTAATCCGCCTGCTCACAGAAACTTGGGGACTTCACGAGGGAGACTTGTTGCTTGATCCATTCTGCGGAGTCGGCACGACACCGCTCTCGTGCAAGGAACTCGGTCTTGACTGCGTTGGGTTTGATGTGCACCCGATGATGTTGTTGGCATCTCACGTGAAGCTCAGGAACTATGCCGCCGAAGAACTCAAGAGGGCAATCGAGAGTTTGATGGGGCCAAAGTTTGAGAAGATAGAAGTTGATGTGCCGGGTTTTGTGGCGCGCGTCTTCCCGAGGTCCATTCTCGGGGAAATCTTTTCCTTCAGAAAGAAAATCGCGGAGGTGGCGGACGAGGGGGTTCGTGAGTTCATGCTGCTGGGTCTGGCCATCGCTGCGATGAAGTGCAGCTGGGCGTACAAGGACGGGGCGGCGATAAAGGTAGTCAAGCACTCTGTGCCGCCGCTACGAAAGACTCTCGGACAACAGCTCTTACTAATGTGTCACGATCTTGGGCGATTCATAGCAAAACCAGCTAAAATTAAGGTTGAGCACCGCGATGCCAGAGAACTGAAACTTGAAGACGAGATCGTTGATGCAGTGATAACTTCTCCGCCGTACCTGAGGAAACAGGAGTACATCCACACATACCGGATCGAACAGTGGATTCTTGAATCGGAAGCGCCGCGTGCGGACGAGCTCATCGGAGTTCGCGCTGGGGATGCCGGTGCGGAAGATTTTTCAAAAATTGCGGAGTTTGTTGAAGGCAGACCGCTTGAGGCAAAACTTTACTTCAAGGACATGTTCATGGTGCTCCAAGAGCTTTATCGGGTCTGCAGGCATGGGGCGAAAATTTGTTTGGTGACGTCAGATGGGTGTTCTCCAGAAGGTGTTGTTGAAGTCTGTGAAACGCTTAGCAGGCTCGCCGAACGTGCCGGGTTCAGGGCCAAGCGTATGATCGTGGTGAACAAGCGTTTCTGCACGACTCCCGCCAGAAAGAAAATTGGAGTAGCGCGTGAATCTCTGCTGATGTGGGAGCGGTGAATTCTGAAGGTTAGATTATGCTTTGTCTCGCGAGCAAAAGAAGCTCGCTTGTGAACAAAGTGCAACTTGAGTTTCATCCCTTTTCCTTTGTTAACTCTCCAACTTCCTTTTTGCCTTCTTTCAGTTCTCTTTCTTGCTCTTTATCTTCTTTCAGCAGCAAACTCTGGAACTCTCCCAAATGTGTTTTTTCTTCCTTTGCTATGTCGAAAAGAACTTTCTTGATATTTTCATTTTGAGTCATGGCTGCCATCTGCTCATAAAGACTTACGGCATCTAACTCGGCTATCATCCCAACTCTCAGTATCTGTTTATCCAAATCTTCCTTTTTTATTTTCTCGAGGTCTAGGGGTATTTTCGAAAGCATTTTTTTCCACCTCCCCAACTTGTTATGAATCTGACCTTTTTTATTACTTTGCCCCACAAGCCAATGATTTCCCAACACATTTCGCACATGCTCTAGCCTGACGATGGGACTCGATACAGGCCCAACTTGAATACATGTTACCAGATGGTGCGGCATTCTCCCTCATCGGGTCTGAGGAAAGGACATTTCTCCTTACTTCACGGCGGGCGCGACTCAGCCTAGATTTAGTGCCTTTCGACGTTTATCTAGCAATACATCAACGGCTGCAATATCTTCCCCGGAAAGCGTCCATTCTCCGGCGGCAATGGTCTCTTCGATCTGATATGGGTGCCTTGCGCCCACAATGGCTGCCGTCACCTCGGGGCGTCGCAAAATCCATGCTATCGCCAACTGCGCCACAGTTTTACCCCTCTTTTCGGCAATGCTACGCAGGCCTTCAACCAGCTCAAGATTGGCGCTTAACTCAGGTTCCTGAAAGCGCGTATCTTTGCCTCGGTGGTCATCCTCTGGCAGATTTTGGACGCGTTCTCTGCTAAACTTTCCCGTGAGGAGGCCCTTTTCCATGGGACTGTATACAACGACTCCGATATCGTTCGCCGCACAAAAACCGAGCAGTTCATCTTCGATCTCACGCCTGAGCATGCTGTAGGGCGGTTGAAGGGACGCTATGGGGTGAATATCCTGAATGCGTTCGAGTTGTTCCACATTAAAATTGGATACACCAGCATAACGGATTTTACCTTTATCTACTAGGTCTGCTATGGTCCGCCAGGCTTCCTCGACATCCTCATCAGGTATTGGCCAGTGAATCTGGTAGAGGTCAATAACATCTAATTTGAGTCGTTTCAGGCTCGCCTCGACTTCGGAACGGATGCTCTCTTTTTTCAAACGATTGGAGATATTCCCGTTCTTATCCCAGACCGGACCGCACTTGGTGGCAACAATTGGCTTATCGCGTAATCCTTCGATGGCCCTTCCCACAATTTCTTCGGAGTGACCAAGTCCGTAAATCGGGGCTGTGTCGACCCAATTCACCCCCATTTCCAGAGCGTGTAAAATAGTAGCTATCGACTCTCTGTCATCCTGCGGCCCCCAACCCCAAGTCCAGGGACCTCCAATTGCCCATGTGCCGAGTCCGATAACCGACAAGTTAAGATCTGTCCATCCCAGTTTTCTCGTTTTCATTAACTTACCCTTTTTCGTGGACTTTTATATAATATTTTTCTGTATAAAAAGTTTTACCGTAGACGATGTTTCGAAGAGCAGGGACACTAGCCCACGGCGTATATCCATTTTACATGAAGTAGTGCTCCGAGCCTGGATTCGCGTACCGGTAGGCCACGGTGCTGTAGCCAATAATTACGTTAGCCTGATGCAAAACCTCAAGGTAAAAACGAACCGAATTCTGGAAGAGAATGTTTTCCAATATTGGCAGCCAAAACTTTAATTCTCCTAAACCCCATCACATCAAAGAGGGAAATGGAAGTATTTGAAGCCATTCAGAGGAGAAGGTCGGTTCGGGCATACGCCAAAACTCCAGTGCCAGAGGAGAAACTGGGGAAAATTCTAGAGGCGGCCCGTTTGGCACCGTCGGCCGAGAATATCCAGCCTTGGTACTTCGTAGTCGTGACGGACCATGAAAAACGAAAGGAGATCGCGAAGAGCGGGATGTTTGCCGGATTTCTGGGGGAGTCCCCAGTCGTGATCGTTGGCTGCGGTGACCGGAAGGCTTCGCCGAAATGGTATACGGTTGATGTCACCATAGCCATGCAGAACATAGTCCTGGCGGCGACTGCGGAGGGCTTGGGAACCTGCTGGATCGGAAGCTTCGATGAAGGGCTGCTCAAGAAGTTATTGAAGATCCCGGAGCACTTTAGTGTGGTTGCGCTTTTGACCGTTGGCTACCCGCGCGAGAAACTTGATCTGACGGCGAAAATGGTACAATCCATCCGCCGAAAGAAGAGGCTGGACGACATAGTCGGGTTTGAGGAATACAAGGGGCGAAAAGCCGAGCGGTAAAACTCTATTGTTCAATTGGACTCCTTCTGAAGCTCTTCGAAATCATATTTTAGGGTGAATCCTCGAATGTTAGTTTGGAATCCGATGCTCACTAGCAAAAATATTTTGAGAATCGCCGGACTTTGTGGAATAGCAGCTCCACTTGTGGCCTTTTCGTGCATTTTCATTGCTATATCCCTTTCTCCGTGGTTCAACTGGTCTGCGAACGCACTTAGCGACCTTGGAGTGAGAGAAGGCGCCTGGGTATTCAACTCAGGGCTTATTACAGCTGGGGTGCTCTCTATGGTCTTTGCGGCCGGTCTTTGGATGGCCTTCAAAGAACAGGTTATAGGACGCGCGGGGGTGGTGTTGTTCTTCATTGATGCCTTCGCTCTTTTTGGAATAGGGGTGTTCTCGGAGGCGGCTGGCGCGATTCATATGTACTTCTCGGTGGCGTTCTTCGTGCTTTTTCCATTATCGCTTTTACTGCTCAGCGCCGGTGCAATCGTGGCCGGATCTTTAAAGTTCGGATCATTCACAATCGCGGCCGGAGTCGTTGCCGCCATTCCTTGGGCATTTAGCTGGGATGGTGTGGCGATTCCAGAGACGATCTCAGCGCTTGCGGCATCGGTTTGGAGCGTGGCACAAGGAGTCAGGCTTTACCTCGGGCAAGCAAAAAGGTAGTCTCCCGAACTGACAACCAGTAATCGGCCAGACGTTTCTCCATCTCCCTATAGTTCTCGAACTCGCGCGCCACAAGCCCCCAGAATGCCCTGCGGTGACCTTTTTCTTTCATGTGCGCGACCTCGTGCCAAGCCACATAGCGGATGAGTTCCCTCGGAAGGCATACAAGCATAAGGTTGAAGTTCAGGTTTCCATTTGACGAGCAGCTGCCCCATCTTGTTCTCTGTTTCCTTATTGTTATTCTGTTGAACTCGACCCCAAGCTTCCTGCTATACTCCTCCACTAAAGGTTCAAGTTCTTGAAGGAGCTTTTGCTTCAGGATACGCTCGAGCCGCCTGATGTGGTTCGGGTTGCTTGGGTCGAACTCGATCACCTTTGCGTCGAAGTCCACTTTCAGCGCCCCGTTTTCGCGGAACCCGAAGCGCTCTCCCAAGAGAAAGAGACCTCTGGAAACATTCGAGGCTTTTTCCATTGAATCCACAACCATGTTTTAATCGTCAGCGCCAAAATATCTGTTGATAGCATGGTAAAGGTAGTTTCGTTCGACCTAGATGGGACGCTCATCGATTGGACGTTTGCGAACTCGCTCTGGTTCGAGGGCATCTCCAAGCGTTACGCTGAGCGGTGGGGGCTGAGTCAGGATAAGGCGCTGCGGGAGATCACGCGCAGGTATGATGGAGTAGGTATTGAAAGACTCGAATGGTACGACATCAACTACTGGTGGAAGGAGTTCGACTTGGGAGGGAGCTGGAGGGATCTAGTCGAGCAATGTCGGTCGAACGTGAGAGCATATCCGGAGATCCACGAAGTCTTAGAGGAACTTCACCGAAGGTTCAAAATTATGGTCATCACGAACGGGGCGAGAGAGCTGGCCGAGGTGGAAATCGAGCAGGCGGGCCTGAACGACTACATTGAATGGATGTTCTCAGCGACCTCGGATTTCGGGCTTGTGAAGAAAACGGGCGAGTTCTACTCGGATATCCTGGAGATGGTCGGCGTTTTCCCCGCGGAGGTTGTACATGTCGGGGACAACTGGGTGTTCGATTATCTCGCGCCCAGAGAGGCCGGCATCCGAGCGTTTTTCCTCGACCGCGATGGGAAGCAGTCTGGGGAGTTCGTGGTCAGGGACCTGAGGGAGCTCTCGCGCCAACTGATTTGAAGCTACCTTGTATTTTATGGTGAATAACATGAAAGCGGGGCCCGAGTGTCTGGAATGTTTGCGAAATCTCGCGCGCCAAGCCACGGAACTCGCGACCTCCGATCCGCAGGTCAGATCAAAGATTGAGAGGGAGGCCGCAAAGATCCTAAAACGCCTCTCCCCAGAGGTCGTCCCGCCTGACCTGTCGAACGAGTTCCACCCGATCATCAGGGAACTATCAGGGAACCGAGACCCGTACCGCGAGCGAAAGCTGCGGGAAATCGAGGCAGCGAGGCTGGCATTCTCGAAGATCAAGTCGAGGGAGAACCTGAGGAGATGTGTGGAGATCGCCGCACAAGGAAACGCCATCGACTTCTTCGTCGACCACGAGACCCTCCTGCGCAGTCTGAGGGAAACCCCGAAGTTCGCAATCGATCATGTCGAGCGGCTCAAACAGAAACTTGCCACCGCACGAGAAATCCTTTACCTGTCCGACAACGCGGGGGAAGCCTTCTTCGACTTGCCTCTTGTGAAAGCGTTGGGCAAACACGCGAAGGTGACGTATGCTGTGAAAGAAACCCCGATACAAAACGACCTTACACTCGAAGATCTGCGGCGCGCGGGGCTCAGCGATAGTTTTGACAGCATCATCGAGGCTCCGGCGACGATTGGTATTTATCTGGAAAAAGCATCGACAAAATTTCGTGCCAAGTTCGACCGCGCCGATTTGGTGGTAGCAAAGGGGATGGGGAATTACGAGACGCTTTCGGAGCTGCCTGAGAGCGGTAAATTTTTCTACATACTTCGAGCAAAGTGCGGGCCGGTTGCGCGAAGCATGGGCGTGAACGTCGACGACTACGTGGCGATGCTGCGGTAGCTCCAAATGGTCTGCCCCTGTGGGGCGTCCTTCGTAGCCAGAAATTTGCAGGTAATTCTATAATTTCTTCAAAAGGCGAAGAGACAATCAAGTACAGGAAAATTTGAATTACTTATCCAAGTAGTTAAAAAGAGTTTAACCATGCACACACACATCTCCCGCCGCCTAACAGGCTTCCGCAGCGTCGGCCTAGCTTTTACAATCTTCACCCTGCTCAATCTCGCCATCTTCTCCCTCATCTCACTCTGGCCCGGGCTACTCGATTGGCTCTGGCTCTCCGCAGATCGCCCTTGGGGAATCGTCACTTCCAACTTTGTCCAAGCCGAACTCTTCCACCTCGCCGGCAACCTCGAGGGTTTCACACTCGCCACCGGGTTCTTCGTGACCGTTTGCTTGGTGCTGAAAGTGGGAGACCGCAGACGCTGGAGCCGCGTTTTCCTCTGGCTCGTTTTTCTGTCCGGCATCGTGGGGAGCGCGATCGAGTATCCGGTGCTGGTAATAAATGGGGATTTCTCGTGGGGTGCCTCAGGCATCGTCTACGGGGCGCTAGGGGTGGTCTTAGCCGCCTGCCTTCGAAGCCTCCCCGCCCAAATAAGGGCCTTAGCCAAGGAACACCGCCGCTGGAGACGCAAGCGGAGAAAGTGGGGGCTGTTCAGGTTTGACCGGAGATCTCTGCGCACCTTCCCGAACCTGATGTCCCTCACCATCCTCATCTCCTTCTTGTTGATCATCTTCACCGACCCATGGGATTTCCTAAGCGCCAGGCCGGGGGTCGATGTGCTCGCCCACGGACTCGGGTTCCTGCTGGGGTTCCTGCCCGCGATGGTCCTGTTCAGATCTTAAAAAGATTCACAGCGAATTAATCAACAGCTGAATTCAACCTTACGGTACGTGTTAAAAGGTTATAATTGGGCAACATCCTCGACCCAGGCGAACTTCCGCTGGAGAGTCGTGGGATAGATATTCTTCCAATCGTACCCGAGTTCCTTCGCCCACTTCGCGTAGATGCGGGGGTCGATGTAGGACTTGAGCGATGTCCCGAGGTTGTAGTCGCGTGTGGCCTTTGCGAGCTTCACCTTGATTTCGGCCGCCTCTATCCTCTTCAGCAGGGACTCTATTCTCTTAGCGCGCATCTTGGATGGGGACTTTTTTCTAACCTCTCTCAGTTGCGCCTTCAGGGCCTTCAGCCTTTCCTCCTTCTTCCTCAGGGATTCTTCCCAGTTCTTCGGCAGCTTTCGCTTGTGGTTGCAGGTGACCGCCGCCTCAAGGTTCGCCATGGTCGCCGTGTACTTTTTCTTGAACTCTGGGTCCTCTGGCCGGAGTTCATCTTTCGCCAAGTAGTCCCTCACCACTTTTGACGCGTGGTACGTCCTGAAGACCTTCGCCGTGAGCCAAGGCATCACCTTCCCCAAAAAAGCATTGACCATCTCAGAGCGCACCCCGGAGAAAACTGGTTCTCTAGGTTTCCCGATAAATGACTTCAGGTTATTCACGACCTGCGGCGGAGGCTTAATGGTTTTGACCCATCTCACCGAGTCCTTGCCCAAAAAATCGAACTTCACGTTTCCCGACTCGTCTATCCCGATGTGCGAGCCCCTGAGGGTGACAGCACCAACCGTGTCGGCCTCGTCCTTGTCCTTCTCGTCTCCAACCCTCAGCTTCAGGGCGTCTATCAGGTACGCGACCGTTGCCACTTTCCGCTTGGTGATGTCGTCTGAAGTTAGGTTCATCTCTATGTGGCGCCTTACTTTTTCGACAAGCTGCTCAAGCTCCAAGGCCTCTTTGAACTTTATGATCTCACGCTCCTGCTTGAAGCGCGCGCTGTCGGCTATCCATACATACTTCATCTTCCCCGTGAGCTTGTCCCGCCATTTTGCAACCCAGAGGGCTCTTGGGTCGAACTCTCTGCCACCCCACTCGTTTCCATCTGGTGCCTTGGGGGTCGGAGCGTCAGGTGACAGGTTGAGGATGATGTCCCTGTAGCTGACCCTCGGCTTCCACCTCCCCCTGAGCGGGTGCTCGCCGCGCCCCATGAAGATGCAGGGAGGCTCGACCGTGTAGTTGCCTATCTCCACGCGCTCGCCGTTGAGGATTACGTATCCGTACTTCTCCCTGTTTGCCTCCCTGAGTTTCTTCCTAGCCTCGGCCAGCCTCTTCTTCTCCTCGCGCGACATGCCTTCCTTTTTGACCTTTTCCTCCCCGACCCAGCGCTGAATCTCCGAGAAATCGAAGTCCTCTATCTTAGAGGAGGGGTCGACTCCAAGCGCCTTCGAGAAGTCACCCACGAAATTTTTTATGAAGACTGGATCCTTCACGTAGTCCGTCCCAAGCTTCTTTACCCAAGCCAAAGCCATCTCTTCTTGTTCTGGCGTCAGAGAGAGCTTCGTTCCCCTGTATTTTATTGCAAAACCTTGTGGTTCGCAGGATGGGATGAGGACCCCGTTGTGGGCAAGCTGCGTTATCTTTGGTGGTTCCGACATGGGCATCGTTCTAAATCATTTGTTTCCGTTAAAATACCTAGACTATCCCAGTTTGAGATCCGCGTGATTTCTATTTAGGACACTACATCAAGCAATTTTCTTTCGAAAAACTTTATTACATGAAGGCGACACAACCACTAATTGCGAGGAGAAAGCCGGCAAATAAGGCTGAACCTTGTCCAAGGACAAGGGTGATTCATGGAAAAACTCAGCGCAGCTGGGGAAGGCCGTGAATAAGGCGCGTGGAGGTATGCGCTAAAGCTGAGTTGCTGGAAAAAGACCTCATGACGAAAAGCGCGGTAGGGAAACCGAACCGCCGCGGAGTAGTCGCGTGGTCGAATCCTCGCACCTTTTACATGGAAAAATTTGAACTAAAATTAGAGCGCATGCAGCAGCCTTTGGACTTCCCAATCCGTGACCTGAGACTTGTACTCGTTCCACTCCTGACCCTTGATATACAGGAAGTGATCGAATAGATGCTCCCCAAGTGCCTCTCGAACCAACTTGCTTTGACGCATGTAGTCAAGCGCCTGGCCGAGGTTCTCCGGGAGGGATCCTATGCCAAATGTCTCTCGCTCCTCCGCGCTCATGCGGTAGATGTCCTTCTCCACAGGCTCCGGAGGCTCGATCTTTTCCTCAATTCCCTTCAGCCCCGCCGCGAGCATCACCGTGAACTGTAAATATGGGTTCCCAGCGGGGTCTGGGTTCCGGAGCTCGACCCGCGTCCGCACTTCCCTCCCCGCCGGCACTCTGATGAAGGCGCTTCGGTTGCGGTTCGCCCAAGAAATGTAGACTGGTGCTTCATACCCTGGCACTAACCTCTTGTAGGAATTGACCGAGGACGCCAGCACCGCGCAGATATCCTTGGCGTACTTCATCAAACCCCCGATGTAGTAGAGCGCGTCCTTGCTGAGCTTATAAGATCCCTTCGGGTCGTAGAAAACGCTCTTGCCCTGAGGGGTTATCAGCGACTGGTGGACATGCATCCCGGAGCCGTTGATGCCGAAGATGGGTTTGGGCATGAATGTCGCGTAGAGCCCGTGCTTGTAGGCTATGGTCTTCGTGACGTACTTCATCATCGCCACGCGGTCGGCCGAAATCATCGCATCCGCATATTTCAGGTCGATCTCGTGCTGCCCGGGAGCGACCTCGTGGTGTGAAGCCTCGACTTCAAAACCCATCGCGCTTAGATAAGTCACGATTTCTTTTCGGAGATTGTCCCCTCGGTCGCGCATCAGGTCAAAGTACCCCCCAAAGTCGGAGGGCTTGGTCGTGGGGCTGCCATTCTCGTCCAGCGTCAGGAGGAAGAATTCGTACTCCGGGGCTGTGTTGAAGATCCAGCCCTTCTTCCGGGCCAGCCCCATGATATTTTCGAGCGCTGCTCTTGGGTCTCCCTCAAACCGACTGCCCTCGTGGTCATAAACATCGCACACTATCCGCGCGGTCTTCAGATCGTCTTGAGACCAGGGAACCGCGACAAACGTGCTCGGATCCGGCTTAAGGCGCATGTCAGACTCCTCGATCGTGGCGTAACCCAGCACCGAGGAGCCATCAAAGAAAATTCCCTCATCAAAAGCCTTCTCGAGTCTCGCGGCCGGAATCGTAACGTTCTTGACCGTGCCAAGGATGTCCATAAACTGCATCTGAATGAACTTGATTCCCTCTTTCTTCACCGCCTGCATTATCTCCTGCTCGGAAACCACTTCGACCCCCACCCATCTCCTCGCGCGTAACATTTATACTTGGCGCTAATTGTATGGTGAAGAATACACGTGGGCTGACATCATTCCTCGTTCTCCTCCGCTATTGCCCTACCAGCGTAAAGATCGTGTATGGTCACTCTTATACGGCCGTCGGTTAGAGTTAACTTAAAACTTAGATACTCGCATGCGTAGTTCTCGTTTAGTTCATTTTCGAAAACGGGGATGCGGGCTTCGCCCATGTTCTGAGCTTGAGACCACACGAGATAAGCGAGGTGCAACATCCGACCGTAACGGGGGACTACGCCGGCGTCGAGCTTGACCCCGTAAGCTCTCGCCCCCATCACATGCATGAAGCTAGCGTCAAGATACCCGGAGGCGCGAAGGCTGCCATCAGGGAGCCACACGAGCACGAGGGAGTTTTCATCGCTGGGGGGCACATAGATGTTTGCCAATAAAAACCTTGAAGAGCTGAGAAGGGTCGTTGGAGGGCAAATTTAGACCTACAGCGCGACAAAATCAGATAAGGTTTAAATAAAGCGGGTTAATATCTTTAAGAGGTGAAAACTAATGAGAAGAGACTCAACCGGCGTTTCTCCCGTTATCGCAACGATATTGCTGATAGCTATAACAGTGATCGCCATTGGTGTAGTGATGGTATTCGTCAGTGGACTTGGCAGACCAACACCTCCTTTGAGTGCGATCATCTCGGTGAGAAATGCCACAAGAAACAGCACAAAGCTAACAATAGAGCACACCGGTGGGGACCCGATAAGGGATGCGTTCTGCGGGAAAGCAGTTGATAATCATGTCATAACAAGTGATAATTGGATAAACCTTGAAGTAATGATTAACGGTGGATTAGTTACCACTACAGAAGACAAGACAAAGTTTAACAACGTCTTGATAGACAACAACACGTATGACTTCACAGTCGGAAACATCCTATTGCTCGAGAAGATTACGGCTTTGAATTCCGGCGATGTGATAACGATAATCTACACGCCCGCTAGCCAAGAAATCGCAAGAGTGACGGTATCTTAGTCTTAAAAAGCAACGAAAGCCAAACGCCGTGGGAAGACCTCTCTCGCCCCAGTCAGTTCCCTGAGGCGCGGGAGTTGGTCAACTGGCCTAGCAAGGGGCTCTCATCTAACTGAGCACGGCGCTAGTGTATTTTTTAGATACGACAAGATAGTAAAATATGGATTTTATGCCCCGCAGAGGTGAAAAATATCCTATTGGAGAAAAAGGCGTCTCCGAAGTCGTGGGCGTTATCTTAATCATAGGGCTGATAGTGGCCGTGTTTGCCACATTTTACCCGATCTGGAGGCAAACAGAGATACGCAAGCTAGAAGCCGAACACATGAACGCAATCAGAAACAGTTTTTCGGACTTAAAATCGATGATTGGAGAGTTGGAGGCTGGCGATTCGAGCAGCATTAACCTAAAGCTCGGCCGCAACACGATCGGATTCGGCCCGGACTCCCAGCAGGCTGGTGCCCTCTCTGTATCCCCCGCCAACCTGAAAACGATAAGGCTCTACCCAATTGACGACGCATACGTAGTCGAAAACCTGCCGCAAAGCAGGTTCGGGGAAAATACCTCGCTCTGGGTGGCGAGCAGGAGGGACAATAACAAACGAACATTCCTGAAGTTCTCGCTGGAAAGCATCCCAACAGGCACCATGATCCTGAAAGCCGACCTCTGGCTCTACTGCGATGGTTATGGGTCCCCCACGAGGGAGGTGACAGATGTCCGGTGCTACTCGGTCGACAATGATGATTGGTTGGAAAGCAATTTGGCCTGGGAAAATCAACCCCCCATGGAAAATGCCCTCGACAGCCTCTATGTCGGCGGAGCCGGTTGGATTTCCTTGACTGCGAAGGATTTCGCGGCCAAAGAGATCATTGGAAATAAAATCGTCAGTCTGGGATTGAGGATGAGACAGGAAAATTACGATAACACCGAGAGGTACATCAACTTCTCCTCTAAGGAAGCTACGGGCAACAGGCCGTACTTAGAGGTGGTATACGCGGTGGGTCCGGGCAGTTCTCAGTGGCCCGTTCAGAGCGAAACCGTATACGAGGGCGGGACGACGGGAATCTCTGGGGCACAGCATGACGACGGGGTCTACGAGAACATCTTCGAGAACGCCTACCAGTTGCGGTCGCTGTCCTATGTTTCGGGCGAGAACGTGTACGAGGGGGGAACTAGCAACTTCTCATACGCACAAGCCGATGATGGGAACTATGAAAACATCTTCGAGAACGCCTACCGGTTGTCTATAGCTTTTGATGCTGTTGGCTCAGGAAGTAACGGCGGTGGTTCAACAACTATTTCGTGGAGTCATACAACTGGTTCTGGTTCAAACATGATTATGGTAGTGGGAGTCGCTATCAAAACAACGAGTGTTAGTGTCAGCAGTATTACCTATGGTAGTCAGAGCTTAACATTTATCAGAAGTGATACGGTCGGCACAAGCGAAAGGACTGAACTATGGTATCTAGTTGCGCCCATTTCTGGAACAGCCAGGGTCACGGTAAACCTTTCGGGTTCTTCAAAAGCTGTTGGTGGGAGCATGACCTATACTGGAGTTGCTCAGACATCGCCAATTGATGCTAACAACGGAGCCACAGGAACTGGAACTTCAGCTTCAGTAAGTGTTACAGTCAATACCGACCAAAGTTGGTTGGTTGGAGTAGTTGGGATTCCGTCTTCTAGTACAACTATTACTGATGGGGCTAGTCAGAATTACCGCTGGGACCAGGTAGGCTCTGGTGGTGGCCCAGGCGCAAGAGGTCATGGGCATGGAAGCGATAACGGACCAGTTGGAACTGGAAGCAGGCCCCTCTCTTGGACTCTCAGCGATTCTTACGATTGGGCGGCTTCAGTAGTAGCAATTAAACCAGCCACCTTCTACCGCGAGAACGTCCAGCACAACATCACGGGCATCCCAGCTGCCGACAACTACCAGCTCCAGATCAAGTACTACACGGCCGGAGACTCGGAGAACGTCAGCGTCTACCTCTACAATTTTTCCACCTCTGGCTGGGACAACAAAGGCAATATCGGAGGCGGAAGCGCGGCGAGTCCAAATACACCTACCTACGACCTCACGGGCACCAACTACATTTCGGGTGGAGCGGTTCAAGTCCGCTACGTTCAGCCAGACAACGACAGAACGCAGACCAGTCTGATGGTGGACTATACCCGTATTGCCGCTCCCTTCTACCGCGAGAACGTCCAGCACGACATCACCGGTATTCCAGCCGCCGACAACTACAGACTCCAAATCAAGTACTATACGACTGGCGACTCTGAGGCGGTCAGCGTTTACATCGAGAACTTCATAAGTGGTAACTGGGACAACCTTGGCAACATTCAGGGCGGGAGCGCGGCGAACCCAAAGCTATTCACCTATAGTCTAACGGGCACGAACTACATCTCAAGCTCTGGCTCACCCTCTGGAGAAAACGTTTACATCCGCTACGTTCAGCCCGACAACGACTTCACTCGGACCAGCCTGATGGTGAACTACTGCCGGGCCGAGACTGAAACGATGGTGGAGATCGGGGCTTCAACATACGGCACCGTTAAACTCGACGTGACGAACGAGTTCTACCCCAGCCAGACCTACGTTTACGAGGGGGGAGGGATAATCATGATCCAAGATGGGGTTGACCTCATGGCCTCAGAGCCCACGGTGGTGACGGCATCCGATGCTGGGGGTGGGAGCCTCATCCGAGTGGATGTCAACTTCTCAGTGGTCGAAAATAGGGAGACCTCGACCGCCTCAACCGGCACGATGACAATTCACGCTTCATGTAAAAGCTCACGCTATGTTGTGACCCCGGTGGATGTTCCCAACCGTGAGAACGTCGTCGTAACAATTTCATCCATATACAACAACGCCTGGAGCAAATATCTGCAAAACCTGTGCGATGATCTAAACACCAAGGGGTACAACGCAAGCTTTGACGGACTGACGCTCACGATTTTAGGAAAGAACACGGGACCAGGCGTGAAGGACATCTACTACTACGAAAAGCTCAGGGAGATCGAAGTTTTCGCCGCGTAGTCGGCTTTTTCATCTCTTCTGAAAGTTACGCGAGCACCCAGAGGGAGAAGACCAAATACGCCAGTACCATCATCGCTACAGAGTGTTTTAACCCCGCCCAGACATCGCCCGATCCGAGCTGCCCCGCGACCAGACCGGCGCAGAAACCCTGAATCAGTGAGGCATGGAACAGGAGACGCTTGACCTCCTCCTGTGGTAAACCGGGTGTTATCGGCATGCCGGGAGCAGGAGCGGCCCCGCCTGGAAGTATCTGGAGCATGTAGGTGGATATCATGCCGGCCGTGAAGAGAAACATGACAAACGACATGTACACGATCACGACGTATGTTGTCATCGTTCCTCGTCTCTCATGTTTCAGGGACCTTGCTGTTGAGGCGTCGAGGGCCAAGATGTCTACAACGTCGCTTATCTCCCCGCTCGCCTCCATCGCCTTTTTCATCACTCCAACCGACCTCGATACCATCGCGCTCCTAACCCTATCGTCAAAACTCGACATCGCTTCAGAGGTTGATGCCCCCCATTCCATCTCCCCGCTCATCTTCCTCAACTCGGAGCTGAGTGGGCCAAGCTCAGATGCGGATGCCGACTTGATGGCCCGGGCGGGGGTGAGACCTGAAGCTATCGAGCTGGAGAGGCTGGTGAGAAAATCTGGAAAAGACTCCTCGATCTTCCCTGTTCTCCTCACCTTTATCTCGTAGAGGACAACGAATGGCAGAGTGGAAATAAGGACGACGAAAAATGCTGTCGATTCACTGAATCGCCCCCAAGAAACTTGGGCCAGCAAGAAGACGATGGCGATGGGAAGGCTCACCAAGAAAATGTGAGATGGGGCTGTGCGCAAGGCCTGCAGGAGCTTTTTGAATGCCCTAGAAAATCTGCCTCTCTCAAACGCCTTCGCCAGCTCACTTTTCTCTTTGCCCTTCGGCTTTCCCTCTTTCTCCTTCGCGCGCTTTACTACGACGGGAAAACCTGAAAACCTTGAGACGAGAACGACGAAAAAGGAGGTGCCGAGGGGAATAAGGAGATAGATGAGGAGATAGAGAGGAACAGTGTAAAACGTGCCGATTATCCCAAACAGGATCAACATTATCACCGCCAGCAGGGGGCCTAGCCCGAGTATGATAACGTAGAACTCCGCCATGAGACCAAGACCCTCCAGCGATCGTCTCTGCCCGGCGCCGGACTCTGCATAAAACTGTCTGGACTTGCTCTCTAGATATTTCGCCACATCGCCTCCGGTGATCATGGTGGAAGCGAGAAGTTCCAAAAAATTCCTGAATTTCTCTGAGGGTGTGGTGCGCGCGACCTCCCTGACCGCCGATATTGGGTCATGACTGAGGTACTCGACACTCCTGACCACCGCCCTCGCCTCCCTCGCCATCTCCCCCTGAGACTCGTCCTCGCCCATCGACCTGAATATATCCGTCACTTCTCCTCCGCCTTTGCTGAGCGCGTACATGTAGGACACGGAGTGAGGAAGCATGCTCTCTATCTGCGCCTTCCTCGCGCTCGATATCGCGCCCAAGTACAGGAGGAATGCACGGTAACTCATGTATCCAAATGCAAGCGCCATGAGGAGTACAACGGCGATGGAGTACATCAGCTCCAGACCGATCCAACTTGAAATGAGATATCCCCCTGCTCCAGTGAGAGCCGCTATTATGGCCGAAGAGGATACAGCAATGGAGAGATATCTCCTCGGAGAAATATCCTTCCTCGCCCGCAGGAGTGCCATCTGAAGGTTCTGGTACCTCTTGCCCTTCAGGAACCTCTCGATGATTTTTGCCACGTCGCTCCCCAAATCAGCCGATCATCTTGAGTGCCTTGTCGGGGTTGTAGTAGTACATGTTGATCAAGGTGGCAACATCCTTAGGGGAAGTGATGTTGTTCTCGACCATGTACCTGAGGATTTTCTCCCTGTTCTCCATCTCCCTGCTGACCTTGTCCCCGCCCCAGCCCCTCTCGCTCATTATCTCCACGAGTACATGTGACTCGCCTGTTTTCCTGAAGGAGTCCGATGCCGGATCCCATTCAAACGGCCTGTTTATCGTCGTCTCCCCCTTAGCTGAATCCAAGCCAACGATTTCGATGACGCTCTCGTTCCTCCTTACCCTCTCTTTTCCCACATAAGTGAGAATTTGCATACACACCACGTCGAGGGAGATCAGCATCGAATGGGGCAGATTTACCGGTTCTCCCTCGAGCCGGTTGATGGCCTCCTGAAGGCTCCCGGCGTGCATCGTCGAGTAAACAGCATGGCCAGTGCTCATGGCTTGGAACATCGTCAGGGCCTCAACCCCCCTCACCTCACCGACTATCATGCACTCGGGCCTTTGCCTCAGCGCTTGGCGCAAGAGATCGTACATGTCGATCTTCGCCTCCCCTGGGGCCTCACGTGTGAGGCTTGGAAGCCAGTTTTCCTGATAGAGCGATAACTCCCTCGTGTCCTCGATTGTAACTATCTTTGCACTCGGAGGCACGAAGAAAGCTAGAGCATTCAGGGCTGAGGTCTTACCCGAAGCCGTGCCGCCTATTACCAGCATACTCTTGCGGTTCTCGATAGCCAGCCAGAGGTACGCCAGCATCTCTAGGCTGAAGGTGTTATATCTGATGAGGTCGACCGGCGTGAAGGCCTTGCCCAAAAATTTTCGGATGGAGAACGAACTCCCCTTGGTCGTCACCTCGCTGCCGAGCGTGAGCTGGGCCCTAGAGCCATCTGGAAGCGTGGCCTCGATGAGCGGCTTTGCGAGCGATATGTGCTTTCCACACCTCTCGGCGAGCCTGATGATGAACTGATCCAGCTCCTCCTTTAAGAGCTTGACATCGGTTTTGATGTTGTAATACTTTCTGTGGTAGAGAAAGATTGGGATATCAGCCCCATCGCAGGAGATATCCTCTATAGACCCATCCTTGAGCAATGCGTCTATTTTGTAGTAGCCAATGCTGTCCCTTTTGAGATAGTACAACATTCGATGAATGGCGATTTGATCGGTTATCCCGTGCTCCTTTAAAATATCCGAAAATTTCTCCGTCAGAACCTCATCTTTTTTCTCTGTTACTTTCTCGTATGGCAACCTCACCCTCAGCTCGTCTTGGACTTTTTTCAGCACATCATTCTCGGCTGGGGTCAATTCGGGTTCAACTAGGTGGTACAGGTATTCGTTCGTCTCGGCGTTAACGAGGATCACAGCGAAGGTGAAGGGCTTTTCTATCCAACCTCTCTCCACCTCTTTATATCCCTCCATCCCGCTGAAAGAGAGAAGAGGACCGAATTTCTTTGAATCGTATTCTCCTATTTTCACCTCTTCCTCGATGCCCGTTATCTCCCCTTCGATGGTGGGCTCTATCTTCGCGAACTCGCGGCGGAACTCCTCTAACTCCTCGTCGGCTTCAAACTCCTCTATTTTGGGCTTCTCCAATTTTTTCCGAAGCTCCGCTAACGCACTTTCGTCACCCAGCATACTTGGAAGAGCTTCTTTTTTGCGGGATTTCTCTCCTTTTTTCATATAGTACCAATATAAACTAAATCCTCAAC
>CAZKGC010000001.1:27819-42523 GCA_964552335.1 Hadarchaeota archaeon (SeqCode)
AATGGAGCTAGAGCCACGAGTTTCCGCCGATAGGGGTTGTCCCTATACGCGCAGTTACCAGCAGAACTTTCGGAGAGGGCACTTCTGGGCTATTCCTTTAATATGGAGATAGATGCTTATTTTGATACTGGGGAGTGATTGGCCGTTTATGTCATGACATCAGGGAAAGGCGGTGTTGGAAAGACGACGGTGACCGCGAACTTGGGAATTGAACTTGCAAAGATGGAAAAGAAGGTGCTCTTGATCGACGGAGACCTTGCATCTGGAAACCTTGCTCTCCACTTCGGGCTTGAGAGGACAACTCCCGCCCTTCACGACATATTGTCGGGGAAAGTGAAAAAAATAGAAAAGGCCGTACAAAAATTACCGAAAGGAGTTGACATCCTCCCGGCAGGGTATTCCCTACAGGGTTTTCTCAGGTCAAACATGGATCTTCTTCCTCACGTCATCACTAAAATTTCTGAAGATTACGACATCGTGCTCGTTGACAGTCCACCGGGCGTGAGCAAAAATACCCTAACTCCCCTGAAGGCGGCTGACGGATCCATCTTGATCACGACCCCCGAACTCCCATCGATAGCCACGACCGTAAAGATGAAAGCTGTGATAGACCTCCTCGAGGGGGCGCTTGTGGGGGTCATCATAAATAGGTTAAGAAAACCGTCCTTCTTGAGAAGGGGAGGGATGAAATTGGATGAGATAAGAGCAAAAATTGAGGTAGAAATTCTCGGAGTAATCCCGGAGGACGAAAATGTGCCGAGGGCGATCCAAGCGAAGAAACCTGTGGTCCTCCACAAGCCAAGGGCCCCGGCCTCCAAAGCCTTCAGAGAACTTGCGAAGAAGTTTTTGACCCGCCGATAGAAGTTCAAGTAGCTTCCAAGAGGATTTCGTTTACTCGTCCAGTTTTTGCTATCTTTCTTCCCTTGTCTGTAAGGCTGTATTTTACCCTAGGCGGACATGAGTTGATCAGCTCTCACAACTATGCCCTTCTCTTCAAACTCTCTGAGAAAGCTCGAATGAAGATTGCTCCTCGGAACTTGGTGAATTCAATGCCCCAGGATGTTTTTGAAAAACTCCGGTGGTCGATGATAACTCGTACAGTCTCGTTAACCCCCAAAATTGAAATAAATGGAAACTTTTATGCTCTTCCAAGTGAGGTATGTTAAACTTCCTGACCGTTAGCTTTAAATAGCCAATATATACTATCCATTTAGACACAAATTAGTACATTAATAGGAGGAAAAAAATGAAGAGGCTGGACAAGAGAGGCGTATCACCGGTGGTCGGCACGGTGTTGATGATAGCCCTGACAGTGGTGATAGCAACGTTGGTAGCGTCGTATACAATCGGCCTAACGGGACGTGCGGCAGGTCCGGGGGCCATACTGGAAGTGAAAGCGACGAAAGAGAACGACAACCTCATAAACCTAGAGGTCATCCACAGAGGAGGAGACCCGCTGGAGCGAAATAAACTCATCGTGTACGCTCAAAACGAGAACGACAATATAGTAAGTGTAACGATGACTGGAGAAACTTTAATAATGCCCGGGATGGAATTCACCGGAGTATACACATATGGCAACACGAACGTGAATGTTGGAATGCGCGTTACTGTCAGGGTGATCCATGATCCATCTGGTACGCCGCTATTCGACGCTGCTGTGATCGTGAAGAAAAAGTAGAATTAGGGTTTGCGTTCGACCTTTTTGACGCGAAGGTCAAAGTCTCCCTTTTTCACCAACTCTAGTATATTTTCAATTTTTCTTTTAATTTGCTCGAGCTTCTCGGGTGAAAAATCTTGAGGGCTTTTTTCCAACACCTCCCCCAAGACTTTCAGCTCCTCCTCGTCCAGGGTTATCTGGAACTCCTCTATCTCCTTTCCATTGCAGAAAGGACATATCTTGACTCTCGTCCCCCTGCTCATGTACAGCTTGGGCGCCACGAAAACATAGCCGCAGCTTTTGCACCTGTAGGGGTCTGCTATTGGCATACGTTTTTTTATTTCTTTATAAGCAAATAAGAGCATTGTGAGGGGGTCATGAAGCCTTTACAAAGTAAAACTTGGTGCGTTCGATAGTTATCTCGTTTACGTTCGGCCCAATTTGATTGCACACTTCTGTTCAGAACCCTCGGCAATAAAAATTAAGTAAGTTCGACTTTGGTCAGAAATGGCATGGAACTGGTTTTAATTTGCATTTTTATAGAAATTGCGCAGGGGTAAACCAGTTGGAAAGAAGCCCTTTTATTCAAACCTCGATAATATGTATTGATTACATATGCGCGATTTATCAAAACTGGAGGGGAAGCGCAAAAGTAAGACTGAGGATAAACCCGAGATGATAAAAACTGGGATCGCTGGATTTGATGAATTAATAACAGGAGACGGCATACCGAAGGGCACAAACATTCTTGTCTCGGGGGGTCCAGGAACCGGAAAGACGATATTCTGTTTACAGATCCTTTACAACGCGGTCTGCAATGGACATAAATGCCTTTATATCACATTCGAGGAACCGCCGGAGAGATTGAAACAACACATGAGGCAATTCGGCTGGAAAATCGATGACTTTGAAGAAAAAGGTTTGTTCATCATAAAGAGGATGGAACCATTCGGTATAGCGCGAACGGTCGAGGCGCAGTATGCAAAGGTCTCGGGCAGGTTGATGGAAATGAAGGGAATACCGAAGGTGATTCCTGACGGCTTTAACCCGTACATGGTTGCAGTGGATTCAATCACTGCCCTCGAATCGGCGTTCAACGCAAAACCCGAGAGTTACAGGATTTATATAGAGCAGCTATTCAAGCTCTTTGAGGAGACCGGGGCGACGACATTTTTGGTGACAGAGACGGAGGATGCCCCAACGAAGTACTCGAGGACCGGCGTGGAAGAATTCCTCGCGGACGGTGTGGTCGTCCTGTACAACACCAAGGTGGGAGGTACAAGGGTGAGAGCCATTGAACTTCTAAAGTTGAGAGGAGCAAAACACATAAACAGGATTGTGCCCCTCCACATAACCGAAAAAGGAGTGGAAGTCTTTTCCACCGGAAGTGTTTTCGAGGTCGAATAAAACTTTGATAATAAAAATTTACACTCAGACTTTGAGCCCTCTCCCGCTCATATACCCCCCGCTGTTATCGCCGCGAGCAAGAAGCTCGTGACGGTAAATATGAGCGCCGAAGCGAGCACAGACTTTGAAACAGTGGACCATAGCTCCACACGGTCGCTGCCGGCGCGGATGTTGGCGATGTAGCGTGCTATGATGGCTCCGAGGAACACAGCCGTAAGCCCCATCACCAGCCGAAGAAGTGCCAGCTCGCCCTTCTCCATTGCCCCCAGCAGGAAAGGCATCCCCGCCACCCCCGCGGCCTGCGTCTGTGCGGCTATGGTGAGCTTCATCCCGGACATGAAGTTCATCACCCACACGGACATCGCGCAGACCACTGGGATGAGCACCACGGCCACGAGCCAGAGATTTCCCATCGCTTCGTCTATCCGCTCGCGGAAGCGGCGCTCCACATTGTGCAGTGTGCGCAGGAACTCGGCCGCCATCATGCAGGCCCGCCCAGCCGCAGCCTCGCTGTCGCGTCGGATGCGGGAGATCACGCCGAGGAAGCTCCTTATCAAGGGGTTGTAAATGCGCTTACCCGCACCCCGTTCGAATAGCGCTTGGTGCATGTCTACCCCGTAACGTTCCATCGTTGTACTAGTCGCCTTGAGCTGCTCGGCCAGAGGCGATCCGGCCATGAGATCGGCTGCCTCGTTCATCGCTTGCGCCACTGGCTTTCCATCCAGCATGCGCGAGCCCATGGTGTTGAGGGCGTTCCCCCAGTCGGTCAGCTTTCGACGCTCCTCCTCTCTGAGCTTCGCGCGCTTTGAGGAGTAGAGGTAAGCGTGAACGGCTATAGCGCCCGCCGTTGCCCACACGAACCAGAGCGTCGTGAAGCTTAGGGTGACAACTTCCAGCGGGCCGGTCGTGATCCCGAGTAGGTAAAGCACTCCGGGCCATGCGAGCGCGGCGAAGACCAGCACCGGAGGCAGCCACGCGGGTATGAGCTTGCCGAAAACTTTCACCTTTCCGGAAGGAGGCAGGCGGGGGTCGTCTGCTGGTATCTCGGGTAGCTGAATTGTGACGGGGCGACGTTTTCCCATGTAGAGGGTAAAGACCATGAAAGCCAGCAATAGAGCCGCTGACATCAGGATGAAGAACTTCAGGTCCACAAACTGCATCCCAATTATCCCAAACACGGGAGAGAGCCCCACAACGCCGATTATCGCCAGCGAGCTGAAGGTTAGGAAGGCGAGGGTTGGCATTATTAAACTGTTCAGGCGCCGGGTGAGTTGCTCCTCCGATCCCTCCAGAATTCTATCTGGCGCCTTTGCGATGTCGGCGAGGCGGGCCGCTTCTTCCTTCGCGCCTGTTGAGCGGAGCAGGTCGAAAATGGCTTGACGCGTGCTGTCATCGATTTCACCCCACTGGTTCGCGACCACTGTGAGGAGATGCCGCACAGTCTCGTAGCGTCTGCGTTCGTCCAATTCCAGCAGACCCTTCTGAAAGTCCTCCGCCAGCTTCCCCTCGCTGGCATCTGCTGCTTGAACCACCGCGCCGCGCAGGTCCGGGCGGTGATGGAGCAAAAAGCTCAACAACATCACAGTACTTATCGCTCGGCTTTGGGCATCTGTCCTGCGTGAAGCCGCGAGTGATGAGGGATACGATTGGAACGCCATAATAGACAGTGCACTGAGCAGGGCCCCCAACAGCGGCAGATAAAGCAGACCGATCAGGTTCCAGCCCAACAGGCCGAGTACCAGCCAGAGCAAAAATGTCGGCAATAGTGGGATGAATACCGCGAACACTAGACCTGCGGCCCACTCACCAGGCCGCACCATGAGCCCAGCATCTCTCAGGTCGCGGATGGTCTGTTCGCTCAGCTTTGTGCCCTTGGTGAGCCTGCCGAAGACTCTTTTACCCGCCCAGCAAAACCGCTCGTAGAAATTTCTTTTCCTTGGCCCAGCGATTCGCTCCAGCGCGGAACGGACATCGCTTGGTATCGGGAACCGCTCCGGCAGTGGCTTCAGAGTTTTTTCAGCCAAGCCCGCCAGTCCTCCATGACCTGCTTGTAATTGGGCGCGTTGCGCTTGACTGAGGAGAAGTAAGCATTGTAAGCTACGTTAACAGATGGCAGTTCAAGATAACTCGAATCTCCAGCCTTCTTCGCTAGTGCCAACATGTCGGACTTCATTCGCGCCTCGGCCAAAACGCTGGTGAGGAGTTCGTCCTCATCGATGGCGAGTCGCTTACAGAGTTGTGGTATCAGCTGGCTGCCACCGCGTTCAGGTGGTAGAAACTTGACCTTCTTCGCAGCCGCACGAACATCTACCTTTGACAGATCCTTAGCGTTCAAACGTTTGATCAATCCTTTATTACCAGCAAGAAGTTTTTCCGGCACGAGGGTGTCACGCTTCCGGTCGTCTGAGAAAAGCTCGGCGTAACAGGGCTCCTCCCTCCAGTCCTTGAGAACCTCGGCCACTTCAACTATGCGCCTTATCGTGCCGCCCGCGGTCGAGAAGCGAGCGGTGCTGATTATAAGATCTATGTACTTGAACGCGGCCTCGTGAAGCCCCATGATGTGCACGATCAGATCAAACATCTCTCGTTTACTCCTGGCGTGGAAACTGGCCACCACTGGTTGGGAGCCCTGCCTCGCGGCTGCCCCAAGCGCTGCCCGCACGGCATCAGCCGCGCGCACCTCCGTTATCAACCAGTAACTCGGGCCGCCGCGGAGGAATGCGTTCACCTGTCGCTCAAGTTGCTCGGGGTCAGAAACCCGCACGTTCGCCAGCTTGTACCCGCGCGACACGAAATCGTCTATGTGCAGTTCCTCCGTGTCCTGAAACGCCACGATACGCTGTTGGGGCCCGATCTCTGGAATGTAGGTTTCCACCTGTGATGTCTTCGCTGTTCCTATCTCCCCGATGACAAAAGCACTCGAGCCCAGCCTTAGGATATTTCCGAGCACTGAGCTTGCAAGCGGGGTGAGGGTGCCGCGCTGGAGGAAGAGGGGTTGTGTCCAAGGGGTCGAGCGGCGGCGGCGAATCGCGATTTCGACGCTGCGAGGCCAGATGGCTGGGTGCCGACTGAGGAAAAGACGCATCCCGAGTTCTGGGATCTCTGCATCGAGTTGCGGATGTATCTCGTCAAATGCTGTACTCAACCTAGAGGCGAGCGTTTCCCCGAGCCCAAACAAGGAAGGGGTGGTCAAATAAACTCCGGTCTCGAGCTTTCCCCACCTTTCATGTTCCACGGTGATCGGCTGGAGTTCCGGCGGGGCTGGGATGTAGATATCGGTGATGCCGTCATCGTGACCCAGCGGCTCGAGCACGCGATAGATGAGCCACCCCGCCATGAGGCTCGCCAATTTCCGAAGCTCTGTCGTTTGCACCGAACTTTCCTCCTCCCTAAGCATGTGGAGCAGAGTATTATACCAGTCCTCGGCGAACGAATACATGCGCGTTGGATAAGCAAACCTCGCGTGACCTGGAGCCTCCTCGATTTTGATCCTGAACGCCGCATCAAGCAGCTCGACTTGACCTCGGGGAGTTCCAGCTCGTAAAACAACACGGGGCTGCTCTCCTGCTCGTAGATCTTCACTTTCCCACGCTTGCCAGACAGTTCATAGCTTTCGATGAGGCGGGCTTTGGACGGGGGCGGGTGCCAGACACCCTCCACAAAGAAAGGCCTCACGCGGGCGACGAAGACATCGTCGTAGTTGGTGGGGGAGAGGCGCTTGATGATGCCAACGCCCTTCAAAGTCTCCTTTATCGAACCAACCAACTTGGTGAAATTTCCCTCGGTGCAGGTCTTACATTTCCCCTTCAGTCTCTTCCGAGCGTCCGCGACGACATCGTCAAGCGGTTTGATGTCGTGAGGATTCGTGGTAATCTGGTCGAGCGTTCCCATCACCACAGCGATGCGCCCGTCAACACATTTTTTACAGTTTTTCTCTTCCTTTGCTACATAGAGGGTACGATCGAGCGCGAGTTGCTCCGCTGTTGCTATAACCCTCGCCAACTTGGACAAATCACGCGAGCAGTAAATCTTGCAAATAGCTCTGATCAAAATTACTTGGTCTATTTCACCCTCTGTGCGAAGCCTGCTGAGGACACATTTACGGCATCTGGGGTCGGTGAGCGTGCTGGGGGCCTCACAGCTATGACAGTCAAATTCGGCTACCCTGAGTGGGCCCGAATCCTTCACCTCAAATCCAGCCGGGCGTATCAGACAAATACCAATAACTGTCTGCCCCATTCAAATAAAAACTGTGCTAGCGATGGATTGGATATCTACAAAAATCCTCATCTTTCCAACAATTTTGACATGTAAATCTCTTCCAGTCTTTCGCGAGTTGACTTCCCCTCGTTATCCCAGCCACTCGGCAAGTATATTCATCCAACGCCCTCATAAAACTACATAAGCAAAAAAATCGTTTGAAAAAAGGATAAACCAACATCATCTGGGTCGGTGTTTAAATGAAAATAGGCGTGATCGGGCTCCAAGGTGCGGTCAACGAGCATATAGATGCGACGAAGCGAGCGATGAAAAAGCTTGACATTCAGGGTGAGGTCATCTGGGTCGGCAAGCCCGCACATCTGGAAAGCGTCGATGGAGTGATCATTCCGGGCGGGGAGAGCACAACTATCGGGAAGCTCATGCAGAGAACAAGGACCTTTGAGCGGGTCAAGCAGCTTGCGGTAAGAGGTGTACCGGTCTTGGGAACATGCACTGGGCTGATCGTGCTTGCCAAACGGGGGGACGAGCTAGTGATGCGAACCGGGCAACCGCTGCTGGAGTTGATGGACATCGCGGTGATCCGGAACGCATTCGGTCGACAGCGTGAATCTTTCGAGGTGGATCTAAAAATACCATCGCTGGGCGAAAAGCCCTTCCGCTGCGTTTTCATCCGGGCGCCTGCCGTCAAGGAAGTTTGGGGAGATGCTGAGGTCATCGCCGAATTCCAAGGGAAGATAGTTGGGGTGCGCCAGCGAAACATGCTCGCGGTGGCTTTTCATCCGGAACTCACCACAGATACGCGGCTTCATGAGTACTTCCTGCGGATGTGTGAGAAAAGTTAGACAAAGCTACAAAATCATTAAGAGTTTAAAAAAGGACTGAAAATTGGTGGGCCCATAGCTCAGCCCGGAAGAGCGATCGCTTCGCAGGCGATAGGTCGCGGGTTCAAATCCCGCTGGGTCCACTACTTACTCTCTCCACTTGAACAGGAGGAACCCTATCGCGAAAAAGACTAAAATGAAGACTATCAGTATGGAAATAGATGGCAAAATTTCGATCAGTCCTTTACCCCGAACGATCACATCCTGATAAGCGTTCATGGCGTAGTAAGTGGGAAACACCTTTGAAACGCTCTGCATGAATCCCGGCATTAGCTCTATGGGAAACCAAAGCCCACCAAATGCCGCAGCCGGAAATGTAAACGCATTCACTGTCCCTGAAGCGGCCTCCGGAGAACGCGCGAACGTTGATACGATGAGCCCAAAGCTCACGCTCATTAAGATGACCAAAGCGCTGATTAACGCCACAAGCAAGATGCTACCTGCTATTTCTAGACCAAGGAAAAGAATCCCAAGCGTGAAGAATATCACGACCTGCATACACCCGATGACGAATCCGCACAAAAGCTCTCCTCCGAGGAAACTCAGCTTGCCAACGGGCGCCAACAGGTTTCGTTTGAACGTGCCAGTTTTCCGCTCGATGACGACCCGTTCTGATACTCCCATCCCTCCGACCATCAAGATCATCATTGTGCCTATGCCTGGAATGACCTGTTGAGCTGGATTCCATTTCTTATATTCGCCATGGACGCTTTCAACGGTGAGCGGCGTCTGCATGCCGAAGAACCCTTTGGTTACGCCTTCGACTATTTGCACGATGGTGGTCGCCACCTCTCCCCGGGTTTCATCGTAAATCAAACGTACGTTTTCTTGGCCAGTGCTAAATCCCGCCGGAATGACTATCACCGCCGGAGATTTGCCATCGAGCACTTTTGCCTCGGCCTCTTGAATATTCTCAACGTTTTCCAAACCCAAGACATTGTTCAGAGCAGAAAAGTACGCATTTCCCATCGGGCTATGGTCCTGTTGAACCGCGAGCACACTAATTCGGACAGACCCCTGCCCGCTGAACACTAAGCTGAAGACTATGATTAGAAAGATCGGGAACGCAAATGTCCAAAATAAGCTTGCCCGATCCCTAGAAAAAACGCGCAAGCTTTTTGCAGCGATCGTTAAGACTTTCATCTAATCCCTCAAGGTTTTACCGGTTAATTTAATAAAGACATCCTCAAGCGTGGGCTGAGCGATGTTCAAGGAGTCTATGCGCATCCCCGTTTCGGAAGCCAAACCGACGACTTGGCTCAGCAGTGTGTCGGCAGCCGGTGTGAGCAGCCTCAAGCTTTCTGAGGTGTGTACAACTTTTTTAACTCCCCGCAGCTTACGCGCCTTTGTTAGAAATGTACTCGGAACTTTTGCGGTTTTTATTTCTATGACCTCCAACTTGCCTATCGAGTGCTTTAGCTCAGTTGGCGTGCCAACCGCGATGATTTTGCCTCGATCCATGAAGGCGACGCAATCGCATAGATAATCGGCCTCATCCATGTAGTGGGTGGTCAAAAGGATCGTGATCCCCTGGGCCTGAAGCTGCTTTATGAACTCCCAGACGACTAACCTAGCTGCCGGGTCCAATCCTGTCGTGGGTTCGTCGAGGAAAAGCAGCCGTGGCTCGTGTATGAGCCCGACTGCGAGATTCAGGCGATGCTTCATTCCACTCGAATAAGTTTTGACCCTATCCTTTGTCCGATTCTTGAGTTGCACGAGTTCAAGCAATTTTGTAGCCCGTTTTCGGAGTGTTTCTCCATCGACACCGTGAAGTTTGCCAAAATACATGAGATTCTCCATAGCGGTGAGATCGTCGTAGACGCTACCTTCCTGGGGAACGACGCCGATGATCTTACGAACTTCTTTCGGTTCCTTCTTTATATCATGGCCCCCAACAATCGCCGTACCTTTTGTGGGCTCTAGGATTGTCGAAAGCATGGCCACGGTTGTGCTCTTGCCCGCACCGTTAGGACCGAGCAACCCGAACAGTTCACCCTTTTCGATAGTCAGGTTTAAACGATTCACCGCCTTACGACCGTTGAATTTCTTGGTCAAATCACGTGTTTCAACTATTTGCATTTCAAACACAACCGATGTTCTATTTTGGGGCTTGTTTAGTCAACTGCTATTAACACTACCCCAACAAAAGCTGGTAATTGCATTCAGCGACCAGCCGATTTCTCCATCCCGTAACGACAAAAATCATGGCTCTCATCCCAATTAAAATCGATTTATTATGTGCGCCCTCTATATAAACTTCTCTCCCGATTTTTTCCAACCCTCATACTATTTAAACCACCTCGCACACTAAATTAAGAACACGACAGGCTTTTCTAAAAGAAAGCTTAGAGAGGCAGCACAGCTGTTTCTTGAGTTGTGTTCGAAGAAAAAAAGGAGTGTTAAGAAAATGGCATATGGTGGAAGATTCGGTGGGCCAAGAAGGTTTGGACCCCGCGAAATGCACAAGGCAACCTGCTCTGAGTGTGGTGCCGAGTGCGAGGTTCCCTTCACGCCGACCGAAGGCAGACCTGTTTACTGCAGGGACTGCTGGCAAAAACGCCGAGGACAGAGAAGGGGCCCATAAGTTCGTCTGGGTGACGTGGATTTTTAGGGCTGCTTGTATCTGTTAGCGGTAGCCAGCAAAATATTTACCATTTATTTTTTAATTCTTTCAATTTTTCCGACTTAATTTATTCTCCGGCCCACTTCAGCATCTTCTACACGATCGGTTTTTAAAGAGTTAGAAAACTTAAAACATCCGACGCGCAGAATCGGTCTCAGGGCCCGTGGCGCAGCATGGCTAGCGCGTTCGGCTGATAACCGGAAGGTCCGGGGTTCGAATCCCCGCGGGCCCACCTCCTCTGAACTTAACGCCGATCGATTTTCTGGAAAAAGCGCCGGTTTAAACTTTTACCGAGTATAGTTTAATGGTCAATCATATGCAAAAAGTCGAATTATTGCTTCCTGCAGGGGATGAATCGTGCCTTAGAGCCGCGGTAAATAACGGAGCAGATGCAGTATATCTCGGTCTAAACAGGTTCAATGCAAGAATGTCTGCAGGCAATTTTAACGAGAAAAACATATTCGGCGCCATCGACCACTGCCACAAAAGAAATGTCAGGGTTTACGTTGCGCTAAACACATTGATCAAGAACGACGAACTGTCGGAGTATTTCAGATTGATTAATGTCGCATATGCGGCAGGAGCAGATGCTATACTCATACAGGATCCGTGTTTTATTCCTCTGATAAAACAAAATTTCCCTGATTTGGCAATACACCTCTCAACACAGGCGACTACGGTAAACAGTTACTCGATACCTGAGAACATTGACCGCGTTATACTTGCAAGGGAGCTTCCTTTTGAAGAAATAGCGTCTATCTCCAAAAAGTACAAAACGGAAGTTTTTGTCCATGGCGCGCTATGCTTCAGCTACAGCGGACAATGTTTGTTCTCGTCGCTCGTAGGGGGAAGAAGCGGGAACAGGGGACTGTGCGCCCAACCGTGCAGACTGAAGTATAACAACAAATACCTCCTGAGCACCATGGACCTTTGTCTGCTCCCGAAGATTCCTGAGTTGATCAACGCAGGCGTTGCCGCCCTCAAGGTCGAGGGACGGATGAGGAGCCCGCTGTATGTCGCCACCGTTGCGCGCATATACAGGAAATATATTGATGCGTATTACGCTGGAACATTTTCTATCGACGAGAAAGATATTGATGACCTTAAGCTGGTGTTCAACAGGGAATTCACAACAGGGTTTGGTTTTAGTGACAATGTTGTCGATTCCAGAAAACCGATGAACAGGGGAATATTTCTTGGAACTTTCAAGGAAGGAAAATTAAAACTGAGGGCTAACCTCAAGCGAGGAGATGGGATAGGCATTTGGATTGGCGACGAGGTAATTGGCCATACTGTAAATAAAATCATGAACGAAGGCGTGAACGTCAGAGAAGCTTTTAGTGGAGATACGGTTGAGATTGATCCCAAAGGGGCACGGAACGGAGACCCGGTTTACAAAACATCTTCTGTAGATATGCGGTTCGAACTGGGCGATGAAATAAAACCGATCAGAGCGGATATCAAGAAATCGAAAATAATTCTCCCGCATTTTAATCCTGTCGAGAATAAATCCGATGTCAAGATCTTTGCGAAGGTATACAACAAAAAGTCGGCTCAAGCTGCTGATCAGGCAAAAGCCGATGTCATCTATTACGATATATTAAAGGGGGATTGCGGGGAAGTCAAAGGCCTATTGAAACACGCCCGGTTTTTTGTATACATTCCGAGAATACTTTCCGACAAACAGCTCGTTGAAGTTGCAGACAAAATAAAAAAGATAGATCCAGCTGGCGTTTTGGTTGGAAACAGGGGCTTGTTGAAATTTTTAGATGGTCGAGATATTCATTTGGATTATTCATTCAACTGCTTTAACGATGTCGACTTGAATTGTTATCCTGGCATCCCTATCATATCGCCAGAATTGAATTTTAAGGAAATAATTGCGTTAAAAAACAAGCGTTTCATCGTTTTCATACACGGAGATATAGTCTTGATGAACAGCAGACAAAAATTGAAAGCTCCAGAGTTAGTCGACAGTGAAGGGCGGCATTTCAGGGTACGGAGTAATAACGGCATGACAGAGGTACTCAATTCAAAACAGTTGGGATTGTTTAACAGGGCCCGCGATTACGTCAGAGCGGGCATAAAATATTTTTACATAGATGTCGAAAAAAACGCTGATAAATTTATCCGCATTTACCGCAAGATTTTGAATTTTGAACCGTTTGATGATAGTAAAATAAAAAAAG
This sequence comes from Hadarchaeota archaeon (SeqCode), assembly GCA_964552335.1. Classification (GTDB taxonomy): domain Archaea; phylum Hadarchaeota; class Hadarchaeia; order Hadarchaeales; family Hadarchaeaceae; genus B75-G9. The sequence continues at coordinate 40,801 of CAZKGC010000001.1, forward strand.
GGTATACAACTGGGCATTTTAGTAGAGGTGTATGTTAGTCAAGATGGGATAAGTGAGATACACTAGACATGCTCTTTCCACAGACCACAGATGTTTTATCGATGTTTTAATAAAAAGAAGGATGTGCCGGGGTAGCCAAGCGGTTAAGGCGGTGGGCTGCAGAGCGGTTCGCTGAAACCCGCTATTCGCCGGTTCAAATCCGGCCCCCGGCTCCAAATTTTCGGGAGTTCTCGTATATTGTACTCGCAAACCAGTTCTTGGTTTATCAGGAAAGGTTAGAAGTTGTAGTTCTAAATGCTTATAAAGCATTGGAGGTGTACCGGGTTTCGCCTGAGAGCGATGTCGAAATATTCTCTTGAAAGTCTGTCCATTTTCCTGTTCTCATCTCCGACGACCACGGCGGGTCGCCTCACCTCGGCTGATGCTAGGGTTCGCCGACGGGCTCACGCAGGATCGCGAGATGGGCCAGCCTGGCCTGCTCGGAAATCGGCAGCGGGAGGTATTCCAACTGCCGCAGAACCTCGGCTGTCTGCAGGATGACCCGCTGGAGATCACCTTCCTCGCTCCCTGACCTAGTCACGAGGCTCACCCAGTCAGTGCTCCCCTCGGCCCACCTGAACACCGCGGCCGCGCACAGGTTCGTCTTGCTCCGCCGACCGCCTTCGAACACTTCGCCGAAATCGGATCCCTCCATCCTATGCCTCCTCTCCATCGCGTCCAACTCGAAAGCGAGCCTTCCGAGGGGCCTCAGATCCAATTTCGCGACCATGAAACGGGGGGCGCGTTCGGTCGCGATTGCGGCCGCCCATCCCGCCAGCATCTCCGGGGGGAGTCCGTCCATCGTCCCCCTCCTGATGGCCTCGGTGATTAGCAGTGAGCGCTCGTGCCTGATCAGCACTGCCCACTGGCCTGTGTCGGTCAGCCCCCAATTCTCATCTAGGTACCCTAGCTCCCGCAGGATTGTCGCGCGGCGCCTGAACTCCGAGATCAATTCCCGTCTGACGACATTCGCTCGGCGGCGGCTCCGGCGCGCCATCTGATACATCGCGAAGCTCCGGTCCACAATCGTCAACGCTTCTTCGAAACCACGGATGGCGAGCAGGTTCAACACCTGATAGTACTGCACGCGGAATGCCGACAGGAGTTCCTCCGGCTCGCTTTCGGCCAGTTCCCTCGCCTGCGCGAAGTCCCTGACTTGGCAGGGCAAGATTAGCACGAACCCTATTCTGTCCATCCCCCGCCGCCCAGCCCGCCCAGTCATCTGGTGGAATTCCAATGCGGTCAGCGGGCGTTCACCTGCTCGGTCCCCAACCCACATAGTAGGGAGCATCACCGTTCGCGCGGGGACGTCGAGGCCCGACGCCAGCGTCGTGGTCGCGAAGACAGCTTCCACCAATCCTTCCCTCAACATCCGCTCCACCGCTATTTTCCAGGCCGTGAGGTGGCCCGCGTGGTGGGGGGCGACCCCTGCGTCGATCAGGTAGCGCATCATCGGATGTCCGAGGAGCCTTGGGAAAGATTTAGCCAGCCTCGAGAAAGCGGCCCTGCGCTCCTCCCGCCCCCTCATCTGGAATCCCCGGAAAGCGCGGGCGGCTTGGTCACAATCGCGCCGGCGGGGCAGGAAGACGATCGCGGGCAGGAGATTGTGTCGCTGGAGTATCTGCACTATCTGGACCGGGTCCACACCGCGCCAGAGCAACTGCCTCAACTCCCTATGCGGCAC
>CAZKGC010000002.1:0-15003 GCA_964552335.1 Hadarchaeota archaeon (SeqCode)
TTGAGGGCATAATGACTCGGGCAGGTGAAGTGAAACCAGAGGCGAAGGAAGCCGTGTTCAAATGCAGGCGCTGTGGAGAGGAAAACAGAGTGCTGCAGGTGGGCGAATTTTTCAGGGAGCCGCTCGTTTGCGAGAACCCAAATTGTCGTAGAAAAGGTCCGTTTGATCTCGTGATAGAAAGCACGGTATTCCGGGACTGGCAAAGCATTTGCGTCCAGGAACCTCCGGAAAAACTCCGCGGGGGGCGGATGCCTAGAAGGTTGGATGGCATAGTCAGGGACGATTTCGTCGACAAAGCCGTGCCCGGTAATCACGTGGTCATGACAGGGGTGCTCCGAGTTTTCCAAGAGAGGCAACGTGGGGAGCGCAGGACGACTTTTCGAAAGATAGTGTTTGTGAGCCATATGGAGGTCCTACAGAAAGGAGTCGAGGAGTCCGAGCTAACGGAGGAAGATGAGAAAAAAATAAAGGAGCTGGCCAAGGATCCGTGGGCTAGAAACAAAATCATTCAGTCGGTTCTCCCAGCGATACACGGATACGAGGCGGTAAAGGAGGCTGTGGCGCTCCAGCTCTTCGGGTGTAACCCAATCGAGTTGCCAGACGGGACGAGGATTCGCGGGGATACCCACATTCTTTTAACTGGGGATCCAGGTACTGCTAAAAGCCAAATCCTTAAGTGGATGGCGAACGTCGCACCCCGCGGTATCTACACATCAGGGATGAAGTCAACTGGAGCCGGGCTTACAGCTGCTGCGGTCCGGGACGAGATCAGCGGCGGGTGGGCCTTGGAGGCCGGGGTTCTTGTCATAGCCGATGGCGGGCTGGCGAGCATAGATGAGTTTGAGAAGATGGCCCAGGAGGATGCGGCTGCTATCTTAGAATCGATGGAACAACAGACGATCAGTGTCGCCAAAGCAGGCATCATTGCGACCCTTAATACTCGCACGGCGATCCTTGCTGCCGCGAACCCAAAGTTCGGCAGGTTTGACAAAAATATACCATCTGTACAGCAGCTTGCCTTGGATCCGGTCCTTCTCTCCAGGTTCGATTTGGTGTTGATAATGCGTGATGAGCCGCGCGCCGATTACGACCACGCGATAGCGCAGCATGTCCTGAAGATGCACACGGAGCCAAAAAAGGTGGTTAAGGCCCCTTTTGATACAGACTTCCTGCGCAAAATCATCATCTACGCGCGCAAGAACTTCGACCCTAAACTTGAAGACAAAGATGTCCAGAAAGCGATAGAGAATTTCTTCGTGGACTGGAGGAAAGTCGTGGCGGAGGGTGCCCCGCTGCCCATAACGGTCCGACAGCTGGAGGCGCTCATACGGATGGCGAAAGCAAACGCTAGGATGAGGCTGAGCAACAACGTGACAATTGAAGACGCGAACCGTGCGATAAACCTCGTAAAAACTTCCTTGAAAGAGGCGGGGCTGGATACAGAGGCGAATGTGATGGATATAGACCTGCTAATGACGGGGATACCAAAGTCCCAACGCGAGAGGCGTCAGCGGGTTCTTGAGATAATCAAAGAGCTGGAAGAGGAGTACGGTGGGGCGGCACCCGTTCAGCAGGTGAAAATTAAAGCGGGAGCCGAGGGCATCAGGGATAATTTCGTGGAGTGGTTGATCGAGGAGGAGAAAAAGAGGGGCTTTCTCTACTCACCTACACCAGAGACGGTCAGCCGGGCGGTGAAGTAAGATGAAAGAACATGTTCGCGTGCTGAAAGATATGCAGGAGGTAAAGCTGGTCGGGAGGCAACTGGGTCCGCTTACAGCCGGGGAGGAAACGGAACTTTGGCCGTGGGAAGCTGAGGTTCTCGAGCGTCGCGGGATAGTCATACTCACCATGAAACCCACATCTGCTGAACTTAGAAAACTGATTCTTATGGAAGAACGCAGCTCTGGACTCGCGCCCCTGCCAGAATATTTTTGCTCATCGGTCGCGCGCGAGATTTTGACCTTGCGGGCAGCCGGAGATATCGAAAAAGCGGACGGGCTGAAGGCTCAAATTCTTGCCTTGGTGGAGATCAGGCTCCCAAAGCTCGTCCGGCTCGCTCTTTCACCCGACAACCTTGGCGGGCTGTCGCTCGAAGAACGTTTCTTGATCAATCGCTTGGCCGATATGCTTGAGAACTGGGGAAGAGGGCTGAGCGAGTCATTTGAGAAGGCTGGAGAGGAGGCGGAAAAAGATGGATTCGGGAGGCCTGTTCGGCGCGCTGTTGGAGACGAGGCAGATATTCAGAAACCGAGAATACCTGCGTCCGAGCTACACGCCTGAAGAACTGCCGCATAGGGATGAGCAGATACATCAGCTTGCCAGAATACTCGCGGCGCCGTTGAGAGGGGAGACCCCGTCAAACATTTTCATCTACGGCAAGCCGGGGACGGGGAAGACGGCGAGCGTGAAGTATGTGGCGAAGGAACTAGAGCAAGTCAGCGACCGCGCTCCGCTGAAGGTTGGAGTAATTTACCTTAATTGCGAAGTTGTAAACACCAAATATCGAATACTTGCGACGCTTTCGGATATCTTCTTGGAGAAACTGAAGAATCATCGGGGGGAGGAATTTCTAAAATCTATCGAGCTCCCGAAGCGCGTCCCGATGACTGGCTGGCCGACGGACGAGGTTTACCGCAGCCTCTTCAGGGCGCTGGACGAAGAGCGACAACTTGCGGTGATAGTGCTGGATGAGGTCGACAAGTTGGTGCAAAAGAGCGGTGATGAGGTCCTATACAATCTGACGCGGATGAATTCGGACCTGAAGAGCGCGAAGATCGCGATCATAGGTATATCAAACGACACGAATTTTATGGAATATTTAGACCCCCGCGTCCGGAGCAGCCTCAGCGAGGAAGAGCTGGTCTTCCCCGCATACAACGCGCTTCAACTCAAGGATATCTTGGAAAAAAGGGCAAAGATCAGTTTCATGGACGGTGTACTCGGCGGGGGTGTGATCCAACTTTGTGCAGCTCACGCGGCGAGGGAGCACGGCGACGCTAGGCGGGCGCTGGATCTGCTTCGTGTTGCGGGGGAAATTACGGAACGTGAGGGAGCGGAAGTCGTCACACTTGAGCACGTCAGGCGGGCCCACGAGAAGATAGAGCAGGACAAGATGGTTGAGATAATCCGGACGTTGCCCGCGCAATCAAAGTTGGTGCTTTACAGCATTGTGTTGTTGATGGAGAGAACCCCGCGCAGGATAGTGAGCGGTGATGTGTACGAGAGATACCAAGACTTGTGCCACCAGAGCGGACTGGATGTGCTAACGCAGCGCCGTGTGAGCGACTTGGTCTCGGAGTTGGACATGCTTGGGATTATAAGTGCACAAATTGTCAATAAGGGACGTCACGGGAGAACAAAAGAAATAAAACTGAATATTCATCCGACTCAGGCGAGGGCGGCTATTCAGGAGGATTACTCCATAGGCAGCTTAGAAACGCTGGCTCTCCCCCGCCAAATTACGCAGGCGTAGGGGAAATTTTAATGGATGAAGGCACATTGGTCCGAAGGTTCATGGGCGCCGATATGCAGTTGACAAGGGGCGCGCTCGAGATGCTCCGGGAGCGCGAGGACGCGGAGGCAACAGTTGATCGAGTGCTAAAGGCGTTGACGGAGACGGAGGACAGACCTTTCATGATAACTCCAGATGTCATCACAAAGATTCTGGGCAGCCTCCAACCACAGCCAGAACAGCTACACTCCATACAACCAACGGTAGCGGCTGCCGAAGTTGAGGCAGAACCCAAGCCAGACCTCGGGGCAAAGCGGCTACCTGAACTTACTCACATAAAATTCAAGCCCATCGCTGCCGAATACGAAGCCCGCGTCGAGGTGTTGAAGGACATCACTGGGCGGAGCTACAGCGAAGGGGAGCTGAAGGATTTCCTAGGGCTCTTCAAGGACAGATATGAACGACTGAGCCGTCTCCTCCGAAAAAGGGTTGAGCTGCAGGATTCTGTCCCGATAGGAAGCCTGCGCAACATCGGCGACAGAGAGCATGTCAAGGTGATCGGGATGGTTTCACAGAAGCGCGAGTCTTCGGCCGGAAACGTGATAGTGGATTTAGAGGACCCGACCGGTAGGATATCCGCGTTCGTCTTCAAGGGGAGGGGAGAGCTCGCGCGGAAAGCGGCGGAAGTGGTCCTAGACGAGGTGATCGGAGTGATGGGGTCATTGCGCAGCGGAGATGGAGCCCCACGACTTTTCGTGAGGGATATAATCTGGCCCGACCTGCCAGTGAAACATGAACTGCACCAGGCTGGTGACCCAGTTTGCGCGGCATTGATATCGGATTTGCATGTGGGAAGCGAGATGTTTGTGGAGGGCCTGTTTTCAAACTTTGTCAAATGGCTGCGCGGAGAGGCGGACAGCCTTGAGCAACAGGAGCTCGCGAGCAGGGTCAAGTACATTGTGCTCGCTGGCGATGTAGTCGATGGGATTGGGGTCTATCCACGGCAGGAGGAGGAACTTTTGATAGACGACATTTTCAAGCAGTATGAGACGGCGGCCAAGCTCCTAGCTCAAATCCCAGAGCACATCACCATCATCATAGCGCCCGGCAACCATGATGCTGTGCGTCCCTCTGAACCTCAGCCGGCGATTTCCAAGAATTTGGCTGGTGGTTTGTACGAGTTGAACTCGGTGATGGTTGGGAATCCAGTTAAGGTGTCCCTTCACGGGGTCAATTTTCTTGTGTATCACGGGAGGAGCTTCGATGACATCGTCGCAGCTGTGCCGGGACTCGATCGCCATGACCCGGTATCGATAATGGTCAAACTCCTGCAGAAGCGGCACCTCGCCCCGATCTACGGCGGCCGCACAGCGATATCTCCAGAGCAGCAGGATTACATGGTGATAGAGGAAGCGCCAGATGTTTTTCACTGCGGCCACGTCCATGTTCAGGGTTGCACGCGGTATCGTGATGTTTCTGTGATCAATTCCGGGACATTTCAGGAAATCACGAATTACATGCGTCAGTTGGGAGTCAAGCCAACACCCGGCATCGTCCCGGTACTGGATCTCCAAACACACCAGACAAAGGTGATACATCTTGCGTGAATCCCTCCTGCCTCTTGACGGCGTATCGGCTATTATTTTGGATATGGACGGCGTTCTCTACATCGGCAACAGACCGATATATGGTGCGCCGGATGCTATCAAGCGATTCAGGGAAAATGGCAAGAAGTTGATTTTCTCAACAAACAACTCAACGAGCACCCGCGCGGGGTATGTTAGAAAACTGACGCAAATGGGAATTCCGGCGCGTGAATCCGAGATAGTGACGTCAGGTTACGCTACCGCGATGTATCTCAGAAAGCGATGTCCTAATGCGAAAATTTACGTGATGGGCGAGGAAGGGTTGAAGTCAGAGCTGAAGCTGGCAGGCCTCAAAATAGTTTCCGAGGAAGAGGCTGAGAAGGCGACCCATGTAGTAGCCGGCTTCGACCGAAAAATAAACTACAGAAAGATCTCCGGCGGCTTGCATGCTCTTTTGGCCGGGGCGGAGTTCATCGCGACGAATTCAGATTCCACATACCCGATGGAGGCCGGGCTCTTTCCAGGGGCCGGAGCCATTATTGGAGCACTCGTCGGTTGTTCAGGTAGGGGGCCGAGTTTGGTGGTCGGAAAGCCTTCCACTCACATGATAAAAATTGCGCTCGAAATGCTCGGCGCGAAACCGAGGGAAACCGTGATAATCGGCGACCGCATCGACACAGACGTGAGAGCAGGAAAAATAGCAGGAATCAGGACCGTGCTTGTGCTCAGTGGTGTATGCACGGAGAAGGATGTCAGAAAGGTCAGGAATACCAAAATGGCTCCTGATTTCGTTTTCAAAAGCATAGCGGATGTGGTGAATTGAAGCTCATGAGCCAAGAAATGGAAGGATACTTCAGAGAATTGGACCAGAAGATCGATGAGATCTACGAGATAGCCAAAAAAGCCCGTTCCTTGGGACACGAACCCGAACTCGAGCCAGAGATCCCGCGTGCCGGGGACCTCGCTGAGAGAGTTGAGAAACTTGTTGGGCCGTCAGGTGTTGCCGAGGTAATACGTGAACTCGACAAGGTAATGCCCCGTGAGGAGCTTGCGCTCAGGCTGACCGAGATGATCGTCGATGGGAAATTCGGCAAGTTAAACGAACAGGCCTCCGCTGAACAGGCCATCCGGACGGCGCTGGCGGTCTTGACAGAGGGAATTGTGATAGCGCCCATCGAAGGGATAACTCACGTCGAGATAAGGAAGAATTTCGATGGGAGCCCATACCTCGCACTTTACTTCGCGAGCCCCATCAGGGCCGCTGGTGGAACCGCGGCAGCTCTGGCCGTTCTAGCAGGGGATTTCGTGAGACGGAGGCTGTACCTGAGCCCGTACAAGCCGGACAAAAAAGAGGTTGAGCGGTTTGTAGAGGAGGTCGAGATTTACCGCACGAGCATAGCTCATGAGCAGTATGCACCACCTCCAGAGGATATCCGATTCGCGGTGCAGAACCTCCCGGTGGAAATAACTGGTGAGCCAACCGAGAGAGACATCACGGTCACAGCTTTCAGAGATCTTGAGCGCATAGGCCACAATCTCGTCAGGGGCGGGGCAGTCTTGGCGCTGATCGAAGGTGTGATGCAGAAAGCTCCCAAGATATTGAAGCACGTGAACAAGCTCAATATAAATGGGTGGGGCTGGCTCTCCGATCTGGTTTCAAAGGCACCTGTGGCCGATAAGACTGCACCCGTTTTCCCTAAAGGAGATATCTACCTCAGTGAAGTAATCGCCGGGAGGCCTGTTTTCTCCCATCCAGGGACGGAAGGACATCGGGGCCGCGATGGAGGATTCAGGCTTCGCTACGGTCGGGCGAGGAACACGGGGATAGCTGCGGTCGGCTTACACCCCGCGACTATGGTGATATGCGACGATTTTTTGGCGGTGGGCACTCAGCTCAAGACCGAGCGACCTGGGAAGGGCGGAGCCGTGACACCGGTTGACTCAATCGAGGGACCGATCGTCAAACTCAAGGACGGATCAGTAATCCAAATCAACTCAGCAGGGGAGGCTTTGGAGCTAAGAGAGAGGGTCGACGAGATACTGTTTTTGGGGGACATCCTCATCGGCTTCGGGGAGTTTTTGGAGAACAATCACCCGCTGATGCCCGCTGGCTACTGTGAGGAGTGGTGGTCCCAAGAAGTCGAGCGAGCGCTAGCAGGCAGAAAATTTGAACCGGACTTGACTCAGTACCTCACACAGCCGTACCCTGCGCCGTCTTCAAGCCTTGCGATAAGGATATCAGAAGAGCTGGACGTACCTCTCCACCCAGCATACACCTACCCATACCACGATATCAAAATAGAAGAACTCGGAGAGCTTGGCAACTGGCTGGCGGGAGGGGAGCCAGAATTTGAGAACGGCGAGCTCAAGCGGCTCCGACTTACGCCGAACCAAACCCCGAAAAGAGTGTTGGAAGAACTCGGGGTGGCACACAAAGTTGAGGGCGGGCAGGTGATCATAGAAAACCACGCCCTCCCACTCTGCAGATCTCTTGGTTTGCTCGAGGGGCAGCGTTTGACTAAAAAGAAACTTGAAGAGGCGTTGCGCTCGAGTTCCGCCAAGGACATAATGGAGATAATTCAGACGCTGGCCGGGTTTCCGGTGAGAAAAAAAGCTGCAACGCGTATCGGGGCCAGGATGGGCAGGCCGGAGAAGGCCAACCCGCGGCAGATGAAGCCACCTGTACATGTACTTTTCCCCGTTGGGATGCGCGGCGGGATGACGCGCAGCTTGGTAAAGGCGGCGAGGGAGGGCGAGACATATCTCGAGGTGGCAAATCTTGAGTGTCCAAAATGTAGGTCTGTCGGCTTCACGAGGAAATGCAATAAGTGCGGGGCGACAGCTGAGTTCGTGAAGGCTTGTCCCAGGTGCAAGCGCCCAGTGGCAGAGGACAGGTGCCCGGTGTGCAATGTTCGCGCGGAGTACTTCAGCAAACGCGGGCTTGACCTGAAATCACTTTTCGAGGCCGCGCTTGAACAGCTTCAGGAGAAACCGCCCGAGTTGGTTAAAGGTGTTCAGGGCATGACGAGCGCGTACAAGATTCCAGAGCCCATCGAGAAGGGGATACTGCGCGCGAAACACGGCGTCTACGTGTTCAAGGATGGGACGATAAGGTTTGATGCCACCGATGTTCCGCTCACTCACTTCAGGCCGATAGAGATAGGTACCCCGGTTGAGCGGTTGCGGGAGCTCGGGTATATTAAGGATATCCACGGTGACCCGTTGGAGAGCGACGATCAGCTGGTCGAATTGAAGGTGCAAGACATGATCATCTCCGACAAGGGAGCGGAGTATCTCCTCAGGGCATCCAAATTCGTGGACGAGCTGTTACAGAAACTGTATGGCTTGCCGTCATACTACAACGCCACCCAGCCCGCCGATCTCGTGGGCCACATATTGATGGGCCTAGCCCCGCACACCTCCGCCGGAATCGCTGGGCGCATAATAGGTTTCACTGGCGCAACAGTCGGCTACGCGCATCCGTTCTTCCATGCAGCAAAGCGCCGCGACTGTGACGGCGACGAAGATTGCGTCATGTTGTTACTTGACGCTCTATTGAACTTCAGCAGACGTTTTCTGCCATCGAAGCGTGGTGGGACCATGGACGCCCCGCTCATCTTCAGCACCCGCATCAACCCCACCGAAATAGACAAGGAGGCGTACAACATGGACGTGATGGCGCGGTACCCCATTGGGTTCCACGAGGCAACGCAACGCTATGCTAACCCAGTGGAGGTGGCGAAGCTGATGGAAACGGTCGAGCGCAGGCTCGGGACCGAGACACAGTACGAAGGCCTGAGATTTTCATTCGACACGAGCGACATCGCGGCAGGGCCCCACGCGAGCAGGTACAAAACCTTGGAGACGATGGAGGAAAAAACCTCCGCGCAACTCGGGCTGGCTGGGAAGATAAGGGCTGTGGATGAGCGGGATGTAGCTGGGCGACTCATCGAGCATCACTTCATCCCAGATCTAAAGGGGAACATCCGCACCTTCGCCAGCCAAGATTTCAGATGTGTGGCCTGCAACTCGATTCACCGCCGAGTGCCGTTGAACGGTGTTTGTACGCGCTGCGGTGGTAAGCTGATCCTAACGGTAACACGAGGGGGTGTCGAGAAGTACCTGCGGATCGCGATGCGGGTGGCGGATGATTACCACGTGAGCGAGTATACCAAACAACGCCTAGGTCTAGCCCAAGATGATATCAAATCGATGTTTGAGAGCGACGCCCGTCGACAGCTCAGCCTTGCGGACTTCCTGTGATCAGGGTGTGGCCGCTACACTCCTCAGCGGAAGCCATTTTACTTAAGTAGCTGAAAATTGGTTGGGCCGGGGTGGCGGAGTCCGGTAACGCGGCAGCCTCGAGAGCTGTTGACCCTTCGGGTCGTCAGGGTTCAAATCCCTGCCCCGGCGCCAGACCTTTCAGCGGCTCAGTTTTTCGTGAGTTTAATCCCCAAAACGATTACTTCTCAACGAGCTTGCGCTCCTCTACTTCGCCGCCGGGTTTTTTCTCCTTGAACACTTGAGCAGAAAATTTGCTTATACGTACATCTTTGTCGAGCCAAGCGTCAGGCGTCAGTCCGGCCTTCATACACGCATGCGACAGGAACTCTTCGGAATCCCATCCCCACTCGACCGGAACTTGAGGCAGGAGGAGCCCCGCATACCAGCCGCGTTCAACGATTAGACCGTCTTTTCCGATGGTGATGAAGCTTGGATATTCACGTGGGTTCTTTACTTTTATGGGTTCAGGTTTAGATAGCACACTTACCTCCACTTCCACATCAGAAAGCTCGTCCATCTCCACAGGAGGAAAGCGCGGGTCCCGGGTGGCAGAACTCACAGCGGAGTCGATCAGGGCATCGATGAGGGGCATCGTCGGCATCGGATGTCCTATGCACCCTCGGAGTTCGCCGTTTTTGGTGAGGGTGACGAAAACACCGTGAGGCTCTTTCAGTTTCGGAGGGACTTCAGGCGCGGGTGGTTTCTCCCCATCCCGAAGATAAGTTTCAATTGTTCGCCTAGCGGTCTTCAACAGCAGCCTTCCTTCTGCGAGGGAGAGCATATAGATCACTTCACCATTCGATTGTAGCGGGAGGCCATTTCAATTATGGTTTTCCAGTGTCCCCCCTGCCAATATATTTTCCCACACTTCACGCATCGCCAGAATTCTCGCCTTGTCTTCGAAACTGTTTCTGGCACGAGTTTTCTAACTTCCTCCTCACTCGCAGATTCCAGCAGTCCGTTACACACCGGGCACCTAGAGTTCTCAGGGTTGATCTCTATTTTTTTCCCGGAACGTTTCGATATTTCAGCCAATTGTGACACGACATCCTTTGTCCCTATGAATGCGGTTCTTATCCCAGCCTTCTTTGCTCGGCGGTGTAGCACTAGGTCGCATGTCAGAAGAATCCTTCCTTCAAGTTTGGCCCTTTCTAAGAGGACATCGTCTTGCTCCTCTGGCGGCACCTGCAGGTCGCCGATGTAAGTGACGTCATGGCCGGCTAGGCGGAGCCAGCGTGCGAGCTTGCCGAGCATTCCATCTGCTATGAACTTCATGAACACCAATGATCCTACTCGCCGCTGACCAAAAGTAATTGTGGCCATATCCTTCTCAGTTTTAAAAGAGATGAGTTATAAGTGATTTGTGGTGTGGGAATGCGTCAGCGCGTTGAGGTCAAATGCCCGATCTGCGGGAAAACATTCAACTTGGAGTTAGAAATAAGCACATATGTCACAGCTGAGACAGCGGCTCCCCAGCCGAAGCGTGAGGCGTTGATCCTGCGGAGTCATGAGGCCAAAGTTGATTTCGTGCTCCGCGCGATGCGGGCGTTGGCTAGTAAGGAGCCCAGCGGAATAGTGGAGGTAGATGAAATAATCGAGTTGGCGGAGAAGGTGGGTCTCACACGCGGCGAAGTTGACGAAGTCCTATCTGCGGAGAAAACCGCGGGCCATATCTACGAACCCAAGCCGGGCGCAGTCTGCTTTACAATCCCGCCCGAGCGAGCGAAGAGTTGACCTCATTCCTCAAAAGTCAGCTCTTCTTGAGGGTTTTCTTCAAGCAGCTGTTTTAGTTCTTTTTGCTCGCGTTCCCTATCTTTCTCGCTTCCCTTTCGTTCCTTTTTGCGGCGTTTGAAGCGTCGCAACCGAACACCGTCCTAAACTTTGTGTGGTCATATAAAAAAGTAGGTGATATCAGGCTTTTTGGGCCTGGTTTTGATTAATCTTTTCGCGAGTTTCATATATCGTATACACGGATTTTTCAAGTTTGAAAAGGAGCATTAGGTTAGGGGTCGTCAGGCTTGTGTCGATGATTATAGTCGATTTTCCAAGTTCGGAGAGGGCTATGCCGAGGTTTGCGGTGATGGTGGTCTGTCCAACCCTTCCTTTTCCTGAGGCGAGGGCTATAAAGCGCATGGAGACCATTAGGACCCTAAAATTTCTTCACTTATAAAGCACAGCCACATAAAAAAGGAGTGGAAGGATGGCCGAAAAATACGATGTAATTGTGGCGGGCGGTGGTCCGGCCGGGCTGGCCGCGGCGAGGGCAGCGGCTTCCGAAGGAGGCAAGGTCCTGTTACTTGAGATGCAGGCCCAAATAGGGGGTCAGACCCGATCCGCAAGCTGGGCGCCCAAGGAACTTTTGAAGCCCGCGCTGAGGCGTGCGGTTATCACCAATTTGAGGAAAGTAAAGTTGCGTTCTCCGCACACAGAGCTCGTCGCGCGTGGCAACTTCGGGGTAATAGTTGACAGGCGCCAGTTCGACAAGCTGTTGGCGGCGGAATCGGCAGCGAAGGGAGCAGAAATTTGGCTGAACGCCCCAATTAGGGAACTCTTGATGAGCAATGGTGTAGTCCGAGGTGTTCGAATCGAGGCGGGGGGCTGGTCAGAGCAAATAGAATGCGGAGTAGTTGTGGACGCGACCGGGGCGGGGGCAGAGTGGTCGAGCCTGCTTCTAAGGAAAGTCGTTGGGGCGGACTGGCAGCACGAAAAGTTAGCATTTAGCAACGAGTACCTCATGGCAAACGCGAAGGACGAAAAAGGTGCGGAGATTATCTTCACCTCTTACTTTGCCCCTGGAGGGCACGCTTGGATATATCCGATGGGGGAGGGTTTTGCCATGGTAGGAATTCATGGGATACGTGTTCATCCAGACCTTGCCTTGGATGAGTTCATAGGTAAGCAGGCCTTGCCGAGGCTCGCTGGCGCGGTGCCGGTGGCTTCATTCAGAAATCAGCTGCCGCTTGGGGGACCATTGGACCAAACCTGCGCTGATGGTGTAATCGCCGTTGGGGGTGCGGCTGGCCAGATATATCCGTTGTCGGGGGAGGGGCTGCGGTATGCCATGCGGTGCGGGGAAATTGCCGGCAAAGTGGCGGTTGAAGCGATAACCGATGGGGATGTTTCCAGAGAACGGCTTTCCGAGTATCACAGGAGTTGGAGGGCAGAATTCGGGTTCGAGTTTGATGTGGGAAAGTTGTTGCATTCCTCCCTGGGCGTTTTTCAAGATCGAAAGATGGATGCGGTTCTTCATGCTCTGAAAGGCAAGCCCAAGCTCCAACGTGCGTTTATCAACGTGTTTACAGGTTTCGACCTAAGGGGCTCGCTCGGTTTCCTGCTGAAGGACGATGAGATCGTGCGGGTTTTGGGGAGGGGAACTGCAGAGAAGGCGCTCGCCCTGAAGTGACGCGCAGTGAGGTCTTCCCGATGCGCTGCCCCTCGTGCAGCAGCTCCGCAGTCCTGTACGACCACACCAGAGGGGAACATGTGTGTACGCGGTGTGGTCTGGTCATCTTGGAGAGAGTGCTTGAACTAGGGCCAGAGTGGCGGAGGAGACCGGGCGAGGAGTTGGAAAGGGCAGATGTTACCGCAGTTACAGACGTGACGCAGCACGATCTCGGGCTGGGCAGCAGATTCGACATGTCGAGAGACGTTTCTCCGAGCTGGCGCGCTAGCATGCGGCGGTTGCATGAGTGGCAGCAGCGCTCGCGCGTGGGCAGCTGGAAAGACCGGAGCATACGTGAGGCGTTTGTGGAGCTGGACAAACTATGCGAGGAGTTGGCGCTTCCGAAGGGGATAAGGGCCGAGGTGAGCGTGAGTTACAGGCGGGCAAGAGCCAAACGGATAACCGCCGGCAGAGATCTTCATCAAGTCCTAGCGGCGCTTGTTTTCATAACATGTAGGGCGAGAAGTCTCCCCCGGACAGAGGAAGAGATACTTCGGGCGGTCGCCGCACGTTTCGGGGTGAAAAAGCGCGCGGGGGCCCGGAGTTTTCGAAAACTCGTCAAATTGCTCTCGGGGGAACTGAAATTGAAACTGCCACGCATCTCAACCTATGACTACATTGACCGATTCGCGCCGCAGCTTGGGCTCTCCAGAGAGGCGATTGAGCGCGCTCATAAATTCTACAAGGCACTTCCCAGAAACTTTACTCAATCAAAATCCCCACTTTTCTTGGCCGCGATGGCGCTTTACATCGCGGCAGGTTCGGCAGGTGAGAAAATCACCCTAGATAAAGTTGCCCGTACGGTGGGTGTCGGTATCTCAGGCATCTCCAAGAACCTCAAGCGGGCAAGGCAGCTTGCCGCAAGGGAATGACAATAGTTCCTTCTTTAAGGTCGCCGATTTCCTCCGTTTTTCCGCGGATATGAATAGCCCCGGTAAGCGCAGCCAGAGCGGCGTCCATCTCGTGCTGGCTATTCCCGCCTTCGAAGCGAAATCCCATTTCCCTGAGTTTTTTGATCCATCGATCTCGGTTTGCGGTCTTGAAAAGTACCACGCCGGAGGTTCTAGGGTGAATTTCTATGACTCGAATTTTTCTTGCGCGGAGCTTTTTGGCCAAGCGTATTCCTCGCTCCGTGAGCGACCGCATGCCAGCGAAAGTTGGAGGGAAGACGCGCAGGCCCCGCTTTATCAGGGAGACATCGGCTTTTCTCAGATTTCCGCGTTCGGGAAAGCCCAGAGGTGCGTCTATGGAGATTATGGCGGGTCGCGCTTTTGTGCATAGGTCGATCATTTGCTTGTCGGAATAAACCAGTTGTGTCTTGAAGGTGCGGCCCGAGAGCAGGGCGAAACCGCTCGGGTTAGTCGAGCGTCCCGCGAGATCGATGCCGATGATTTTCATATATCTCCGCTTGTGCTTATGAGTTCGGAACTTGAATATTTGACGATTGTAGAATTTTTAAGCTCTAGTACAAAACTAGGTGCAGGTGGGGCCGTAGTGCAGCTTGGCTAACACGGCGGGCTCCAGTGGCCGTAGTGGGTCTGCTGACGAAAGGATGATGACCTACTGGAGCGGTGTGAAGAGACCCGCAAACCCGGGTTCAAATCCTGGCGGCCCCACTATTTTTAGTTTAACTAATCTTTCGGGTGGCTTTTTGGTGCAATTTTTACACTTAGTACAAAATCTGCGTTCGTTCTAGGAAAGGGTTAAAAACGGGCATTTATAAATTATTAAGTGTGTTGGAGGCTTGACATGAGAAGGACTGGTGCAGCAATCGCTCTCTGTTTTGTCATCATGTTTAGCCTGGTTCAGATTGGGCCAGTATCCGCATCGACCCAGAACGACATGGGCACCGGCACAGATGCCGGCAACACCCTCAGCGCCGCCACGGCGATACCAGCTGGCTCCGGCACCGGCTACATCAGCTCGACCGACACCGAGGATTACTACAGGGTCTCCGTCTCAAGCGGCCAGACCGTCAGCGTCAGCCTGACGCCCCCGAGCGGCTCAGACTTCGACCTGTACCTATACGATACCGGTCAGTCCGAAATTGACTCCTCGACATACGGCGGGAGCCAGACCGACACGGTCGAAGGCGTCGCAACCTCTTCCGGCTACTTCTACATCGAGGTCTACCAGTGGAGCGGCTCAGGCATCTACTCCCTCACCGTCACCGTCACTGGCGGAGCGACCCAGAACGACATGGGCACCGGCACAGATGCCGGCAACACCCTCAGCGCCGC
>CAZKGC010000002.1:15103-31103 GCA_964552335.1 Hadarchaeota archaeon (SeqCode)
CGACCCAGAACGACATGGGCACCGGCACAGATGCCGGCAACACCCTCAGCGCCGCCACGGCGATACCAGCTGGCTCCGGCACCGGCTACATCAGCTCGACCGACACCGAGGATTACTACAGGGTCTCCGTCTCAAGCGGCCAGACCGTCAGCGTCAGCCTGACGCCCCCGAGCGGCTCAGACTTCGACCTGTACCTATACGATACCGGTCAGTCCGAAATTGACTCCTCGACATACGGCGGGAGCCAGACCGACACGGTCGAAGGCGTCGCAACCTCTTCCGGCTACTTCTACATCGAGGTCTACCAGTGGAGCGGCTCTGGTGTCTACTCATTAACAATCACAGTAACCGGCGGCACAGCTCAGAACGATTGGAACTCTGGTCAAGACGCAGGTAACGATTTCACTCAAGCTCTAACGATAAGTGCGGGCACGGGCACTGGCTATGTAAATGAAACCGATATTGATGACTATTATAAGGTCCAAGTTGTCTCAGCTGGTACAACGATAAGTGTTAGCCTAGTACCTCCATATGGTTCAGATTTTGATTTGTACCTCTATTCGCCAGATCAGGCTCAAGTGGACTATTCCATTCTCGGCGGGGATCAGACTGACACGATTCAATACGATGCAACATCTGCGGGCGTCTACTATACCCGCGTCCACCGCTACAGCGGCGGGGGAACTTACTCCCTAACCGTTTCGGTATCGAGTGCCGGAACTTTGGCTGAGTCTGCCCACCCGTATGCTAACAACTCTTCCTTGTTTTGGACGATTCCCAGCCCAGGAGCGGGCAGAATCCGAGCACACTTCACCCAGCTGGATGTGGAGACAGATTGGGACTATGTGTGTATCTATGACGAGAGCTACAACCAGGTCGCGAGCTATACTGGAAGCTACCGTGACATTTGGACCGATTGGGTGGATGGAAGTACCATAATTATCGGACTTTTCACCGACGGCTCTATCACCGATTATGGGTTCACCGTTGATAGGGTAGAAACCGGGGCTACAGCTACAGTGACGGTCACGCCAACGAACATGGTCGCAGTTCTCGTTGGGATAAACGATTACGCGAGGATCAACGATCTTCGCTATGCGGTAAACGACGCTCAAGACTGGAGGAGCTACTTGAGCGGGGAAGGATACACCATAAGTTCCTTCCTGACGAACTCTCAGGCGACCGAGGCGAACATCCGAGCGGCGATAACGAATGCGGCCAGTCAGGCAGGCGCTGACGGCACCCTCATTCTCGTCTTTTCAGGTCACGGGACAGATGCTTCACCGGGAGACGCTCACGCATTTTGCTGCCACGACGCCGGGTGGACCAGTAACACCGGGTACCTCACCGGCACGGAACTGCGAGATTTGCTGGCCGGCTACAACGGCAGGCTCTTTGTGTTTTTCGACTCCTGCCACTCTGGGGGGATGAATCAAGCGGTCACCTCTTCGAAGAGGTACATGACGACTACGTGCACGGGGGCTGGATTTGGCTACGATGAGCCCTCCTACAACAACGGCGCTTGGGCCTACTGGTACCTTGAACGTGGGTTAGTGGGTCAGAGCTTCACAACTGCGGAAGAAGCGTTTAACTGGGCCTCGGCGCGCTACCCATACGGCGGCAACGATGCGCCCCAGCAGTTCGACGGAGACCCCGCAACCCCCTTCAACTTGGGTTAAGTAATTTGGGAGTTGAGTATAACTGGATAACTATTTAAATTTTCTCGACTAAGCTTCTCGGAGGTTGAGACCATAGACAAACGGATAATAGGTGCGGTTGTTGTTGTCATAGTTGTTGTTTGTGCGGTAGCGGTTCTTTTGGTGGTACAGTACGCTCCTTCCCAAGGCATGCCAACTCCAACCGCTACGACTACAACTCCAACCACTACGACCACCACAACTACGACTACCACGACTACAACCACCCAAACCACAACTACCCCACCCGAAAAACCCTCAGTGGAAATGCCGCTGGCGAGGGTGAAATCCGCAGTCGCTTCGAGGGAGGGCGTGGCTCAGGAAGATGTGGAGGTTTACTTCTGCGTACCAGCCGAACTGATTGAAAACGAAAATTTCGCCGTAGGAGTGGTTGTGAACAACCAAAAGTCCATTGTCTTCCTCTACGATAATTCAACGAACGAAATAACAACCGTGGAAAATGAGTATACTGCGAGCACCAGTGACGAGCTTCAGGCGATGTCCACCATTGCTCTAAAGGATGTGACCTCACCTTACGCCCAAGATCATCTGGGCAGGTTTAACTACAACAAGATCGTTCCGTTCGGAATTGTCAAAGTCGGAAACATTTACACGTTCAATTATTATGATGGTTATGCAGGGTACCCGGTTAACAGCTGGGGCTATGGGAGAGCTATCCTTGATGAGAACGAGCAAGTACAGATAATTGACCATGCATGGATAGGATAATTAACCCATCGAGCGTTCGAATTAAGTTTTAGCGGCGTCATCTCCGCAAATGTAAGTTATTTTAAGCTTTGGTGATAATGTCGGACAGGTGGCAGGTTTGAAGAAAAGCGCTATTAAAAAAATCACCGCGCGCAAGATACTGGACAGCCGGGGCAACCCGACTATCGAAGTCGAGGTGGTGGGGGAAGGCAAAGCGATTGGCTTCGGCAGGGCAGGGGCCCCCAGCGGAGCTAGCAAGGGAAAACATGAGGTAGTGGCATTCCCCAGCGGCGGTCCGGATGAATCAGTTGAAATGGTGAAAAAAATTGTTATACCAAGATTACTCGGTAAACCGGCTGACAAACAAGAGGAAATTGACTCCCTCCTCCATGAAATAGATGGCACGCCCAATTTTTCCAGGTTGGGAGGAAACGCTGCGGTGGCTGTTTCTATGGCGGTGGCAAAAGCCGCGGCGTCCTCACTAGGGACACCTCTCTACAAATATCTCGGCGGTGAAGGAGCATCCCACTTGCCTTACCCGCTCGGCAACGTGCTCGGCGGAGGCGCGCATGCAGGCAAAATGGCCCCGGACATTCAAGAATTTTTGGTCATATCGGTTGGGGCCAAGAAGTTTGTCGATGCGGCCTTTGCGAACACATTAGTTCACAAAAAGGTCAGGGCAGCGGTCGATAGCAAGGATAAAACTTTTACCGGCGGGAAGGGTGACGAAGGTGCTTGGGCGCCCAATCTGGATAGCCTGCAGGCGATGGAAGTTGTGAGCCAAGCATGCGGGCAGGGCAGTGATGAAGTTGGGTTTGAGATCAGACCTTCCCTGGACTTTGCAGCGAGCAGCCTCTATGACGAAACAACACAGAAGTACATTTACAAGCGTGAGGGGAAATCACGCGACACAGGTGAGCAAATTGAATTTATCATAGATTTGATCAAAACCTACAAACTCTTTTTCGTTGAGGATCCGTTGCAGGAGGAGGATTTTGAGGGATTCGCAGAACTCACGCGGAAGGTCGGCAAGGATTGTCTTATATGCGGCGACGACCTTTACGCGACGAATGTTGCGAGAATCCAGAGAGGCATAAAAGCAGGAGCGACCAACGCCGTGTTGATAAAACCCAACCAGATAGGAACGCTCAGCGACACTTTCGCGGCGGTCAAATTGGCGAAAAAACACAATTACGCCCCCACTATTTCCCACCGTTCAGGAGAAACCACTGATGAGACGATTGCTCACCTTGCTGTGGGGTGGGGATGTCCTATTATAAAGACAGGAGCGGTTGGGGGAGAGAGGATAGCCAAATTAAACGAATTGATTCGAATCGAGGCGGAGCTAGGGACAAAAGCAAAAATGGGAAGATTTAGATGAGCTCAGCTGAGTTTGCAGAAGGCGCGGTCGGGTTAGTGGATTTTGACACCTACCTCTCGAGCGGTGTTCACATAGGGACCAGACAGAAGACAGGCGCGATGACGCCTTTCATCTACCGAGTCCGCCCAGATGGTCTCTACGTGCTCGATGTGCGGAAGACTGATGAGCGGATAGTGGCTGCAGGAAAAATTTTGGCGAAGTTCGATTCCCAAAGGGTAATAGTGGTTTCAGCTAGGCAGTACGGGCAGCGCCCGGCCCAGCGGTTTGGCGAGGTCACGAGAATAAGGGCGATTGTGGGCAGGTTTATCCCGGGAACCTTTACTAACCCACATTACAAGGGCTACATCGAACCAGCCGCGCTTGTCGTTACAGACCCATTCGCGGACGAACAGCCTTTGCGCGAGGCAGCCCAAGTTGGAGTTCCGGTTGTCGGGCTCTGCGACACGGATAATGAGACGGCGGATGTGGACCTGGTCATCCCGACTAACAACAAGGGACGCAAGGCTTTGGCGCTGGTTTACTGGCTCCTCGCCCGTCAATTGCTCAGGGAACGAGGGGAACTTTCACCCGATGCGTCATTCGATGTTCCGGTGGAGGAATTTGAGACAAAGCCGGAGGCTGGTGAATGAGGCCTCCGGTGGTTGCGGGGCAGTTCTACGCGGGCAGCCGATTGTCTCTCGTCGAGCAGATCGAATGGTGTTATACCCACACTCACGGCCCAGGGGAGGTACCTAAAGTTCAGGCAGGGCCAAGGCGGTTGGTGGGTCTGGTTTCACCTCACGCGGGCTACATGTATTCCGGTCCGGTGGCTGCGCACGGGTTCGCTCGGATGGCTCAGGATGGTAAGCCAGATTCGATATTAATCATAGGCCCAAACCACACAGGCTACGGTTCGGGTGTCTCGATAATGGCGAGTGGTAGATGGAGAACTCCTCTGGGGGAAGTACAAGTAGATAAGGCTTTGAGCGAGGCGATCAAGCAGGGATCAGAGATAATAGATGTAGATGAGACCGCTCACGCGCATGAGCACTCACTTGAGGTTCAACTTCCATTCCTCCAGCATCTCTTCGGTGACGAGTTCAAAATCGTGCCGATATGCATGATGTTACAGGACGTGAGAACAAGTAAGGAAGTTGGGGATGCAATTGGCAAGGCCTCGGTGGGAAAGAATATTGTGATCATCGCGTCAACTGATTTTACCCATTATGAATCACAACGTTCGGCCGCCATGAAAGATCGCAGGGCAATAGAAAAAATTCTTGCGCTAGACCCCGAGGGATTAACACAAACGGTCGAGGAAGAGGCAATCACCATGTGCGGTTACGGACCGGTTTCGGTGATGTTGCAAGCCTCGAAAAAACTCGGTGCAAAAAAGGCAGAGTTACTTAAATACGCGACTAGCGGGGAGACCGCGGGCCCCATGCCACAAGTTGTCGGTTACGGTTCAATTGCTGTGTCAAGGTGATCGATGTGCAACCGTTGATCGTGAAACTAGGCGGGAGCGTCATAACTGATAAGTGCAGACCCTTTGTGGTTAGGCGCGCGGCCCTCAGGCGACTTGCACACGAACTGGCGACGGCGAAGAAACCGTTGGTATTGATTCACGGAGGGGGCTCGTTTGGCCATCCAGTAGCATCAAAGTACGGGATCGCAGAGGGGTACAAAAATAAAAACCAACTGATGGGCATGTCGCTCACTCACCGGGCTATGGAGCGGTTAAATGCGAATGTGATTGGGGCTCTCCAAAAAGCAGGTCTCCCGGCTATCGCGGTGCAGCCCTCGGCTTGTGCGGTGGTCAGCGGAGGGCAGATTCAGTCGATGGAGCTTGCTCCTGTAAAAAAACTAATTGAACTTGGGATTACCCCTGTTCTGTATGGGGACGCGGTGCCAGATCTGAACAAAGGAATGAGTATCCTCTCAGGAGACAAAATTGTGGCTTACCTCGCGCTAGCGCTAAAAGCTCCCCGTGTTATCTTCGGTGTAGATGTGGATGGTGTCTACACGGCAAACCCGAAAAAAGCCAAACACGCAGAGCTCGTGCGGAGAATAACTCCGACAGACGAAAAACTCGTTGCATCGATTGGCGCAGCGGAAGGAAAAGATGTTACAGGCGGGATGGGAAATAAGGTAAGAGAATTGCTGGCACTTGCTGAGCGAGGCGTGGAGGCAGAGATAGTGAACGCAACCAAACCAGGAATCCTGAAGCGAGCAGTTCAGGGTGAACGAGGGCTTGGCACCGTGGTGGGGAGGTAGTAAAAATGGACGAGAAAATCGTGAGCAGGAAACTCCATCACTTGAACATATGTTTGAAAGAGGATGTCGAGGCCATGTGTAAGACCACGGGGTTTGAAGATGTAGAACTAATTCACGTGGCGCTTCCGGAGCTGGATCTCCAAGAGGTCGACTTACGAACTTCATTTTTGGAGGCTAAGCTGGAGGCACCCATTATGATCTCCGCGATGACAGGCGGTAACCAGCTCGGGATGAAACTTAATTTGACGCTGGCTTCGGCGGCCCAGAAACTTGGTCTTGCGTTCAGCGTCGGTAGCCAGCGGGCAGCGATCGAGGATACCAAGCTGGCGAGAACCTACAGAGTCCGGAATGTGGCCCCAGATGTTTTTCTCATCAGCAACTTGGGGCTGCCTCAATTCACTCAAGGTTATGGGGTGGCGGAGGCGCGAAGGGCGGTCGAGATGCTGGACGCTGATGCGCTTTCAATCCACATGAACCCACTTCAGGAGTTCGTGCAGCCAGAGGGGGAGCCGAAGTATCGTGGGGGTTTGGCCAAATTTACAGAGGTCTGTAGGGGCCTGGATGTACCGGTGATAGCCAAGGAAACCGGCAGCGGAGTGAGCGCAGAGGTCGCGCGAATGCTTGTTAGAGCAGGTGCGGCCGCTGTGGATGTCAGCGGAGCAGGCGGCACCTCTTGGGCCGGAGTCGAAACATTCAGGGCGAAGAAGCGCTCTCATTTGGGGGTCACCTTTTGGGACTGGGGGATACCTACAGCCGTTTGTACGGCAGAGGTGGCAGCAGCCGTCAGGGTACCGGTCATATCCAGCGGAGGAATACGCTCGGGTCTCGATGCAGCGAAAGCGTTGGCACTCGGAGCGGATCTCGTCGGCTTGGCGCTGCCCGCCCTCCGCGTCGCTCGATTAGGTGAAAAGGCGGTGATTGAGTTTCTCAATGATTTCATGACTGAGCTAAAAGCCGCGATGTTTCTGACAGGATGCAAGCGTGTTAAAGACCTCCAGGAGGCGCCAGTGGTGGTCACAGGCAGAACTCGCGAATGGTTGCTTGCGCGCGGTCTAGATCCAGATAAACTCAAGGGAGCACCAAAATCATGACAGTGGAAATAATCCCGATCGGTGGCTTGGGCGAGGTGGGCAAAAACATGACCGCGTTGGGTTTCGACGGCAAGTACATCATCGTGGACATGGGGATAAGGCTCGACAGCATCATGGCATTCGAAGACGCAAATATAGGGGACATGAGCCGCGAAGAGCTCATAAACATCAACGGTATTCCCGACGACACAATTCTTCGCGGTCGAAATGTGAGAGCGATAGTTCTTACTCACGGTCATTTAGATCACGTAGGTGCGGTTGGCAAGTTAGTGTACGCTTACGATGCCCCTGTTTACGGCACGCCCTTCACCATAGAGATCACGAAGAGACTCTTGCGCGAGGAGCGTCGTTCCGATATCAAAAATGAATTTAGAACCGTGACGCCGGGAGACACCGTGAAGGTGGATGGCATCGAAATCGAGTTTATTCCCGTCACGCACAGCATCCTCCACACGGCCTTGGTATTGGCGAGCAATGGGGGCAGGTCGGTGCTCTGCGCCAGCGATTTCAAGCTTGACGAAGAGCCGTTGCTTGGATATCGGACTGATCGCGCGAGGCTGAAGCGACTGGCTGGGGAAGGTTTGTTTACAGCCATGGTTGGGGCGGTAAGGGTGGATGAGTTAGGGCCAACTCCTTCTGAGGCATATGTTAAGAAGAAGTTGGAAGAGGTCATGAAAGAAGCGAGTTCAAGTGGAGGTTTAGTCTTCGCAACCACATTTTCATCTCACATCGTCAGGCTGAAGTCGATAGTCGATTTGTCTTTTGAGGTGGGGCGCACTCCAATCTTGGTTGGACGCTCGCTCCGCAACTACTGCACAGCAGCCCTCGATTTAGGGTTAGTGGACTTCCCACCGGAACTGCGTATTCATGGACGACCTAATGCCGTGCACAACCTGCTCCGGGAGGTGCAACGTTCAAAGGGGGATTTCGTGTTGGTCTGCACAGGGCATCAGGGTGAGCCGACCTCCGTGCTCACCCGTATAGCTGACGGTCAGTTCCCGTTGAAGGTAAACAACAGAGATGAGGTCATCTTCTCCGCAAGCGTCATCCCGAACCCAATCAACGAGTCAAACCGAGAGCTTCTGGAAACAAAACTCCGTGCTCAAGGCGCCCACATCTACCGTGATGTTCATGCTTCCGGCCACGCTGGGAGAGTCGACACCGCTGAGTTCATCGAGCTTGTGCGGCCGGAGCACCTAATTCCCTGTCACGGCACATCGGACAAGCTCAGGCTAATGCTTGAACTAGGTGAAAAACTCGGATATTCGAGCGAGCACCTACACCAGCTCCGAAACGGCGGCTCCCTGACGTTTGGTGAATAGTATGGATGTTTTGAAATATCTGGAGGAAAGCGCGCGTTTGGTTGAGCGTGAGATAAATCGCTGGATTCCACCCAAGTTCAAGCCAGAGATACTAGCGAAGGCAACGCGGCATTTGATCGATGCAGGGGGGAAGAGGCTTCGTCCGTGCATAGCGCTCACGGCATGCGAGGCGGTGGGTGGGAGACCGGAGGATGCTATAGAAACTGCTGCAGCCCTTGAACTGCTTCACAACTTCACACTCATCCACGACGACATTATGGATCGGGATGAATTCAGGCGAAATGTGAAGACCGTACACATGTTGTGGGGGGAGCCAGTAGCGATAATAGCAGGCGACGCCCTATTCGCCAAAGTATTCGAGGCGGTTGCGGCGAATGCCCGCAGACTCAAGCTGGAAAGTGAGCGAGCGGTAGAGCTGTTCGATGCGATAAGCAGGGCGAGTTTTGAGATCTGTCGAGGCCAGGCGTTCGACATGGTGTTCGAGGGTCGAAAAAGCGTGAGCGAGGAAGAATACATGAGTATGGTGAGCAGAAAGACCGGAGCATTGACGGAAGCGTCGGCAAAGGTCGGAGCCTTGCTGGGCAGAGGAGAGCCGAAGCAAGTCGAGGCGCTTGCTAGCTACGGTCGTCTGATGGGCATAGCATTTCAGATGCAGGATGATGTGCTCGGTGTCGTGGGCAACCAGAAGAAGTTCGGCAAGCCGATCGGAAGCGACATTCGGGAAGGCAAACGAACATTGGTTATTATTAAAGCCCTTTCGACAGCGCCTAAGAAGGATAGAACTACAATCCTCCGCGCTCTCGGGAAACGCGACGCATCGAAGCAAGATATAGAGGCAACAATTGAAGTATTGAAGAGATCCGGCGCAATTGACTACGTCGCCGAGTTGGCCAGAAAGTTTGTTTCCGATGCAAAATCAAAGTTGACCATCTTACCCAAGTCCAAGGCAAAGGAAACGCTCTTTGCGTTAGCCGATTTCGTAGCCGAGAGAGAATTTTAGGAAATGTCAGGTCTTGGCACCGAAAACTTTTCCAGCTTCAAGTTTATGTTGACATGTTTAAAGTAATGTGTTAGGAGGCAACCGGTTGGAGGATATTCGTAGAGAAGCGTTGCGATGGGCTCTCACTAATGCCCTCGAGCACAAGGGACAGGCGAATGCTAATGCAGTGTTGGGAAAACTCGTGGCGGAGCTGCCAGAGTGGCGGTCAAAAATAAGTGAACTCTCAGAAATTGTGGAGCAGGTCGTCGCGGAGGTCAATGCTTGGCCTCGCGAGGAGCAGCTCTTCCAGTCGATGAAGGTTGGGCCTGCGAAACGGCCTAAACCGGAGGAGCGGCGCCGTCTTCCCGATTTACTTGATCTTGATAAGTACCTAATGGTCATCACCCGCTTTGCCCCAAATCCCAATGGTCCGCTGCACATAGGACATGTTAGGGCTGCCCTCCTGAGTCACGAGTACGCTCGCCGCTACAAGGGCAAGTTCATCCTCCGCTTCGAGGACACCAATCCGGAAAACACGCTGCTCGAGATGTATGAATTGATTAAGCGCGACCTGAGGTGGCTTGGCCTCAGTTGGGACGAAGAGCACGCACAGTCGGATCGCCTTGAGATTTACTACAGCTACGCGGAACAGCTCATCAAGGAGGGCAAGGCGTACGTGTGCACATGCGAGGTGGAGGAATTTCGCAAGCTCCGAGATCGTGGGGGGTCCTGCCCATGCCGCGAGCTCCCGGCGGAGGAGCACCTGAGTCGGTGGGAGCAGATGTTGGCTGGAGATATCGTAAAAGGAGAGGCGGTCGTGCGCATCAAGACAGACTTGAGACATCCAAATCCAGCCGTTCGGGATTGGCCAGCGTTGCGCTCGGTGATGAAACCCCACCCGCGGGCTGGGGAACGCTACTCCGTCTGGCCTCTCTACAATTTCTCCGCAGCGATTGACGACCACGAGATGGGGATAACTCACGTGATCCGCGGCAAGGAGCACGAGGTCAACGAACAGCGCCAGCGCTTCCTCTACGACCATTTTGGATGGAGTTATCCAACGGCAGTTCAGTACGGGCGCCTAGCGATGCCCGGCGTCGTGTTAAGCAAGACTCAGACAATGCGCGCGATCAGGAGCGGAGAACTCGCCGGTTACGACGATGTGAGGCTGGCCACGATTGCCACCCTTCGCAGGCGCGGGTTTGTCCCCGAAGCGATAAAGCAACTGATCTTGGATATCGGTTTGACGCCTGTTGACTCCTCGCTCAGCTGGGAGACGCTCTACGCGTACAACCGGAAATTTGTGGACGAACTAGCAAACAGGTACTTTTTCGTGGCGAACCCCGTGAAGCTGCTGGTGCGTGGTGCCCCAAGACTTAAGGAAGCGCGCCTCCGCCTGCACCCAAGCCGGCCGGAGAGCGGTGAACGCATCTTGCCTCTTGAGCGAGAGGGGGATGCTTTGGTGTTTCACCTGTCAAACGAAGACGCAACCGGCCTGAAAGAGGGGCAATTGTTCAGGTTGAAAGACTTGATGAATGTGAAGCTGACCGCCAAGGGGAGAGTTCTCGAAGCCGAATTTCACAGCTTAGAGGTCGCCGAAGTTCCCAAGCTCCACTGGGTTTCAGGTGGTGCGGTCGAGGTCGACGTGATAAAACCGGACAACACCACCGTGCGCGGGTTGGCGGAGCCAGCGGCGTCGGAGCTGCAACCAGGTACAATTGTGCAGTTTGAGAGATACGGATTTGTCAGGGTTGACGCGGTGAGGCCCAAGCTGGTCGTGGTTTACGGCCACAGATGATCCAACCTCAATCTCTTCAAAAAACAATATACTTTTATCTGAAACCGCGTATTCCATAACAAATCAAAGGCCTATGAATGATGAGGTTTGGACCTGAAGGAGGTGTTTGGAGTGGCAAAGCCTATTTACGTGAGGTTTGAGGTCCCCAAAGACCTAGCGGACAGGGCATACGAGGCGGTCGAAAAGGCGCGCGACACTGGTAAGCTCAGGAAGGGGACAAACGAGGCGACCAAGGCAATCGAGCGGAAGCAAGCCGTTTTAGTGGTAATAGCGGAGGATATCGAGCCAGCCGAGATTGTTGCTCATCTACCCGCGCTCTGCGATGAGAAGGGGATTCCGTACATTTATGTGCCCAGCAAGCGTGAGCTCGGGGCTGCAGCTGGCATAGATGTCGGGTGTTCGGCAGTGGCAATCGCTCAGGCGGGGGAGGCCGCGGACACGGTAAGGGAGATAGTCGAGAGCGTAAAAGAACTGAAAAAGTGATTTAAATGCCGGCTGATGAGGGGTTAGGCTTCCCCGCAGAGGTTATTGAGTTAAGAGCTCGTACCGGGGTGACTGGCGAGATCATGCAGATCAAGTGCAGGATACTCGAGGGAAGGGACAAGGGTAGGATAATAACACGAAACGTGAAGGGCCCGGTGCGCGTCGGTGACATCCTCATGCTCCGCGAGACCGAGCGGGAAGCAAGGGAGATCAGGGTGCCTTAGATGCCTGTTTCCCGAAAGTGTTCGTTCTGCGGCGGGAGGGTGGAGCCCGGCAGCGGCCTGATGCTGGTCAGGCGAGATGGCACTGTCCTGTTTTTCTGTTCCAGCAAGTGTGAGCGGAATATGAAACTTGGGCGGAAGCCGCATCGGGTCAAGTGGACCGAGCGCTACCGGAAGCTGAGGGAGAAGGCTTGAGCGAGCGGACCTTCGTCATGGTGAAGCCGGACGGTGTGGCGAAGGGACTCACCGACGAGATAGTTGAGCGAATCGAGCAAGCTGGGCTGAAAATAGTCTCTATGCGGCGGGTCAGGATGGACAGAAAAACTGCCGAAAAACTCTACGAGGTTCACCGGGGAAAGGAGTTCTTCGAGCGCTTGGTTGAGCATGTGCTTTCTGGAGATATTGTGGTGATGTTGGTGGAAGGAGAGCGGGCCGTGGCGCGGGTGCGAGAGCTCGTGGGCGCGACTGATCCAGCTAAAGCAGCCAAAGGAACGATCCGGGGGGACTTTGGTTCGAGCATCACCCTAAACGTTATTCATGCCGCTGACTCCGCTGAAAACGCTAAGCGCGAACTCTATATTTTTCTAGATTTTTGATAAGTGGCGAACGTTCGCCACCGTTGTTTTTCGCAACCTCCTGAAAGCAGGTCGTTTGTAATAGAACAGCAGGAAATTTTAGGCCGTTAAACGCGCGCCCGAATAGCCAGCTAAATATCTCAGGCACCATCATTAACTTGGTGTCGAAAATGCGAGAGCGTGAAGTTAGGCAGCCCTTGATAGTGGTTGTGGGGCACATAGACCATGGAAAAACTTCTCTGTTGGACACTATTCGAGGCACTACGGTAGCTGCGCGCGAAGCCGGTGCGATAACTCAGCATGTTGGGGCTAGCGAAGTACCGGTTGACATCATTGAGAAAATTTGCGGCGGCCTCCTACAAAGGTTCAAAATAGAAGTGACGCTCCCTGGTCTACTTTTCATAGATACACCGGGGCATGAGGCCTTCGCCAACCTTCGCCGACGTGGAGGGGCGCTCGCGGACTTAGCGGCCCTTGTGGTAGACATAAACGAGGGATTCATGCCCCAGACGCTCGAGTCCCTGGCGATTTTAAAGACATACAAAACTCCCTTCATGGTTGTGGCGAACAAAATCGATCTCATCCAGGGCTGGCAATCAACCCCTAAAGCTTGCTTCTTAGAATCCTTCGCGAAGCAGCGTCTGGAGGTGCAACGCGCGCTCGACGACAAAATCTACGAGCTGGTGGGGAAGCTTCACGAACTTGGTTTTGAGTCGGAGCGATTTGATCGCGTAAGCGACTTCCGGAGGCAGGTCTCGATTGTTCCCACCAGCGCGAAGACGGGAGAGGGAGTGCCCGAAGTGCTCACCGTGCTGGCCGGCCTCGCGCAGCGCTTCCTCGAGCAAGAGTTAACTGTCGAGGTGAAGGGACCAGGGCGCGGGACCGTGCTCGAAGTCAAGGAGGAGGTCGGGCTCGGCAAAACCATAGATGTCATCATTTACGACGGCACGTTCGCAAAGGGGGATATTTTTGCGGTCGGGGGGCTTGAGAAAGTCATAACTTCGAAGGTCCGTGCACTCCTTCAACCCAAGCCGCTCGACGAGATCCGAGACCCGGAGGACCGGTTCAACCAGGTAGAGAAAGTTTATGCCGCGGCTGGCGTCAAGGTAGCGGCGCCAAATCTCGAGGGAGTGGTGGCCGGTGCCCCGCTGCTTGTGGTTCGGGACATAAGGGAGGCTGAAAAATTGTGGCAGGAGATGCAGCGGGAGCTCGAGCGAATCAGGATAAGCGCGGACATAAATGGGGTCGTGGTGAAGGCGGACGCTCTGGGCTCGCTTGAGGCCCTGGAGGGACAGCTCCAGGCCAAAAACATACCAATAAGACGCGCAGATGTCGGGGATGTCTCACGCAGGGATGTGGTCGAGGCGGTGAGCGTCAGGAACAGCGACCCCTTGCTCGGAGTCGTGTTGGCATTTAACGTGAAGGTCCTGCCCGACGCCCAGGCGGAGGCGGAGCGAGAGGAGATACCCGTCCTCAGGGAGGAAATTATCTATCGATTGCTTGAACGATATGAGGAATGGGTAAAGCTGAAGCGGGAGGAGGTCAGGGCAAAAGTTCTGGAGAGTTACGTGAGGCCTGCAAAGTTCGCGCTCAAGCCCGGCTATGTGTTCAGGCGCAGCCATCCGGCCATCGTCGGGGCGGACGTGCTAGGGGGTGTGCTCAGGCCGAAGGCGCCTCTCATGCGCAGCGACGGCAAATCCATCGGCACGGTCCGCGAGCTGCAGAAGGAGAACAAATCTGTACGCGAGGGCAAGCTTGGAGACGAGCTGGCGGTTTCGATCGAGGGCCCGATGGTCGGACGCCACATCCAGGAGGGTGATGTTTTGTACACGGACGTTCCTAGAGACCATGCGCTCGCCCTGAAGCGGGATCTGCGTGACCTGTTGTCGGGTGACGAGCTCGCGGTGCTGGATGAGATAATCGCGATCAAACAGCGTGAGGATTCAACATACGGAGTGATGTAGTCGGAAAACAGGTCACTTACATCCAGCGATCTGTTCCCGCGCGCCCTCGGCACTGTCAGCGTCGAAAAATCGCAGTATCATGCGGCGCTTGTTTGGAGGGTATTGCGTACACGTCTCTGTCCTAACGCTCCAGCAGTATGTCTATCTCGCGCATCTGCCAGGCGCTCAGCGGTCCGAACCCCATGGCAGCAACGTTCTCCTCCACCTGGGCCACGGTCCTGAAGCCGGGAATGGGGATCGTTTTCTCGCTCCGCGCCCAGAGCCAGGCCAACGCACCTTGCGCCAACGTCCGGCCACCGCTGGTGAGAATCTCGCGGACCGCCTCGAGCTTCTTGAGCCATTCCGGGTTGGGTCTGCCATTCTTGAAGTACTTCATCCAGTCCGGGCCCCTATCGCCCCGCACATCGTCCGAAGCCAGTTTGGAGCCTGCCTTGTACTTGCCGGTGAGCAGGCCCATCGCCAGCGGCCCGCGGTTGATGCCCGCTAGGTTCAACTCCTCGCACAGCGCGACCATCGACGCAGCGTCGTCAATTACGTTCATCTGAAACTGAGCAGCGCTGCAGTTCGGCCCCTCGGCGAAGACGCGGGCGCGCTCCGGGGAATCGGTACTCCAGCCATAATGGCGGATTTTCCCCTCGCCGACCAATGCCTCCAGCGTGTCGCGCACAGCGCCCGCCTTATCTAGATCGTAGTCGCCTAGGTGGAACTGGTACAGGTCGATGATGTCGGTGTTCAGCCGCTTCAGCGAGGCTTCACATGCCCGACGGATGTACTCGGGTGACGCGTCGGCGCCGGTGATCTGGCGGGTAGATTCGTCAGAGGTGGGGCCGAACTTAGTGGCGATCACTACCTGGTCGCGGCGGCCCGCCAGGGCGCGGCCGAGAACGCGCTCGCTGTGGCCCGTGCCGTACACGTCGGCAGTGTCGAAGAAAGTGATGCCGAGATCGAGGGCGCGCCGAATGGCTCGAATCGACTCATCGTCGTCCACCTCCCCCCAACCGACGGCCCAGTCTCCGCGCCAGAACGGCCCGCCGATGGCCCAGCAGCCCAGGCCCATTGCGCTGACCTTGATGCCGGATCTACCCAACTCCCTGATAAATTTCGCGCCCATTGCAGTATCCCTCATTATCTCAACCGATGATGTATACGTCTATATATAACCTTTGAGGTTATCCAATCGCAGTTACGGGCCGGACGGGGCCGTGCCCGAACAGGTTTGG
Source organism: Hadarchaeota archaeon (SeqCode) (assembly GCA_964552335.1). GTDB lineage: Archaea > Hadarchaeota > Hadarchaeia > Hadarchaeales > Hadarchaeaceae > B75-G9. The sequence goes on from CAZKGC010000002.1 coordinate 30,796, forward strand.
GTCCCAGACAAAAACAGCGATTTTGTAGGTTTTTGGCGGTGTAGGCCGGTCAAATCTGGTCGTGAAGTCAATCAGAGGCTAAACATGCAGCCCTCGAGCCTGCACCCCGGGTTCAAATCCCGGCCGGAGCACCACTTTGCCGCCAACTTACATGGCTAATCTTTTATAACTGGAGATGGAAGGTTTGAAAGCTTGAGGATAAGTCATGAAGCTATAGGGTAGTTGAAAATATGGGTTCTGTTGACTCTTCGGTTGGTGAAAGCGAGGGAAAAAGATTTTGTAATTGAAATTACTATTTTAGTTCAATT
>CAZKGC010000002.1:31113-31764 GCA_964552335.1 Hadarchaeota archaeon (SeqCode)
GTTCTAAGTCATCAAAACACATGGCTGGTTGTGCTTTTACATAAAAATAACCAGCGTGGGTCCCTGATTTGATAGGCTTTTTCGGCAATCCTCTCTCTGGTCCATCATAACCTTTTTCTGGATACGTGCATAACCTATTTCCACTAATTTTGGCGTTCAACTCCCCACGAAAACTGGTAAAAGCACTTCTAAAATATTCTGCATTTCTTCTACTTATCTCACAACATATTTCGCGGACTTTTGCTTGAACGCCCTTAATTAAAACAAGATGTTTTTTACGTTCACCTACATGGCAACCGCCATCTATCTTATCTCCGAAAATACACCTTCGCTCGCCAAGTTTTATTATGCTCACTTGACAAGCCCTTCTCTTTCCAGTTTTCTTACAGCTAAAAGAATTTTTGTAGGTGGAACATCAAGTTTGTCGCTAATATCAGAAACATACGCTTTCTTGTGTTCCTTTAAGTAATCAAGAACCCTTTTTGATAACGCTTCTATCTCCAATTCAAGTATCTTGTCTTCCTTAACATTGAAAATAGCAGAACCAACTATTTCTACAAATCTGCTACCTACTTGGAACACGCCGTTTTTGGTTTTATCCATTATTTCTTGGTTCATTTGATTCCTTCTTTTCAACTCTTCCCTTTGCAT
>CAZKGC010000003.1:0-17598 GCA_964552335.1 Hadarchaeota archaeon (SeqCode)
GCCGCGTCGTGGCGCCCTCGAAGCCCTGATAAGTCCGTTGGTCCCCATTGTGGGCCGCCTTTGTCCGCGCCTAGGGGTTCGGATCCCCGCCGTACCGTTGCCGCTACCGCCGCCCCGCCAAAAAAACCCCGCCCGAATGATTGGAAAAAAGTTGAAGACCGCCCTTGGGGTTTGAGGCCTTGGAACTCTTGAAACTCTTGAAATCTTAAAGTCCTTGGAGCATTGGGGCCTGCTTCGGGGGGTCGCCTTGGGTCGCTTTGGGTAGGTGCGCTTGGGTGTTGGAAGCTGGTGTACCGGTACCGCCACAGATACCTTCCCCCGGTCAAAAACCTCGGCAATGACTAAAAGATTAAAGCAAATCCTTGAAGCTTAGAACCGGGAGAGCGGGAAAGTCGGAGGGGCAGGGGATTCGATAGGCGAGTTTTGCCGAATCAGTCTGGGGTTCAAATCCCGCCCGGGGCACTTTTTCTAAACGTGAAGTACAATCCCAAAATCAGCGTGTAAGATTTGAACGAAGATTTGGACTTATCCTGCCGCACAATTTTTCTTAGGCTCATCCCGCCGCGGTTTGATGTTTCGATGAAGCAAAAACTATCGATGGCTGGTAGCTGACGGTAGGTGTAAACTTTTTCGTCTTGGATACGAACGAATAACACTACCTCTATACCATCCCCCGTAATACAAAACCAGCGTCTTGTTATGCAAAGGTGTCGATTAAAGGCTTTTTTGTATAACACTTCAGAAGCGGCGCGAGAATGGTGAACCTATAGGTCTGGTTTTAGGCATGTGCCTTCAAACAGGATATTTGGTTTCCATCATGCCTTCGTCCCAAAGAAAGTCCCGAGCACGGTCCCGATGATCGTCAGCATCCCGCCCCACATCTCGGAGTTGAAATTTCCTGTCCTGATCAAATACAGCCCTTGGAGCGCCGCGAGGGTGACGAAGATGCTGAGCAGAAGGAGAACTCCGTACTCCAGCTTCTTGCTCGGCGTAAGCGTAAGTTGGGACATCTCGGCCTGCTTCGTCCGTTTGTACATCTCGGCCCGCACCGTCAACTTCTCGGGCGCTGGCAATGGCACAGTCCGGGTTAGGGGCCTTGCGGATGAAACTCACTTTATCACCTCCTCTATCCAAAATTGGTGGGGAGTGTTTATTAAGCCTTTGACCACGCGGCGCTCAAACTTTCCGCTGGCGCTTTAGATGGAGAGTCCCCGCTGTCAAGTTGCGAGCATCGCCGTGATCGTCTCGTGAATCCTGGTCCCTTTCTCGGTTCTAAATGTCCCAAGTGGAAATTTCAACTGGAGGCAGTCGGGGAAACCCTCGAAAGTGCTGCGAATTAAATAGAGCAGGGTTTGCCGCCTGCGGGAACTCTATTCCCATATATATCCTGGACGCCACAAACCCTTTACCACCACCCTAGGGGGAAGGATCCAGAATTTTATCGAGGGATCGCACGGTTGGTTCAAGAGGCTCTGGAAAAGAAAAGCTCCAGCTGATCATCTCACGACCTCTCTTTGGCCGGTATCCTGCGGGCCCGAGGAGGGCACTTTCACGTTGTGAAATAGGGACCTGAACCCAAAATCCAAGCGAATCCCCGCGGGCCCACCATTCACTTCTTCAACTTCAACCCGCTGAGGTAAATGCACTTCTTGGGGGAGATTTTGGGAGAATGTTTTGGTTTCTCTACAAGTTTGACCTTGGCCTCGCGCACCACGGCTACGGGGATTCGCTCGTCACCTTCCCCCATCACAACTTGTGCGGCGGTCGCAAGCTGGTCGGCGATGGCGCGAAAGGTGATCTGGAGAGGTCTGCCGTAGAGGTCAGGCTGTCCCCTGCAGTCGACCACCGGCTCAATCCCAGCCACACCGATGGCTTGGCCGATGGTACCGAGTCGAAGCGGTTTGACGTTACTGTCGGCTATGATCATCCCGATTCTGGCGCCAGATTTTTCTGTCAGTGCCCGCCTAAGCTCCTCAGCTGCGCGGTCGGGCTTGGCCGGCATTAGCACGGCGTGGCCAGGTGGGGCATTGGATATGTCCGCGCCAGCGTTTGCACAGATCACATCATCTCTTATTGTCAAAATCACGCCCCTGCTCACACTCAGAACTTGACCCGCCTCGCGCAGCACGAGTTCTACGAATTCTGGGGATTGGCCACTCTTCGCGGCAATTCTCCTAGCGCGGGCGGATGGTCGAACCCTGGTCAGATCACGGATCCTGCCCTGTGCCGTGGCGACTACCTTAGAAGAAACGACGACGACATCCCCATCGTGCAACCCATCCACCTTCTTCGCCGCATCTGAGATTATCGCAGGTAGATCATCACCAGGTTTTACCAACGGCAGGCTAAGACCGAAGACCTTCATCGTCTCATTCCCGCATCTCGAATCGCTTCCGCCAACCGAACTGCCTGGAGCGTCTCTCGCACATCGTGGGTACGAACCGCGCTAGCGCCATTGAGAACAGCTATCGCGGTCGCCGCGAGCGAGCCCACGAGTCGATCTTCCGGACGGGGCAGGCCCAAGACCCCGCCGATGAAAGATTTCCGCGATATCCCGACGCAAATGGGGGGACCAAGAGACTTCAGTTCTCCAAGCCTAGCCAAAATCCTCAGGTCAAAAAATGTCGCGAAGGTGTAAGGGCAACCGCGTAGCCTCTTTTTCGCAAGAGAGCCCAAACGCGCGAGCCTCGCTGGCCAGTGGCCAATCGCGGGGTCGATGACGACTCTGTTTAGGGGAATTTTGTGATCGCGGCAGATGCCCAAGCTACTTTTCAGGGCTTCCTTGATTTCGCTGATTTCGTAAACGTCACCCGGAGCACTTCTTGCGGCCATCAGCAGCAGCGAACAACCTGCGTCCGCAATTACCTCAGCCATCCTCGCGTCACCCTTGAGCCCACTTATGTCGTTTATCACCGTCGCCCCTGATTCAATCGCGGCTTCCGCAACTTCCGCCCGCTGAGTATCTGCTGAAACAGGGACATCAAGCTGACTGACGAGAGTCTTGATTGCTGGAATAAGTTCACGCATCTCTCTTTCTGTGGAGACGGGCTTTGACTTGGGCCCTGTTCCCACCGCGCCCACATCGATTATATCTGCACCCTGCTCGACCATCTCTCGCGCGCGCCTCAGAATGTCCGACTTTCCCCGAACGACCGACCCTCCATAAAAAGAGTCTGGACTTAGGTTAATCACGCCAGCGATGACAACCGGTGCGCTCCCACCAACCCTCACGCGGCCCAGCTTTGTTTCGGCCATTCAGATACCGCTTGGATTTGGGCTTCAAAAGTTAAAACTTCTGCTACAGGATGGTTTTATTTAACAGTGGAGCAGCCCCTAAGTGCATGCCCCCAAACACGCTCGCTTTTGCCAGCGCTAAATTGGCGTTCAAGTAATTTGTCTCATGGTGAGTTACAGGAAAAACCAAACTCTGACTGAAAAATGCTCATTTTGTCCAAGTAGAAGTTTATCATCGTCTTCTGCGGTTTAGAAAGGCAGATTCTCGATGTCTATACTCCGTCCCTGTTGGTGACATCAATGATGTATATCTTGGGCATGTTCACCCACCCTAGGCAATCTTTTTCAGGAATTCCTCGATCCTGTCCATACCCTTGACGATACTCCTCATCGAAGTGGCGTACGAGAGCCTCAGGTGGTTATCATCGCCAAAAACGGCCCCTGGAACTACAGCAACCTTGACCTCCGTGAGAAGCAATTCGGTCAATGAAAATGAGTTCTCTATAGTTTTTCCCATGTACTTCTTCCCCAAGATCTGCGACATATCCGGAAAGACGTAGAAAGCACCATCTGGCATGAGGCAGTTGACTCCCTTTAGCAAATTCAGCCGTTCCACGATATAGTTTCTCCTCTCGGTGAACGCTTGGATCATCTCCTCTACAGACTTCTGTGGGCCCTCTAGGGCTTCCAAGGCGGCCATCTGGCTTATGGATGTGGGATTGGAGGTGGAATGATCCTGTAAATTAGACATCCCATCAATGACCTCTTTTGGACCGGCGGCGTAACCGATGCGCCAACCGGTCATTGAATAAGTTTTGGAAACGCCGTTCACAACGATCGTCAACTTTTTCATTTCTGAACTCAAAGAGGCAATGCTAACATGCTCTTTGCCATCGTAAATAATTTTTTCATAAACTTCGTCGGAGATACAGCAGACGCCCGCCTCCACCAAAATTTCACTGAGTGACTGCAATTCTTTCCTAGTGTAAACTACTCCGGTGGGATTTGAAGGGGAGTTTAGCATAATGAGTTTTGTTTTTGGCGTGATGGCATCGCGTAGTTGTGCAGGTGTTATTTTGAAATTGTTTTGCTGAGTAGTCTTAATCACAACCGGGTTTGCCCCCGCAAGCTTGATCATCTCGGGGTAGCTGACCCAGTAGGGGGAGGGCAAAATCACCTCATCGCCCTCGTCACACACGGCAAGAACTGCATTGAAAACAGAGTGCTTTGCACCGCAGGAAACAAGTATTTCTTCCGGTTTGTAGTCGAGCCCATTATCTTTTTTGAGTTTCTTGCAGATGGCCTCTTTCAATCCCTTGGTTCCGGAGGTCGGAGTATACTTGGTGAAGCCGCTGTCAATCGCTTTCTTCGCCGCCTCTTTTATGTTAGCTGGCGTGTCGAAATCCGGCTCCCCTGCGCCAAAATTGACGACATCGATACCTTCAGCTCTCATCTTGTTAGCTTTCGCCGTGATGCCTAAAGTCGGCGAGGGACTGACCGATTTTACTCTTTTTGACAATTGCGATTCAATCATCCTTCAAAGCCTTTCACCCGTTAGCTTTTCCAGCGCTTCCAAATACTTCTGGCTGGTTTTCTCAACAATGTGTTTGGGCAATTTAGGCGCGGGTGGGTTCTTATCCCAATTTACGCTCTCAAGGTAATCTCGTACAAACTGCTTATCAAAACTGGGCTGCCCCCTACCTGGAAAGTATTCATCTTTCGGCCAAAACCTCGAAGAGTCTGGTGTCAACAACTCGTCGATGAGAATCACTTGACCATCATATAAACCAAACTCGAATTTCGTGTCGGCGATTATCACCCCTCTCTTTTCCGCGTATGCCGCTGCTTTCTCGTATACAGCTATACTCTTCTCTCTAACGAACTCGGTCAGCTCTTTACCTATCACGCGCCGAACTTCTTTCTCTGTAATGTTGATATCATGTCCCTCCTCAGCTTTGGTTGCCGGGGTGAAAACCGGCTCGGGAAGGCGATCTGATTCTCTGAGACCCTTGGGCAATTTTATCCCACAGACTGACGACTTCTCTTTGTACTCTTTCCAGGCAGAGCCCGAGATATGCCCCCTGACTACACACTCTACTGGCATGGGCTTTGTTTTTTTGACCAGCATGGACCTATCCCTGAGTATATCGTGCTTTGAAACGTCTTTTGGGAATTTTCCAAAGTCGCATGTAATAACATGGTTTGGTATGATGTCCTTGGTTAAATTGAACCAGAAACAGGAGAGTTTGTTCAGGACCTTCCCCTTGTATGGTATGCCGCAGGGCAGGACGACATCGAAGGCAGATATCCTGTCGGTGGAGACGATCAGGAGCTTGTCCCCTAAGTCGTAGATATCCCTGACCTTCCCCCTCTTAAAGAATCTCAAATTTGGCAGATCAGTTGACAGCAGACCCTTTTCACTCAAGAGCTCACCTTCACGTGACTACTGGGAATTTTTCGGGTGGGATGTAATCACCATATTTTTTCCTCGCCTCTGCCAACCTCTTCCTCTCCTCTTCTAACACTTCAAATACAATTTTAGGCGTCCCCGGAACCTTGTCCCTGTATATCGCCATTATCCTGTCTATCTTCGCCAAGTGTTCTGGAACCCTGAGCGTGAACTGCTTCACGTAGTCGTCTTTTGAATACTTCTTGCCGAGCACTTCTTTGAACAGTTTTTTGAGATCCTCGTACCTCGGGATCAGGCCAGTGGGTGTTTTTATCGCTCCAACCTCATTGTGCGAGCGCAATTCCATCCACTTGAGCCATACAGCTTTGTCGGTCATGCCGTTCAGAAGCTTACCGTCGCGGCCTTTCAAGAAGTAATTCACAGAGAAGATAGGTGGCGGATTTTTCAGCTTTGCCCCAAATTTCAGATGATTCTCTATATACTTCGCCAGCGGGATTGACAGGAAGTCTATGTTTGCCATTGGGTTAAATTCTCTGACTCCTTCCTTTCCCAAGACGGCGGCCGTGGCTTCCGACTCCAAAGATGCACCTTTTGTTATAATGCCATGCACCCAGTTGAAGGATTCCTCCACCGGCACCCAAGTGTCCGGGTCTCTCCCGCCGTAAATTATCCCGCCTATCTTAACGCCGTTTGGATTATCCAGCTCCGGATCCAGATTCTTCAGGAGCCTCATGTCAAGCGTAAATCGAGCATTTTTGTGCGATGGAGTTATCTCATTGCCATCCGCATCTTTTTTGCCCGGGAACCACTCTCCCGAATGGTTAATGCCCCTCTTCGACACCTCGCCATCTTTTCCGATCCAGTAAACGCCCCCGTCCTCCGTGACGAGCACGTTAGAAAAGATGATCTCCCCGGGGCTGTGAAGAGTCTTCCACAAGATAGGATCGTTCTTGGAATTTATTCCCTGAATTATCCCAAAAATCCCTCTCTCCACGTTGACTGCGCGTATCTCCCCGTCCTTTTCCCTTATGTAAGCGATGTCATCTCCGACTATGGTCTCGCCCTCAAGCATGGACGTGGAGGTCTTCCCGCACAGGGAGGGAAACGCCCCAGTGAAGTAAGTTACCCTACCCTCGGGTCCGTGAACCCCCATGATGAACTTGTGCTCGGTGAGCCAGCCTTCCTCATACGCTCTTTTTATCGCGAGGCGCATCGCCAGTTTCTTGAGCCCGATGGTGTTGCCGCCGTATTGTGTGTTCACGCTGTAGACAGTTTCATCCTGCAGGTCGACGTAAATCCTGCGCTTTTTGACGTTTTTGCTCACCTCATTTTCAAGTTCTCCTTCTGAGTGTACAAACTTGAAAAAACGCGCGGAGTTACCAAATCGCCTGAACTCTTGATACCCCTGTCGATAGAGTAGGGTCTCGCTGTGGGCCACATAACTGGAATCGGTCAGCTGAACACATGGAATGGAGAACTCGGAATTCGTCGGACCCAAGCAGAAGAACAGCACATATAACCTGCGCCCCCGCATGATGCCATTCAAAATCGAATGAATCTCCTTAAGTCCCTCTTCTCGATCCATCTCTCCGAGAGTCTCTCCTCCGCCCCCCAACGAACCGAATCCCAAACTTTGCCCTTTGGGCTGAAGGAACTTGGTGTTTTTTCTGTCCCTCGCTTGGTCGTGATAGCCGTCGAAATGAATGGTGTGCCCATTGACGGAAAGTTTTCGTTCCTCTCCTGTCTTTATCACTTGATCCCTGACGTAGTCGATATCCTCTGGCGAACCTGTACAAACAAACACCCCATCAGGGTCGCATAGTTCAACATACTTTGCGATGAACTGGTGGAGTCTGGAATTGTCTATTGCTGAGAGCTTTTTGTACTCTTTCTTGCCCAGCTTATGCTCGAGAACCTTTTTCGCTTTCTGCGCCGTTCTTTGGTTTTTTTGCATTTATATCTCACCTTATTTAAAGGTTAACCTTTTAAGTGTTTCTGTTAACAAAATGTTAAGGGATAAAGATGAAGGATATAGACCGAAAGATCTTGCTTAATCTGCTGAAAGACAGCAAACAACCTGTAATCGAGATAGCGAAAAAATTAGGGGTTACCAGGCAGACCGTGGCCAAAAAAATAGAGAGTTTCAAAAATGACGGTACAATCGAAGCATTCACTGCAAGACTCGATCCCAAAAAATTTGGTTTGACCATTAAGGCTTACATCCTGCTCAGGGAAGAACCAGATGTGGAACTCAGGAGAAAAAACGAAAAAATTATGAGACAATTCCATCAAGCGACGGAATTCTACCGTATTTTCGGGAGGTACAGCGCGGTTTTGGAACTCCTAGTCAGTGATGAAGGGGAACTAAGCAGGATAGTCAAGCGTATCCACCGACTGAAAGGCATTAGAGAGACTGAAACGCTGATAGTTCATAGCACGATAAAAAATGTTCCCGAATCGCCTTTTGTGCGACTTTTGGGTTCGGGCAAAAGGTTTATGTGAGATCCCCGCAAGCGCAAAAAACCTCGTGCACGATGTCGTAAAGATCCTGCATGCCCTCGCCGGTTTTCGCGCTCACTTTCACCAGCCTGGCGGCGGGCAGAAGTTCGGGAAGCACCTTGGACAACCCCAATGTTAAGTCTACAATCACTCCAGAACTCTCCTTTACCACTCGCTCTTTCAGAAGCTCTGGATCAGCAAACATACGATCGATATCAGCCAGCTTGCCATGAGCTAAATCTATCTTGTTCAAAACGGCAATCGTGGGCACCCCTAGCCTAAGTCCAATTGAGAGCCCGAGCAAACGGGTAAACACAAACCCTGCCGCTTTGGCAGCAATTTGCGCATCAACAAGGAAAAGCGAGATCGTCACATCCCGCATGAGCTTGGCAAATTCGGATCCCCCATGGAAGAGAAAAACCTCCATCTGCCCAGGGGTGTCGATGAGCCGAACATCTGCCTCGATCTCGTTTATTCGTCTCGAAAATTCCTCCGCTTTTTGTTCGAGTAACTCAGAGGCTCGAACCATTGCTCCGTTCGGCCCGAGGCTTTCATCACGCATTATCTGGGCAACCGTGAAGTAGTCGCGGATATCGAAATCTGGCTCGAACGGAACGAAATCACACCCGGGGTCAAGGTTAATGTATGCCGCCTTTCGGTCTGTATTTTGTTCGATCCACTTGCCGAAGGTCGCCGCCAGCGCGCTTTTGCCTGCGCCAGCTGTGCCGAGAATGATCAGGTTGAGTGAGCGCATCAGCTCAGCTCCTTTACCATGTAGGGACCTTCTCGCTCATAGCCGAAGCGCCGGTAGTAGTTCCGAGTTCCTATCCCTGAAAGTACGACCACCTTCTTGGCATCGAAATCCTCACGGGAAATACGCTCCGCTTCGTACATCAGGCGTCCGCCCCAGCCCCTGTGTTGCCACTCGTTTGCCCCCGCATCCGCACCGACCTTCACCAACGGACCGTAGACATGCAGCTCTCTCACTATCATCGAGCGAGTGGTTTTTAACTCGGGTCTGTGAGCCGCCGGAGATGGTTCCCTCAACCTTAGCAGACCGATGAGGATGTCTCGCTTCGTGTCATCAAAAGACAGAAAGAGTTCCTCTCCCTTTGATGCACGATATCTTTCGACTCTAAGCTCTATGTCATCTGGTGTGGGTTCCAACCCAAGTTTGTAATACACGTGCCCGACTTCGCGGCAACGAATGCATCGACAGCGGGCGCCCTCTTGTTTTAGCTGGTCCTGAACCAAGACCCTCAGATCGCCACGCTTGACTCCATCGACTATCAGGTTCGAGGGGATATCGCGCTGTATTCGTTGTATCCGGACCCAAGGAGGAACCAGTTGTTTTACCTCGATGATGAGCTTCACGACTTGGTCAAATGAGTAGGGCCTGTACTCGCCGCTTCGCCAGAGTTCATGGAGCTTCGTCTTTTCCATGACGAGAGTCGGGTAAATTTTCAATGCGTCTGGCTTGAAACGTTCGTCCTCGAAAATCATCTTGAACGCTTCTAAGTCACGTTCATAAGTCGCCCCCGGGAGATTCGGCATCATGTGGTAAACAACAGAAAAACCAGCGTCCCTCGCTATCCGAGTCGCTTCACCAACATCTTCAACCGTGTGTCCGCGATTCACCAGCTTATAGATATCATCGTGAACCGTCTGCACCCCGAGTTCAACGCGTGTCGCACCGAGCTTCAGCATGAAGTCGACTTGGGGCTCCTTGCAGTGATCAGGCCTTGTCTCAATCGCGATGTCGCTGACCCGGATTGGGGCGTTCTCGGCAGCCAACTGCGCTTCCTCGATGCTCTCAGCATTTGAGCCCGAAATAGCGTTCAAACACTGCGTCGTGAACCACTCCAAGTAGTCCCGCGGGTAGGCCGTCAACGTGCCACCGAACATTATCAGTTCGACCTTGTCAACATCGTGACCGATTGCGCGGAGCTGTTCGATTCGGCTCTTGACCTGCGTATATGGATCGTAGTCATGTTGGATTGCCCTCATTGAAGCGGGTTCTCTTCCTGTGTATGCGGATGGTGTTCCGTAGTTTGGGCCACCGGGACAATAAATGCATTTGCCATGTGGACAAGAATAAGGTTTAGCCATAACGGTAAGAATTGTTACACCACTCAAACTCCTGATCGGCTTTAATCTCAAAATGGAGAGGAGTTCGTTTCTTTTTCTGTGTACAGCGGCAAGTATCCTAGAATTTGATGGAATCATGCTGGCCCGAAGCTCACGCGCGACTTCGATTTTAATCACATTCAAGCTATCCTTATCAAGGTGATTGCAGTTTTCTAACCGCCTCGCTATTTCTCGACAAACTTGTGTTTCGATTTGAGATATTGCGTTTGAGTTCATATAGACTTCTCGCCTCTTCCACGCATTCATCCACATTCATCTTTATTCGTTTTCTAAACGCCTTTATCTTATCGCACACGCTCTTCCAAGCTTTCTCATCTTTTATTTCCATTATCAGCTTGGTTTTTTCAATTTTCTCTCCATGTTTCATGAACGGAATAACCCTTTGAATAATCGACAAGACTTCTTTTCGTCTGCTTAAACAGAGTTCGTAGAGCGGACGAGTCTCATTAAAGCGCGATTGTCTAGTATTGATGCAAAAAACCGGGTGATATTCGTCCTCTTTCAACTTTTTCTGAATAGAAGATAGGATTTCGAAATCTTTGCTACCAACCACCAACCCTAGATCTACCCATCTGTGGTGATGGGAGGAGATCTTCCAACAACCTTCGGCATCTATGTAGCCTGCCAAAAAAGGATAGAAAAGTTCGTTTTCCGCAGGGGCTTCGAGTATTTTATGTACTAAAAAAGTGAATGATGTGTCAAGCCCACAGTAAAGTGCCCATTCGTAACCGAGGTTACTCAGCCTCGGCCATTTGCCACAATGGCCATATCTGCTAAAGACTTCATAGAATAGGTTGACCATAGCGGGATGTGAAGTCGCTGTTGTAACTTCAACTGTGTAAGGAGTCCGTTGAAGCACGCTCAAATCGCCAGCTCGGAGGCCAAGCAGGTAAGCCTTCTCTTCTTCGTTACCAGAAAAATGTGTTCGCGGATATTTCAACTGCGCCCATGGATTTCTAGCTGGGATGCCATATCTAATCATCCACCTTCGTACCGAGGTTTGAGCCATTTCTAGTTCTTTTGCTGTTTGTCTCGTGCTTTTCTTTTCTTCAAGATACAATTCCTGCAACTTTTCACGTGTTACTGGAGGGTTTCGCATATATCGTAAAACGTTGGCTTCAGAGTACGATCTTCTTGAGATTCCGAATTTTTTCATCCACCACAAGATTGTTGACGGTTTAACACCAAACAGCTTAGCTATACGTTCCGAAGACTCACCCTTTAACCAATACAGTTCGTCAAGTTTATCCGCAAGCCTGATCACTTTGTCACCACAGCAATCTTCCCGATTGGCGTTAAGCGCCTTTGGGGGAGGGGTCGCCGAAAGGTGTGTATTAAGCCTTTGACCACGCAACGCTCAAGCTTTCCGCCAATGCTTTAGCTGGATTTAGTCCCCGCTGCTTCCACGTCGCCAGCATCGTCATGATCGTCTCGTAAATCTTGGTCCCTTTCTCTGTTCTGAAGGTCCCGATGATCTTTCGCTGGACTACATGTTCTTTCAGGGCCCGCTCGGCCCTGTTGTTCGTTGGCTCAACCCCTGGCGTGGTGACGAAGGTGAACCAGTGGTTGAAGCCGTTGCGCACCTTCTGGATGAACTTCTTGATCTCCTCGCCCTTGTAGCGCTTCTTCAGCCAATAGCGCAACCTCCTTTTGGCATTCTCAGCCAGTCTCGTTCGCTTTTTTGGCGGTGGATCGTCTTCGAGTGCGACCTTGAGGCCGTCGTAAAGCCTGTGTAGCGCCCGAGCCAACGGCTTCGCTTCATCGAAGTGTTCGGCGAGCCAATTCACCTCCCTGAGCATGTGAGCCCAGCACCGCTGGATTTTGCGAGTGAACGTCGGATACGACGTCCATCCGTCCACGACCAAGGTACCATTGAACTCCTTGCCCAAGGTGTCCTCCAGAACCTTTTTGCCTCTACTCCTCGCGATGACGGCAAGCGTGTCGATATCGGTGGTGAAGCACCAGAGCCAATACCTTTTGCCGTCCACTTTTTCTCCGGTTTCATCCACGTAGACCACTGGGGTGTTGCTGATCCTCCTCCGAATTTCCTCGTATTCTGGTCTCAGCCAGTCGCTCACCCGCCGGGTGATGTCAAACACGGTGGGTGGCGGCACCGACAAGCCGTATGTCCTGTTCAGAGTTTCACGGACCTTCTCGAGAGGCAACCTCTCATCGAACTTCATCAGCGTCGTCTGGACGAGCGCGTTTTTCCCGAACCTCCCGGCGGGAGGACAGTCGGGATGTCTGGCCACGTTATAGATGCCGCACGCCTCACACTCGCCCCCAAACTCCAGAAAGTCTATCGTCAGTTTTGGGGAGGGGTTCGAGATTTCTTCGCGGATATTGTGGTTCACGTACTCAGGTGGGCCGAGAGGGGCCCCGCAACGTTCGCAGTTTTCGGGCCATTCCGGTTCCTTCACGACATCGGGCCTCGGCACTGGTCTCGTCGTGCCTCGCTGCCCCTTCGGCCTGCCGGGAAACCGTTTGCCCGTGCGCTGACCGCCGTTCTGGCGCGTTGGATATCTCCACTGGGAAGGAGGAGTATGCGCGTTTTCGTAGAGCGCCAGCCGGCGCTTCAGTTCAGCGATTAATTTGTTTTGCTCAGCGAGCGCTCGCTCGAGCTTCTCTACTCGCTTTTGGAGCCTCTCGCAGTCTGGGCAAGTCATTCTTTACACACCACGAGGTAAACTGTTCTGCCGAGGAACTCCTTAGGGCAATCGACTTTGGCCCCATTGCCAAATGGTGTGGCCTCCTTTCTGATGAACCCTTCTATCTCCTCCGTGAGAACAAGCCGCCCTCTCGTCAAAACCAACTTCCTCGCCATTTACATCAGTATATACAAGTATATACTACCTATTTAAAGCTAACGGTCGGAAAGCTTAATACACACGCCGAAAGTAATATTTAAACTATTTAAAGAGCCAATAATCGCAGTTCAATCTCCTATCTGGGCCTATTTTTTGGCACTTTTTCGCTGCTTTTTTAGGGGGGCTGAAAGTAATCGAATTTCTAAACTCTAGATGTAGGGATAACGACCAAGGGGTACTTTGTGTGAACCCCACCGTTTGATATCTCCTGTAGAATTTCTCTACAAGCAGCCGAAATGTTTTCCATTCATATCCCCTTACTTAATTTACACTCTGGTATATTTTCTTGATGGTGGTTTACTGAAAGTCAAGGATGTTTGCGAAAAGTACGGCCTGCCCGACCAAATCGCGCAGGTTCTTGAAAAATTCAACATCACTGCGCTGTATCCGCCCCAAGCCGACGCAATCAAAAAGGGGGCTCTAGATGGCAAAAACTTGGTCCTAGCGGTGCCCACGGCTTCCGGCAAGACCCTTGTCACCGAATTCTGCATGTTGAAATCAGTGCTCAGGGAAGGTGGAAAGTGTCTCTACATCGTGCCCTTACGTGCGCTCGCGAGCGAGAAGTACGAGGAATTCAGAGAGAAGTACGGAGGACTCGGGCTGAAAGTTGGGCTGAGCACAGGTGAGTTAGATGCCGCGGACCCACGACTTGCCCGCTATGATATTTTAGTCGCAACTTCCGAGAAAGTTGACTCTCTGCTCAGGCACCGCGCGAAGTGGCTCGCGGATGCGGTGTCTGTGGTGGTCTTGGATGAGGTGCACCTGATAGACGATCCCGGGCGCGGCCCCACACTCGAAGTCCTAACAGCGCGGCTCATGCAGGTCAACCCGAAGCTCCAAGTGCTGGCCCTGAGCGCCACGATAAAGAACGCGGACGAGATGGCAGAGTGGTTGAACGCGGAACTCGTCAAGAGCGAGTGGCGTCCGGTCCCCTTGAAAAAGGGCGTTTACCACGACAAAAAAATCAGGTTCGACGACGGGAGCAAGCGGGCAGTTGAAGTGGAAATTGGTGAAGATCTCGCAGCGCTCGCCGTCGATACGGTGAAGGAAGGCGGACAGGCGCTTGTCTTCGTAAATACTCGCCGATCCGCGCAAACAGCGGCAGCGCTATTGACCAGGCATGTTGGTGCAATCCTTTCGGCCGAAGAGCGTGAGAAGCTCGCCGCCGTGGCCAAAACAGTTGAAGGTGCGCTCGGGGAATCCACGCGCACATGCCGGGAGCTGGCCGAGTGCGTCCGCAAAGGCGTGGCATTCCATCACGCTGGGCTTCACCATGCTCAAAGAAAAGCCGTTGAGGACGCATTCAGGAAAAATTTAATAAAAGTGGTCTGCGCCACCCCGACTTTAGCTGCAGGCGTAAACCTTCCCTCGCGTCGAACAATCATCCGTGACTACCGTCGCTACGTCGAGCCCTACGGGATGCAGTTCATCCATGTGTTAGAGTTCCATCAGATGGCGGGGCGTGCTGGCCGACCCCAGTATGACAAATACGGCGAAGCGGTGCTAATCGCCCATGGAAAAAGCGAGGTAGAGGCACTATTCGAGGAGTTCATACACGCCGAACCAGAGCGGATATCCTCCAAGCTTGCCACCGAACCCGCGCTCCGGACCCACGTGCTCGCCTCAATTGCGGCCGGTTATGTGAACGACGCTGGGGGTCTGCTGGAGTTCATGGGACACACTTTCTTCGCTCACCAGTACAGTATGAGCGATGTGGAGCAGGTAATCCAGCGGGTCTTGGATTTTCTCGAGCGGGAGGAGATGATACGCAGACAGGGGGAGCTTCTGCTCGCCACTCCTTTCGGCGAGCGCGTCTCGAGGCTTTACATCGACCCTCTCTCGGCGGTCGTGCTACGCGACGGCATCAAAGGAATAGCTGCTCAAAAGCCGACCGCTCTGGCCTTGCTCCATCTCATCTGCCACACACCCGACATGGGGTTGCTCCATCTCCGCCAGCAGGACTATTCTAACATTGAACTATTCTACCTCGACCACGCCGATGAGTTGCTCACCCCGATTCCCGACCCGCAACGCGAACCGGAGAAATTTGAGTGGTTGCTCTCGGAGCTGAAGACCGCGCAGATGATCCAGATGTGGATGGACGAAGTACGGGAAGACGACATCCACGAGCAGTTCGGGATAGGGGCCGGAGACATACGCAGATTGGCCGACACCGCGGAATGGCTATTATACGCCGCGCACGAGCTCGCGAGCTTGTTCAAAGTCAGACCTGCGCTGGCCCCCCTCAGAAAGCTGCACGAACGGATCAGGCACGGGGTCAGAGAGGAGCTGCTGGAATTGGTGCAGTTGCGGGGGATAGGACGGGTGCGCGGGCGGAGCCTCTTCAGGGCGGGATATCGGAGGTTGGCGGACATCGAACGGGCGAGCGAACAGGAGCTGGCACGCGTGCCCTACATTGGCCCTGAAATCGCGCGGAGCATCAAACGGCAGGTTGAGGAGGGCGCCGAACAGCGGATTGTTTTATGAGTTCTTTTTTCGCTCAGGCTTCATCGCAAGCCTTTTATGAACCTTTTATCAAAATAAAGGTGGGCTTTTGAGCGAGGCCTTCGTTAAACGGGCATCGGAGCTGGCGAGGAAGACGAATTCTAGAATTGTACTTGCGCTTGACCCCATCTTTAATCCCTACCGCTCCAAGCTGATAGATCGTAGGTCGAGAGAAAGACTTGAAGTCAGCGACGGCGCGAAAAAACTTCTTTTGGAATTAAAGAGGTTAGTACCCGGCGTGAAAATGGGGCTCCCCATCATGCTCGGCCTAGGGCCGGATCAAGTGGAGAATATCGTAAGTTCCTTCAAGAAAAGATATTTCTTCATCTGCGACCTGAAGATAGCCGACATAGGATACGTCAACCGCTTGGTGGCGGAGCAGCTGTTCGAACTCGGGTTCGACGCCATCATCATCCATGCTGTCATCGGCGCAAAGGAGGGAATCGACAAGGTGGTTGAGCTGGCTGAAAACATGGATAAAGGAGTGCTGGGTTTGTGCGCGATGAGTCACCCCGGGGCGAGCGAACACCTAAACCAAAACTTTAGTAAACTGCTCTCGATTGCGGCTTCCGCCGGTGTGGACGGCTTTGTTATGCCTGCGACCTACCCAAAGCTGATAACCCGTGCCAGAAGGGCTTATCCCTCTAAACTCGTGTTCTCGCCGGGTGTCGGGACCCAAGGGGCACGCTTTGGCTCGGCCCTTTCGGCTGGCGCTGATTTTGAGATAATCGGGAGGAGCATCGCGCAAGCCCCATCGCCGGCTGAAAAAGCCAAAGAGATACTGGAGGTGATGAGAAAATGAGCTTCGACACATCCAAAATCGCGCTCGCTCTCGCCGAGCACCGTTGCGTCCTGATCGGAGATTTCAAACTCTCTTCGGGCGCCACAAGTCCATATTACATCGACCTGAGGGCCGTGCCCTCTCATCCGAAGCTGTTTGACCTCGTGACGGACACATACGTTGCCGCGCTGAAGGGCTTCAAACTAGATTTCGACCGCGTGGCCGGGGTAGCGACGGCGGGCATACCCATCGCCACACTCGTCGCATACAAGCTGAAAAAGCCGTTCCTGTACGTGAGAAAGGAGGAAAAAACCCACGGGACAAAAAGTCTAGTCGAAGGAGTGGTGAACTCTGGTGATTCCGTGCTGATCGTGGACGATGTAGCGACCACGGGGGGGAGCCTGCAGCGAGCGGTCGAGGCCTTACGTGAACGTGGGGCTAAAGTCGAACGTGTGGTTGTACTGATCGACCGCGAACAGGGAGCGGTGAGGAACCTCGCTGCCAAGAATGTTAAGTTAGTCTCGCTCATGACTTCATCCAAGCTCATGAAGGAACTCCACTTAAAAGGAATCGTCGCGAATGGTGATTACGAGAAAGTGGTTGAGTACATCAAGGGTGGTGAGCATGTTCAAAGGACGTGATGTGATTTCGATCTCGGACTTTACCCGAGATGAGCTTGAGAAAATTTTCAGGGTCGCACTTAAAATGGAGAAAAGCGGCAAGCGGGAACAATCGCTTCTGAAGGGAAAGTTACTCGCGACAGCTTTCTTCGAGCCTAGCACGCGCACAAGACTCAGCTTCGAGACGGCGATGCACAGGCTCGGAGGCTCGGTTGTAGGCTTCTCGGAATCGGAGGGGACTTCTATCGCTAAAGGCGAGAATCTGGCCGACACCGTCAGAATGCTGGATTCATATGCTAACATCATAGTAATGCGCCACCACCTCGAGGGTGCAGCGAAACTCTCTGCGGAGATAGCGAAAGTGCCCGTGATAAACGCCGGCGATGGAAGCAAACACCACCCAACCCAAGCGATGATCGACCTGTACACGATATGGAGAGAACTCGGGAAGATAGACGGGTTGCATGTCGCGCTCACCGGCGACCTGAGGTACGGAAGAGCTGCCGCATCACTGATCTACGGTCTGACGAAATT
>CAZKGC010000003.1:17608-18482 GCA_964552335.1 Hadarchaeota archaeon (SeqCode)
AAGGAGATCCAAGACTTCCTCCAAGGCTCGGGGCTGAAATTTTCTGAAGGTGAAAACTTGGAAGAGATAATTGAAGACCTCGATGTGCTATACGTTACGCGCATTCAGAGGGAACGGTTCCCAGACCCCGCCGAATACGAGAAGGTCAAGGGTAGTTATCGCATCGATCCAGAGCTTTTACATCGGGCGAAAAAAACAATGATCATCCTTCACCCCCTTCCCAAGCTAGATGAGATTGACTTGCGAGTAGACGACAGCAAGTTCGCCAAGTATTTTCAGCAGGCGGCGTACGGTGTGCCGGTGAGGATGGCGCTCCTCGCGCTATTGCTTGGAGCAGTGAGATGATGACCAAGCTTGATGAACTTATAGTGAGAAGGATACGCAACGGTACGGTGATAGACCACATTCCTAAAGGACAAGCGCTCAACGTGTTGAAAATATTGGGGATCAGAGGTGGAGAAGAGTATACCGTGGCCATAGTGATGAATGTCGAAAGCAGGAAGCTTGGAAAAAAAGACATCATGAAAATTGAGGGACGTGAACTTGTACCCGACGAAGTCGACAAGATAGCACTCATCGCTCCGGAGGCGACGATCAACACCATCAAGAACTATCGCGTGACGAAAAAGATGAAGGTGAAGCTACCGGACGAGATAAAAGGAATTCTGAACTGTACGAATCCGAACTGTGTATCCAACAAACCTCGAGAGCCTGTGAAGCCCTCGTTTACTGTTGCGTCACGTACACCAACCCTGCTTGTCTGCAATTACTGCGGCACTTACATCTCACACGAAGAAGTTGTAGCACAATACGCGCTCGCGGGTTGAGTGGTAAACTTGGTAAAGAGGCGACCGCTCCAGAAAACCAGCGAGAG
>CAZKGC010000003.1:18492-28366 GCA_964552335.1 Hadarchaeota archaeon (SeqCode)
TTCACGTATGAAGATTTCGAATTTAAGCCTGTGGAAATCGAAAAAATTGTTGTCGAAAGCCCAAAGGTGAAATCCTTCTACCTCAAACATACATTCACCAAGATTCCTCAGCCAGGCCAGTTCATGATGGCGTGGCTTCCGGGTTGGGAGGAGGTGCCCATGAGCATTTCCGACGTTGGCCCGGACAACATCAGAATTTCAGTTGCCAAAGAGGGTCCAACTACGGCTGAATTCCACAAGTTCAAGAAGGGCGACATGCTTTTTGTCAGGGGGCCGTTCGGTAGGCACTTTTTGCTCGACGCAAGCTCTTACCTAGTCGTTGGCGGTGGCTACGGTGCGGCTCCGTTAATCTACGCCACAAAACTCATCTCAAAATCGGGCGGGAAAAGTACGTATGTTGTAGGAGCGAAAACTGCGTCGGAACTCTTCTTTCTTGAGGAAGCGCGGAGAGTTAAAGCGAAAATCTACGTGGCGACCGAGGACGGCTCAGCTGGCCATCAGGGGCTGGTGACGGACTTGGTTGAAGAATTGCTGAAGAACGAACATTTTGACTCAATACTCACATGTGGGCCAGAGCTAATGATGTACGAAGTCGTGCGGCAGGGCGTGAAGCTAGGTCTCCGGGTGCAGGCATCGCTTGAGCGTTACATGAAGTGTGGCTTCGGCATCTGCGGCTCCTGCGTGCTCGATCCAATAGGTCTGCGGGTGTGCGTCGACGGGCCAGTGTTTGATGGCGCCCTCCTGCTCAAAACTGAATTTGGCAGGCAGAAAAGAGACGCAGCCGGCTCGAGGGTGATGATTTGAAACTAATAGTGAAAGGAAAATTCTTCACTGGCAAGGGAATTCTGGAAGGTTCGGTTTTGATAGAAGACGAACGAATAGCGAGGATAGCCAGAGAGATCGGGGAACCGGCCGACGAGGTGCTAGACTACAACAAGAAAGGACACATTGTGTTACCGGGGTTGATCGACATCCATGTCCACATGAGGGATTTCGAACGAAGCTATGAGGAGGATTTTCAAACGGGCACGAGCGCGGCTGCCATGGGCGGCTTCACGGTGGTCGCGGACATGCCCAACACAAAACCCGAGGTAAACAAGCCAGCTGTATTGAAAAAACGGGAACGTGTCGCGAAAAACGGTGCCTTGGTGGACTACGGACTTTACTACGGCGTACCCGACAGAGAAGACGATCTAGTTGACGAAATCAAGGCCCTAGCGGTAGGCTTCAAGGTTTTCATGCAACACGAATTCTACACGGGGAAGCGCATATTAACCGAAAAAGTCCTTGAGTTCGCATCTCGGAAAAAAATGCTCGTCGTCGCACATGCTGAAAATCCAGGGTTATTTGTGGAAACATGGATGGGCGCAACAGGAACACCAGAAGCCGAAGCTTCCGCGATAAAGGACATGGCAGGGCTCGCTTTGAGCTGTGGCTTCCCGCTGCATATAACACATATCTCTTCGGCTGAGGGGGTAAGCGAATTTTTGAGATGGAAAAAGCGGGCTAAGATAACTGCCGACACCTGCCCTCACTATCTACTTTTGAGCGAGGAAGACGCGCGGCTTCAAGGGGCTATAGCCAAAGTTTACCCGCCGATTAAAACTAAAGCCGACGCGAAAGTCCTGCTCAGGAAGGTAAAAGACGGCGGCATCGACGCTGTTTCTTCAGACCACGCTCCTCACTCGCTTGAAGAAAAGGCGAACTTAGAGAGAGCGCCCGCAGGCTTCCCTGGCTTGGAGACGACGCTGCCTCTCCTCCTCACGATGGTAAACAAGGATTTGCTTGGAATCGAGGATGTCGTCAGGGCGTGCGCGACCAATCCCTCAAAAATACTGGGTCTAGACCTGGTCGGAGCGATTGAAAAGGGGAAGATTGGAAACCTAACTGTCATCGACCTACACCGCCTGAGCAGGATAGACCCAAAATCCTTCATGAGTAAAGCTAAGTACAGCCCATTTGAAGGTAGAGAAGTGGAGGGTGGGCCGGTGGCAACCATCATCCGCGGCCAACCCGTCATGCTGGATGGAGAAATCGTCGCACGAAAGGGATGGGGTAAAAATGTCAAAACTTATGGTTAGGCTGGGCAAGCTCAAGCTCCCGAATCCTACCGTTCTGGCGTCCGGCATCCTATGCAACGGTTCGCTTTTGAAGCGGGCGGCAATAGAAGGGGGCGCTGGTGCGGTTGTCACGAAAAGCCTGACGAAAGAAAAACGAGAGGGGTATCCTACTCCCGTCATCGTGGGCGTGGAGGAGGGTTTGGTCAACGCAGTTGGGCTGGCAAATCAAGGTTACGAAGAGTTTTTGTCACAGGACTTGCCCTTGGCCAAAGAAGGGAAAGTTTGCGTGATAGCGAGCGTTGCCGGTAGCAGCACCAAGGAGTTCGGGGAGATTTGCGCGCGGGCCGAAGAAGCTGGGGCGGACGCGGTGGAGCTCAACCTCTCCTGCCCACACGTTAAGAAACACGGGCTTGAAATAGGGGCCGACCCTGACACAGTGCACAAGCTGGTGAAAGAAGTCAAGGGGGCGTTGAAGATCCCTGTGCACGTCAAGCTCGGGTTGAGTGATCGCCTGAACGAATCTGCCATCTCCGCCCAAGCTGCTGGCGCTGATGCGATTGTGGCCATCAACACCATCAGGGCCATGACGATAGACGTGCGCGCACGAAAACCCGTGCTCTCCAATGTCTACGGCGGACTCTCCGGGCCGGCAATTCACCCGATAGCCCTGCGATGTGTTCACGAACTCTATCCTCAGCTATCAATACCCATTGTCGGTTGCGGCGGGGTCAAAGATTGGAAGACAGCCACCGAATTCATATTGGCTGGAGCGAAGGCTGTGCAGATAGGCTCGGCGGTAGCGACGAAAGGGATTGAGATATTCAAGGAGGTCACGAGTGGGATAGCGCATTACCTCGATTCTCATGGGTTCAAGAGCGTTGAAGAAATCGTTGGGGGCGCGCACGGGTGAAACGTTCAGCTACGGCTGCGTTTTACTTCTTTTTAGCCATGCCCCTTACGAACCCGCCGCTTTCGGCCCTGACATCGATTAAAGTGTAGAAAGCATCCCTATCATATTTTTTAATTATTCTTAACAATCTCTGCGTATCCTTGCGTTTGAAGAGCATGTTGTAAACAGGCTCCGGCCCCTTTAAACCAGTGCCGTGTATTACCGTGACACCAAAACCTGCTTTTCTGAGCTTTTGAGCCAGATCATTGGAGCGTTTTTTGGGCACGATGTACGCGAACATATAACCCAACGCAATCCTCTCCTCGATGTAGCTCCCGAGATAGTTTCCGAATGCGAATCCTAAGGCAAAAGCGAATATATAATAAACTTTATCCAGTTGCGTAACCACACGACTTATCGCAAGTATCCATATTATTATCTCAAAAAAGGCGGAGATCGATGCTATCCCTCTTCGCCCTCTGATGATGAGTATCTGTCGTACCGTGCCCATCGAGACATCTGTAAGCCTCGCGAAAAATATCGCCAGAGTCCATACGATGGCTTCAGTCATCGGGTCCGTAATTATCACCTATTGTTAAAACTACACGCGAAATCCTCAATAAAGCTTATCGTCAGACATTTGGATCGGACATCTGGTATTGAAAGTAAGCGTTTTATCCAACGCTATAGCCAAAGATTGGGTTATAAAGAGAGAAGAGAAATATGAAGGCGTGCATACAAATTTGTGATTGACATGAAGTATGTCATTGTGACGGGCGGGGTGATGAGCGGGCTTGGGAAAGGGATAACCACCGCCTCGATCGGAAAGCTCTTGCAATCTCGCGGATTCAAGATCACGGCGATTAAAATTGACCCGTACCTGAACATCGACGCTGGCACAATGAATCCCTTTGAACACGGAGAAATTTTTGTCACGGACGATTGTGGCGAAATCGACCTAGACATGGGACACTACGAGCGCTTCCTTGATATAAACCTGACAAAGGAGCATAACATCACCACGGGGCAAATTTACGGTGAGGTGATAAAAAAAGAGAGGAAAGGAGATTACCTCGGCCGAACCGTTCAGATAATCCCCCACGTCACCGATCTCATCAAGAACCGTATCCGCGAAGTTGCGCAGAAAAGCGGAGCTGAAGTTTGTCTAGTCGAGATAGGTGGGACAGTTGGTGACATAGAGAGCATGCCATTCCTCGAGGGCGTGAGACAGTTGAGACTTGAGGAAGGATCGGAGAACGTGGCATTCGTTCATGTCACACTTGTCCCAGTGCTCGATGTGGTCGGCGAACAGAAAACTAAACCAACCCAGCACAGCGTTAAAGAACTCCGAGAGCTTGGGATAATGCCAGACGCGTTGGTCTGCAGGGCGAAGAATCCCTTAAGTGAAAACGTGAAGCGGAAGATCTCACTCTTCTGCAATGTACCGGAAAATGCTGTGATCAGTGCCCCGGATGTCGAAAATATCTATAAAATACCCCTCGTGTTGGAACAAGAAGGACTGGGAACTTTGCTGCTCGGGCGGCTCAGACTTACCGCTAGGAAAGAGGATCTGTCGGAATGGAAAAAAATAGTTGAACAGATGGAAAAAGCTAGAAGGGTTTTGAAGATAGCGATAGTCGGAAAATACATCCGCATCTCCGACACTTACCTGAGTATAAACGAGGCTCTCAAACATGCTGCGGTTGCGCACGGGTGTAAAGTCGATATCAATTGGGTGGACGCGGAAAGATTTGAGGAGTCAAGGAAGGAGCTGGAGAAGCTCTCAGCCTACGATGGGATATTGGTCCCAGGAGGTTTTGGTCAGCGGGGTACTGAAGGCAAAATAGCAGCCATTTCTTACGCCAGACAACATTCGATCCCATTCTTAGGTTTATGCTTTGGGTTTCAGCTCTCGGTGATAGAGTTTGCTCGAAGTATAGGTCTAAAGCAGGCAAACAGCACCGAACTCGACCCGAAGACGCCCCACCCTGTAATCGACATCCTACCAGAACAAAGGAAGGTAAAAGAACTGGGTGGCACGATGAGGCTCGGGGCGCATGAGATAAGTATCGTCAAAGGCACGAGGGCTTTCCAAATTTATGGGACGGAAAAGATCCGCGAGCGTCATCGACATAGATTTGAAGTCAATCCGCGCTATATCCCCAGACTCACCAAGCGTGGGTTGAAATTTTCTGGAAAGTCTCTCGATAGAAGGCGAATGGAGATCCTCGAATTACCGAAGCATCCCTTCTTCTTGGCAACTCAGTTTCATCCCGAGTTCAAATCTAGACTTGGAAATCCTTCACCTGTTTTCAAATCTTTCATGAAAGCCATGGTAGAACACAAGGCCTAGGACACATGTTAGTGTTTGAGCCCCCAACAGTTCAAGGTCCAGCCAATGAAAACCTTTATCTATCCAAAATTATCTGAACGTTGGGTATGACATGCGGATTACAAGAGCACTGATAAGCGTCTCGAACAAGACCGGAGTCGTGGAACTCGCAAGAGGACTTCAAGAGCTTGGTATTGAGATTATCTCAACCGGAGGCACTGCCAAAGTTTTGAAAGAAAACGGGGTAAAAGTAAAAGACATCTCGGAGATCACAGGTTTTCCAGAGATGATGGACGGCAGGGTAAAGACCCTCCATCCAAAAGTACATGGAGGAATCCTCGCGCTCAGAGACAAAGTGGAGCATATCCAAGAACTGAGAAAACACGGCATCACGCCTATAGACCTAGTTGTAGTAAATCTCTACCCTTTCGAGGAGACGATCCGAAAGAGCGACTCAATTGAGGACGCCATTGAGAACATAGACATCGGTGGGGCTGCTATGCTTCGTTCAGCGGCTAAAAATTACAGATATGTTGCCGTCGTTGCCAATCCAAAAGAATACGGCAATGTCTTAGAGGAGTTGAGGGAAAATGACTGCACGCTCAGCGATGAAACGAGAGAAAGACTGGCTGTGGATGCGTTTGCCCACACCGCAAGATATGATACAATTATCTCGAACTTCCTCCGAACAAAGTTCGGCATTGAAGGATTCCCTGAACTGCTGACCATCTCTTACAAGAAAATTCAGGATTTGCGCTACGGCGAAAACCCGCATCAAAAGGCCGCATTTTACAGGGACGACATCAAAGAGCCCAGCGTGGTAAATGCAAGAAAGTTATGGGGGAAAGAACTTTCGTACAACAACATCCTTGACCTAGAGGCGGCACTTGAAACAGTGGGGGAATTTGAAAACCCTGCCTGTGTTATCATAAAGCACAACAATCCTGTGGGTGTAGCAACGACTAATAATGTTCTCGAAGCGTACAAGTTGGCTCACCAGACGGACCCTACATCAGCATTCGGCGGGATAGTTGCTTTTAACAGAGAGGTCGACCGAAAAACAGGGCAGGAGATGTCGAACATTTTTTTGGAGGCTATCATCGCCCCCAAGTTCAGTCGGGAAGCTTTGGACATCCTGATGAAGAAAAAGAACATACGCCTGCTCGAGGTTGAGGTGAGACCAGAACAAAGAGGCGGAGAAGAAATAAAATCCGTAGGAGGAGGACTGCTCGTTCAAGAAAGAGACATAAAAGAGTTGGAGGCGTGTAATCTCAAAATCGTGACCAAGAGAGCCCCAACTGACGAGGAAATGAAATCCCTGCTGTTCGCATTTAAAATAGTCAAACACTGCAAATCCAACGCGCTGGTTTTCGCGAAGGACAAGAGAACCGTCTCGCTTGGGTTCGGGCAGCCCAGCAGGGTCGACGCCACGCGCATCGGGGTACAAAAAGGCGGGGAAAATGTGAAAGGGTCTGTGGTGGCGAGCGATGGGTTTTTGCCGTTCAGGGATGTAGTCGATGTCGTCGCGGAGGCCGGTGTGACCGCAATCATACAGCCTGGCGGTTCGGTCCGTGATGCTGAGGTTATCGATGCTGCAAACCAACACGGTATCACAATGGTTTTCACCGGCGTGCGGCATTTCAAGCACTAAAGTTCTAACAAAGCACCCTGAATGGCTGAAACACTCTTTTTTGTAAAAGGTGATTGAATGGACGAGAAGACTAGAAAGAAAAGCTTGAGCTACAGCGTCAAAGACGGCGTGGCATGGTCGGTGAACTCTGGCCTCGGCAGCTCATACATCGCGCCCTATGCCCTAGCCCTAAACGCCAACAATGCGCAAATCGGTCTTCTAACCTCCGTCCCAAACCTTGTTGCAAACCTCTCGCAGCTCGAAACGCCAAAGCTGATGGAAAAGACGGGCAGGAAGAGGATAGTCACAAACTGCGTCCTGGTGCAGGCACTCACCTGGCTGCCGATTTCGCTCGTAGCTTTTCTATTCTTATTTTTGAAAGTCGATAGTCTGATCGCCCCCATGCTGGTGATCCTTTTCTACACAGTCTATCTCCTGCTGGGCTCCTTCATCTCGCCAGCGTGGTCTTCATGGATGGGTGATCTTGTCCAGAAAAAAGAAAGAGGGAGATTTTTTGGTCGAAGGAACACAATCGTTGGCACAGCTGGTCTCTCCGCGATGCTCGTGGGAGGTCTGTTCCTCGACATCTTCAAAAAGAGCGAGGTGCTCTTCGGCTTCGTCGCGCTTTTTCTCATAGCGATGGTAGCGAGGCTGATATCACGGTATTTTCTGACCAAGCAGCACGAGCCAAAGTTCAAATACGAACATGAGTACTATTTCAGCTTTTCCAGTTTCGTGAGGAAGATGAAGGACAACAACTTTGGTAGATTCACAATTTATGTGACATTGATGACTCTTACTGTAAACTTAGCTGCTCCCTTTTTCACGGTTTACATGTTACAGGCACCTCCGCTAGGCTTGGGATTCAGCTACCTCATTTTCGTCGTAATCACACTGAGCGCTTCCGTCTCAACCGTGCTGTTTATGCCGCTCTGGGGGAAATTTTCAGACAAATACGGAAATTTGAGATCCTTGAGGATTTGCGGTTTGTTCATCCCCCTGGTGCCAGTCCTTTGGCTGTTTTCAGCTAATCCTGTTTATCTGATCATCGCTGAAGGCTTCAGCGGATTTTTCTGGGCTGGTTTCAACTTAGCCTCGACAAATTTTATCTATGACGCAGTGTCAAGGCAGAGGAGAGGTATCTGCTTCGCTTACTTCGGAGCGCTGAACGGCATAGGCATTTTCGTGGGCGCAACTCTGGGCGGCCTGTTTGCGACATACATCAACGTCGGGTTTATGCCCACCCTGCTCTTCCTATTCCTGATATCTGGAGTGCTGCGACTGGCTGTTTCTGTTGTCATGTTGCCCAAACTAAAAGAAGTTAGGAAAGTGAGCCCAGCTAAACCTCTATGGTATTTCGTGGGGGACTTCATCAGAAAGAGGCTACCTCTACACTCACATTGAAATCGCGAATCGCAAATCCTCTCATTTGGTCCTTTCTGTGCTTTCACTTGGTAGGATAATATCATGAGGCCTTGTCTCCACCCCTCCTGCCGATGTCACCATTGCAAACTTTGCCTTTTCCCAGAGTTCGCGGATGTTTTTAGCCCCGGCGTAACCCATCGACGCACGTAACCCCATAACAAGTTCCTGAATGACAGAACCTGCCTCTCCTTTGTATGGAACCCAGCCTTCAACACCTTCCGCAATTCCCTTCGCCGGCATGCTGTAACGGTCGAGGGTGTAGCGCTTGGCCATCGCTGAAGGGCTGCCCATCCCTCGATACTGTTTGTAGTATCTCCCGCCGATCGCCATGATGGTTCCGGGAGCCTCCTTACACCTCGCAAAAAGATTGCCCGCCATTACCGCTGAAGCTCCAGCTGCGAGGGCGATGGTGATATCCCCAACACTCCTTATGCCTCCGTCAGCTATTATCGGGAGGTCGGCCCCGTGATCTCTAAGCGCATCAGCAACCTTCGATACCGCGTAGAGTGTCGGTGCTCCCGCCTTCATGACTTCCGTTGTTATGCAAATTGAGCCCGAACCAAGTCCCACCCTCAGACCTGCTATGCCATCGAGTTTTGTGATGACATCTTCGGCCGCCTTATATGTGCCGAGGTTACCAACTATCACATCGGCCTCGACTTCGGACAGAATTTTCTTCGTCGCTTCGAAAACTCTGACATTGTGAAAGTGAGCAACATCTATCACCAAGATATCCACACACTCGTCCAGCTTTTTGGCTCTCTCGAGGTCAAACGGCGAAACTGCCGCTGCACACAGGAGCTGTCCTTCGTCGTCGCGGACGGCATTTGGGTACTTACCCCGAAGCGAGATGTCCTTAAAAGTTATGAGCCCTTTCAGCAAACCGTGTTCATCCACTATCGGCAGTTTTTCAATTCTATGCTTGTGCAAAATTTCCTTGGCTTTCTCCAAGTCGATGTCCTCCCCGGCCGTAATCACTTTCTTAGTCATGATGCGTTCAACACTGAGATCCAGATCAGCGAATCTAACATCTCTCCCGGTTAAGATTCCAACCAACTTTTCTCCATCGACAACTGGCAAGCCAGAAATGTTGTGCTTTTTCATCAACTCCATGGCTTCCGCAACGCTCTGACTCGGAGCTACTGTGATGACATCTCTGATCACCACCGCCTCCGCGCGCTTCACTTTTTTAGCCATCTCAAGTTGCTCCTCGATGGTACAATTTCTGTGCAGCACGCCTAACCCGCCCTCTCGTGCGAGCGCTATCGCCATCTCGCTTTCGGTCACTGTGTCCATTGGCGAAGAGACGAAAGGAACATTCAAAGTGTGATTTTTCGATACATCGGTCTTTATGTTCACCTGACTCGGCTCCACCTCTGCTAGGCCTGGGAGCAAAATCACATCCTGAAATGTTAGCGCCGCCTCCAGGGTGTCAAATTTGCGGCTAAAACTAAACTTCTGCGGTTTTTTCCCCCTCAACTATACCCCAGCTTTTTCTAACAATAGTCGGAAGGGGTTTAAATAGCTTCAACATGGTT
>CAZKGC010000004.1:0-8555 GCA_964552335.1 Hadarchaeota archaeon (SeqCode)
TGGTTACCTTGGAGTTCGATGCGTCCGTTCTTTGAAGTCCCACCGCACGCGAGTTTCGATTTCAGGATCTTAGCCAGTTTGTCCAAGTCCAGCTGTTTTTCGTCCAGCCCCTCGATGATGGTCACAAATTTGCGGTACTTTCGTTTTATTGAGTACACGCTTATCCGCTGTTGCTCGCGTGCCATCTCCTGACAGACGCAGAGTTCCTTGGGTAGACCACAGACCTTGCATATCTCTTGCGAGCTTATGCACCTCCTTTTTGTTTTTCCTTTATTATCGTGAGTATCCTCGCTATGGTGCGTTTGAGTTCCCTGATCCGCGCCGGGTTCTCAAGCGAGCCACCTGCAGCCGCGGTCGCTCGTGCTCGAGCCAGCTCGGTACGGAACTCTTTGAGTTTTTCGAGCATTTCCTCTGTGCTCATCCCGCGAATTTCTTTACTCCGTAGTATCGCCACTTTTCCCACCTTCCTTTGGCGTTGGTTCTTCCACCTTTTCAACTTGTTCCTCGGTTGCTTCGGGAACGGCCACCGCTTCGGCTGGTTTGGTTTCTTCCTTGACTTTGATTTCGTCAGGTAGCGGCACATCTGGGGGCATTATATTGACTTTGACGCCAGCGATTCCTGGTTTCAGCTTTGCCGCAGCGTAGCCGTGGCTCACGAGTTTCTCAGCTGGTTCGCCTGCCTTGCTGAGGTAACCTTTATAAAATCGTTCACTTCTCGATCTTTCTCCGGCTATCCTTCCGGAGATTATTATTTCAACCCCTCGCGCGCCAGCTTCCATTATCCTACGGATCGTGCTGCGACCAACACGCCTCGCGCTTATCCCGCGCTCGAGGGCGAAGGCGATGTGTTTCGCCATTATCGGACCAGATAGCCCGGGTTTTGTGATTTCGACCACCTCAATCTGCGGGTTTTCCAACCCAAACCTTTTTTCGAGGTCGTCGGTGAGCTGTTTGATGGTCTTCCCCTTGCGCCCTATCGCCATCCCAGGTTTTTCCACGTATAGAGTCACACGGGTGCCAGTCGGTGCGCGCTTGAGGTCCACGCCCCCATATCCTGCCGAACTCAGTTCTTGCGCGAGGAAAGTCTCGAGCTCGACGCGCTTCAGCCCCCGTTTTATAAAAATCTGCTGCACAGGCATCAGGATGCCTCCTTCAGGACTATTTCTACGTTCGTGAGTGGCTTGTTGTAAGGCGTTGTTCGCCCGAAGGCCCGTGGCAAAACTCCTGGGATGATCATACCCTTGTAGGCGCTGGCGTGTACAATTCTGAGTTTTTCGACATCAAGCCCCTTGTAGCTAGCGTTGGCTTCCGCGTTTTTCAGTACCTTTAAGATTTCTCGAGCGGTCTTGACAGGGTATTGCCCGCTGCCACAGGTTCCCCTTCTGTGGGCGAGCTTCTTTCGGTGGCGCACGAAAGGAACAGCTTTTTTCTTTTCTCTGACCGCTTCCAGATATTCTTTGGCAGCGTTCAGGCGCATACCTCGTATCGCTCGGCAGACCTCCATAGCATGCTTGGGGGAAACCCGCATCTCCTTGCCGAAGGCCTTTGCGCACGGCTCCTTAATTTTAGCAGAATAACCGAACTTTGGCATCGACAATCACTTTAGTGGTATATACAGGGAACTCCTAGTTGCGCCTATCCCTGGCATGCCGTGGGTGACCTTCTTCCGCGTTTGGGAGAACTCCCCCAAGCGGTGGCCAATCATCTCAGGCTTCACTTCAACGATGAAGAACTCTTTTCCATTGTGAACAGCGAACTTTAAGCCGACCATCTCTGGGATAACAATCATTTCCCTGCAGTGGGTTCGGATAGGGCTCTCCTTGCCAGCTGCCCTCGCCTGCTTTATACGTTCGATCAGTTTCTTTTCTCTAGGCGTGAGTCCTCTTTCTAACGAACGCCTCTGTCGCGATGGCAATAGCTTTGCGAAGTCGTCCAGAGAGAGCTTTTGGAGTTCCTCGGTTGAGTAACCTCGGAATGTAAACTTCTTCGGCATGGGTTCACCTCTCACCAGTTCTCCTTGCTGCTATTAACCCTACTTTTTGGCCAGGAGGCGCATCTCTCGAAACTGTTTTTGGTCTGCCAGCATGTTTTCCCCTCCCTCCGAATGGGTGGTCGACGACGTTCATCGCCACGCCACGCACAAGAGGATACGGCTTCCCCTTCGCAAGCATTGCATGGTGACGCTTACCTGCCTTGATGAACGGTTTATCCATGCGCCCACCCCCAGCCACCACTCCGATGGTCGCGCGGCAGCGGGGGTTAAGGTCCCTCATTTCTCCAGATGGAAGCTGGACAGTAGCGCGTCCGACATCGTGGGCGATTAAGGTAGCGTAGGCACCGGACGACCTAGCAAATTTTCCTCTATCGCCAGGTCGGGATTCGATGTTGTGAATCGGAGTCCCCTCGGGAATCTCAGCCAGCGATAGCGTGTTCCCCGGCTTTACCGGAACCGAGACACCAGCCACTATTCTGTCCCCTACTTTTATTCCCTCAGGCGCGAGGACCAAACGCTCTTGACCGTCACCGTATCTCACTCTGGCAACGGGGGCGCTCCTGCCCGGGTCTTTAAGGATGTCAACTACCATTGCTTCTCCAGTTTCCTCGGATGGAGGTAGTTTCACTTCGCCTAGCCTTCTCCAAGATTTCGCTCTATAGGTAGGCGAACCTTTTCCGCGTCGTTGAGCTCTAATCCGTTTTCCCATTCAAATCATCCCCAGTTTTGCCGCTATTTCATCCGCCTTGAACTCCGGCGCAAGCCTTACGTAAGCGCGTTTCCGCCCATCTGGAGTTATCCCCACTTTCACGTTGTCCACTTTTACCTCAAAAAGTGTCTCCACGGCACGTTTGACATCTGTTCTGTTCGCATCATTAGCCACGATGAACACGAGCTTATTTTCAGACTCGATCAGTTTCACGGCTTTCTCCGTGGCCTGCGGGTAGAGCAGTACTTTTTGCGGATCTTTCATGTGAATAACCCCTCAGCCATTTTTTTGATTGCCCCCCGAGTCCAAAGTGTTAGCCGGCCCAGTGCGCCTCCGGGGGCAAGTGCCTCTGCATTGAGTCCGGTCACCCTCACGACCTTAAGGCCCGGGAAATTTCTAGCCCCAAGGCCGATTCCTCTGTCCTCACCGACTACAATGAGCGGCCCAACCGCCCGTTTATATTTCCTGCCCCGCATCTTACCACGTCCCGCCCGCACTCGCTTGCTTTTGCTCACACGTTCGACATCGTTCCAAAGTCCTAACTTTTGGAGCACGCCCTTTACCTCGCTTGCCTTTTTCATCTCCTCAAACTCGTCGCTTACGACCAATGGTAGTTCGGTTATGTGGCCAACGATATGGCCTCGAGATGCGACGAGTTTTTTGTCCTTGGTGGCAGCGATGGCGGAGCGGATTGCGAGGCGGCGCTCCTTTTTGTTTATGCGCTCGCGGAGCACCTTTTCGACCTTTGGCGGATGCGCTCGTCTTCCACCCACGGTGTGAGGTGAGAATGCGCCCATGCCAGAAGCGGCTGATTTGCTCCCCTTCACCCGGCGCGTGCGAGAAACCCCAAAACCCTTGCCCCATGTCTCCGCAGATGTCCTTTTGCCCGCCATCTCGTCGGCTCCCCACGGTTGTAGCCTAGCGGTCTGGGCAGCCAGCACGGCACGTCTTATAACGTCGGGCCTCAGCTCCGTGGCAAAGACCGGCGGAAGCTCGATTTCTTCGAGCGGTTGGCCTTCTAGAGACATAATTTTAACCGTATTTACGCCCCCTGTTGTGATGTTGTGTTCATATAGGTGATGGATGGCGGCTGGGTTGGAGCACCCGGCGGCAGCCTAATGGGTCGCCTGAGCTGTATGAGCCTCTTTGTGGGTCCTGGAACCGAGCCAGCCAAAACGACGAATTCCCCTCTGACCTGACCATAACGTAGGAAACCTCCGCTGGGCGTGATCTCCTTGCCGTCGTTTCCCAGCTTCAAAATTCGCTTGTTGAAATCGGTGCGTTGGTGATAACCCATCTGCCCGGGAGCCGGAACCGTCCACATCACCCGTGCGGGAGACCAAGGCCCCAGCGTCCCGACTTGGCGGCGCCCCTCATCGCTCTTCCTGGGTAAAATTTTGATCCCCCAGCGTTTGACCGGCCCTTGGAATCCCTTGCCCTTGGTTATCGCGAGTACATCGGCGTATTCCCCTTCTTTGAACACATCTCCGGCTCGGACCTGTTTGCCAAGCAGGCCCTTTGAGTAATTCCATCGCTCCTCCGCTGAACTCCCTCCAACGCGGATCTCGAACAGGTCAGGTTTTTTCTTCGAGAGGTTCGTAACCCAAGGTTGGGTGCAAATGATAGCTCGGATGTCCTCGACCTTGCCCTCCTTGACTAGGGCTTCGGCCCGCTCGAGAGCTTTCTGTGCGTCGTATTTTTTCGGAGGGCTAATAGCACGCGAGAGCTCTTTTGGAAGTTCACTTGCCCAGACTTCAGTTTCGCTCTTCAGCCCATGCGTGTCGGAAGTATAAAGGCGAACCGCGCAAACGACGATGGGTGGGATTTCTATAACTGTTGCGGGGAAGATTATCTCTTGACCTGTTGTCAGGCTTCCCTTCTGGTCGTCAATCATGAAAATTTGAATCATTCCTGCCTTGTAACCTGCGCAGCCCTGCAGACCCAGCCTAGCTTCCGCTGGCCAAGCCCGCACTTGGGCCACCTGCCGAGGGGCCCGCACTCGCGGCATGTACGCGAGCGAACCCCGCCTCGGTCGATGTTTTCTCTTTCCCATTCTATCCCTCGTTGAGCACGTTCAGTACTGCAAGCGTGGCTATGAGCGCCTCCTCCGTTCGAACTGTCGCTGTTCCCTGATTTGGGATCGTATTTATTACGGCATCGAAGAGCTTGTTCGCATCGACGCCTTGGCGCTCGCAGATCTCAAAGAGCCCCGCGTAGGGACCCCCGAAGGCCACTGCCACGCTGCGAGGTTTACCGCTCTCTATCGCGTGCACGGCACTTAAATCTTGGCCGCGCCGCGAAGTTCCGATAGAACAATCAGCTTTCAAAACTTTTAAGCCCTCCGCAAGGCTTTTCGCCCGCAGGACTTCGTAGCCCCAGTACTCAGAAATTTCACTGCGCGTTACCTGCGTGGCAAGTATTTGGTCTCCGGATTTTTTGCCCAGCCTGAGCGTCAGCCGTTGGCCTACCCTGAGCCTCTCGCCGGTTACGGCTTTCTCAGGCAGGCCGATTTCCAGCAGGCTTTGGTTTTTACCGGCTTCAACAACGACTCCCTCGCGATAATCTCCGGGCCGGTTCTTCTCACTTTGAAGCGGGTGGTGTGGTGTTCGCAGAGGAGGGAGCAAACCGGCATAGTGGAGTTCCTCGGTGTGGGGTAAAAGCAGCTTGCGCAGGTATTGCGGCGTTTCAATGTAACGCAAGAGCATGGTGATAAGTTCAGTCTCGGCTGCCTGGTTTTTCACGTTTGGGTCGTCGTCGGAATAAATACAAACCTTCTCAACCCGAAATACGGCCAGCGCGCGTCCGATCGAACCCACTCTTACGGTTTTCTGGCGGAGATCCGGCGCGTCGGCCGCTAACGATGTCGGCAGTAGAACTGAAATGTGAGATCTTGATATCATGTCTCTAGCCTTTCGCAACTCCTATCGGCACCAGCCTCGCGACCTTCTGGGAGATTCCCGCCTTGTGAGATATCTCGCAGACGCGGTCCACCCGCTTGTAACTACCTGGCGCCTCCTCCGCTATCACTGAAATCTTGGCTGCGCGCACTATGATGCCTCTCGACTCGAGTTCCCTTCTCACATCTTCGCCCCGGAACTGCCTCAGCGATGCAGCACGGCTCATGTGGCGACCAGCGCCGTGCGCGGTCGAGGCGAAGGTTTCCTGCATCGCCTGCTCGGTCCCCACGAGAACGTAGGAGGCCGTGCCCATGTCTCCCGGGATCAGCACGGGTTGGCCGACGTCGCGGTAGATCGACGGGATATCTGGGTGCCCCGGTCCAAATGCCCGTGTGGCTCCCTTCCTATGCACCACAACTTTCTTGTCCTCACCATCGACGCGGTGTTTCTCAAGTTTTGCTATGTTGTGTGCGACATCGTAGGTGATGTGGAGGCCCAAGCTTTCGGCATCGCGTCCGAAAACCTGCTCGAAGCTCTGCCTTACCCAGTGCACGATCATCTGGCGGTTTGCCCATGCGTAGTTGGCCGCGCACGCCATCGCCGAGAAGTATGCCTGCCCCTCCGGTGACGTGAATGGAACATTTACGAGCTCTCGGTCCGGCAGCATGATTTTGTATTGGTGAACGGCATGCTCCATCATCCTGAGATAGTCGGAGCAGACCTGGTGGCCGAGCCCCCGGGAGCCCGTGTGGATCATCACTGTGACCTGCCCCTCATGGTCGATTCCGAATTTGCGTGCGATCTCGGGTTCATAGATCTTGTCAACGGTCTGGACCTCGAGGAAGTGGTTGCCGCTCCCGAGGCTGCCGAGCTGCGGGAAGCCGCGGTGCTTTGCCTCCGCGCTCACCTTTTTGGCGTCGGCGCCAGCCATGCATCCACTTTCTTCGAGCCTGTCCAAGTCCTCCTTCCAGCCAAAGCCGTTCTCGACGGCCCAGCGTGCGCCGCTCTCAAGGACCAGATCGAGTTGGGCAGGGGTTAGCTTGACATGCCCGGTGCTCCCAAGGCCTGAAGGGACATTTCGGAAGAGGGCCTCGACAAGCTGGCGGAGTTTAGGCACGGCATCTTTTTTTTCGAGATTTGTTTGTAACAACCTGACACCACAGTTGATATCATACCCGACACCCCCAGGACTGATGACGCCGGTTTCAGCGTCGGTTGCAGCGACACCACCAATTGGGAACCCGTAACCTTGATGCCCATCTGGAAGCGTGATGGAATACTTGTAAATGCCCTGCAGAAAAGACACGTTCACGGCCTGCTCGAGCGTTAGATCCCTGCTCATCTCGTCCAGCATCTCGGCGTCCGCATAGATACGCGCAGGAACCAGCATGCCGCGCTTGTAGTCCTGAGGTATCTCCCAGCGAACCTCGTCGATTTGCTTTATCTTGTCTGTCTCCACCATTCATACACCTGATAACAAATTGCATAAGTGCTAAATTACCTTTTGGTTAGAAAATCGCATCAAATATCGACGACCGCTTGCACCGAGCAACGATTTTTTTGGCGTCTGATTTCCATCATATGGTATGTCATCGCCTTGACCGCTGTTTTCTCGGGATGTTTCTTGGGGTCGAAGCGTTCCCCCCACGCCTGAGCGTCGAGCCTGAAGCCACCCTCGATACGGGAGATCGTCACCCTGAACTTCGACATCACCATGTTCTTGGAGTCGTGGAGGTAGATCAGCCGGTCGAGCCAGTCGTAGAGTAGCGCCCCCTCGTCTTCGGCATCCAGCTCGACCTTGACCTCTTCGCGCGGCTCGACCTTGCTCGTGTCGACCATGATTTCGAACAGCGCCAGCGCAGCGTTTTCAAAGGCCTCGGCCAGATTCAGCCCGTACGCGCGGAAGCCGATGTCCGACGGGTGCTCGACCCACTCAAAGCGCTTCATACCATTCATGATGTTAAATCAGATTGGCGCCTGTTAAGATTTTCTAACGCCAGCCGTATGAAAGCGGCAGCCAAATCTCTTGTTCTCCCCTCGCTAAGAGGAGAATGAACCTAGCCACAATGATTAATGCAGCTACAATGAGGAGTGACTTTGGTGACAAGCTCGTCTTCCCTATGGTGGTGGTATCTCAGTCACATATGCAACGTAAAGCTCAATGCGCTCAATATCCTCTCTATACTTTAAGTGCAGCTCGAAATCCCCTGTTTGTCCGCTCTCAACATGAAAAGGAACAAGGCCAAAGCCAACAAGAAAACTTGGATCAACACTGTGCCCAATTTCATTCCCTTCCGAATCAAAAGCACGTGCACCCATAGTTACCCAATCCTTATCATGCTCATTTTTAATAACCCCGGAGATTTCAATACCAAGATCTCCTACAGCAGCTAACGTGGAATCAATATCATCTGATCCTAGAAAAACAAGTTTTAGACGAGAATCGATTAGAAGTATTTTGTTTTCCCCTCCCCGGAGATACTCACCGGGCTCTGGTGTTATAAATGGAATGCTCGTGGGTGTTGGGGTCGTTGTTGGGGGTGTTGTGGTTGGTGTCGTGGTGCCTTCTCCAGGTCCTCCTGCAGGTCTCCCGAGAAGTAAGTAGAGGCCAACAGATGTTACAACAGTTACTACGGTTACAGCGACGACCACGGCTATTATTACGCCAGTGGATATCCCTCTTGATTCCCTCTTTACCATCTTCGGCCCAAGTAATTTTACGTTCAGATTTAAAATATGTTTATCATACGCGGCGTGCGAAATCCCTTTTTTGACTTTTAACATACGCCCGTTCGAATTAGCAAGGACAGTTTTGGCCCGATATTACACGGATTTCTCGCCAGAGGGTGAAGCGGATATACGACAACGCGAACTTGCGGGTACTTTCTTAACGTAAGTTCGGCAGCCCGATACGCAAAACGAGGCGGTTTTTTATTTTTAGAAAAGTTAATAATTG
>CAZKGC010000004.1:8565-25553 GCA_964552335.1 Hadarchaeota archaeon (SeqCode)
CGTTACGAGATAAACGTAAGAGATCGAAAATTTATTTTTGAATTAAAAAACAGGGAAAAAGTGGAACCAGCACGTGACAAACGTGATACCACCCCTTGGGTTATCAGGGTAATGCCAAGGAAAGATGGTCTCCATTTTCAATGTCGATGTGAAAACGTACACCTATATTTTTTGACCATAGAACGTCCCAAAAAGTAAAGCATTTCTTTCTGTGCCTACACTTCATCCGGTCCGCTCACCTTTAGCACCCTTTGCCATAAACGTGGCGCCGGGGAAGGGATTCGAACCCTTGAGGCCCAGAGGGCCACACGCTCTCAAGGCGTGCGCGTTACCTGGCTTCGCTACCCCGGCACCAAATATTCCTCGCTTCAAAGTTATAACCACTTTTCCGTAAGTCAGTCCACTCACCGCAAGGTTTTTGTTTGTCCGTGAAACAAGATTTTGAGATAGACATGATTCTTTCCGGGGCGCAGATGCTCGAGCATGTTGGGGATGTTTTGCGTTAGGTTGGTGTGGTAGATGTATGCGCGGTTGCCAAAGGAAAGGATAGGGGTCGCGTTAGGCCCGGAAGGACAGGCGAAGCGGGAGATCGAGCGCCGCACGGGCACCAAGCTGACATTCGACAGCGAGACTGGAGAGGTGCGGATAGAGCCAGGTGACGACCCACTGGGGACGCTAAAGGCGAGAGAAGTGATAACTGCCATAGCTCGAGGGTTCAGTTCAGAGCGGGCTTTTCGTCTGTTCGAGGATGACCAGCTCTTGGAGATAACCGACATGAGAGATTTTGCCGGAGATTCCGAGCGTACTTTGGTCAGGCTCAAGGGAAGAGTGATAGGCGAGCGGGGAAAGACACGGCAAATCCTTGAGCAGGGCACGGACGCCTACATATCAGTC
This sequence comes from Hadarchaeota archaeon (SeqCode), assembly GCA_964552335.1. Taxonomy (GTDB): domain Archaea; phylum Hadarchaeota; class Hadarchaeia; order Hadarchaeales; family Hadarchaeaceae; genus B75-G9. The sequence goes on from CAZKGC010000004.1 coordinate 9,460, forward strand.
TACGGAAAAACCATTGCGACGATCGGGACTGCTGAGCAACTCGCCGTCGTCCGCGAGGCCTTGGAGCTGCTGCTTGGAGGAGCAATGCACTCAACTGTTTACAAGTTCCTCGAGCGAGCCCGCAGGAGGGCAAGAGGCAGGGCGGCTCCGTGGCCGTAAACAGAGGATCCCCCGTTCAAAGGCCGCTTTACCGTTGAGGTTTTTCAGTAGGAGCAGACATTTATATAGTATAGATACTAATCACACTATAATGATTATTATGAGTAAAGTTACTCTCAAGGTGGAGGGCGCCACTCACAGGAAACTGCTGGAATTGGTGTCGAAAATGCAGCTTAAGAGTGGGAAGAGGGTCACCATGGACGAGGCGATAAAGGAGCTGATCGGTCATGCTAAATCATAGGTCAGGTGGTGGGTCAAAATGAAGACGGTTGCGGACGAGCTCTTCAAGGAGTTCAGGGAGCACAGCGTGAGCGAGTTCTTCAGGAAAAACGCGGCGATGCTCGGCTACACAGGAAAAATCAGGTCGCTCACCACGATCGTCCATGAAGGGGTCACGAACAGCATCGACGCGAGCGAGGAGATGGGGGTTCTGCCCAAGGTGTACGTCGCGATAAAAAGGGTCAACGAGGAGCCAGAGCACTTCAGGGTCGTGTTCGAGGACAACGCCTCGGGCATCCCGGACCAATATATCTCGGACGTGTTTGGCAAGATGCTCGCTGGCACCAAGTTGCACCGCCACATGCAGCAGCGCGGGCAGCAGGGGATTGGCGTGAGCGGAGCGGTGATGTTTTCCCAGATTACGAGCGGCAAGCCGGCGACGGTGACGACCTCCACCGGGAACGGAGAGGTCACACAGATGGATTTGATGATCGATGTCGACAAAAACGAGGGCAAGATCGTGAGGAGCGAGAGGCACAAGGGCAAGTGGCGGGGGACGCGGGTCGAGCTTGAGGTGAAGGAAACCACATACATGCGTTCCCGATATGGTCCGTTCAACTATCTCCGCATGACGGCGATCGCGAATCCCCATGTCCACATAACGTTCGTTGAACCGGATGGCAAGCTCACGGTGTTCGAAAACGCCACCGACAAGATTCCGGAGCGGCCCAAGTCCATGCCGCTGCACCCGTGGGGAATAATGTCGGATGACCTGCTCACGCTGGCGAAACACACGAAGGGCAGGACCGTTGTCAGTTTCCTCTCAACTGAGCTCTCTCGGGTCAGCAGGAAGAAAGCGGGGGAGGTATGCAAGCTCGCGGGAGTGCCCACGAACAAGAAGCCCTTGGAACTGAACTGGGAGGAGGCCGAGCGCATAGTTTCCGCTTTCAAGCAGGTGAGGCTCCTCGCCCCGTCGACGTCTGGGTTGCGGCCGATCGGGATTGTGGACATAGAGAACGGCCTGCGGCAGATCCTGAACCCAGAGTTCGTCTGCGCGATCAGCCGCCCGCCCAAGGTATACCGGGGTGGGTTGCCATTCCTTGTCGAGGTCGGTATAGCTTACGGCGGGAATGCCGGGAAGGCGGCGGAGGAAAAGGTGGAAAACGACGAGGGCGAGGTCGAGGCAGGGATGGAGCTGATCCGTTTTGCGAATCGTGCTCCTCTCATATTCGATCAGGGAGGTTGCGCCATCACCTCCGCCGTGCGAAGCATCGACTGGCACCGCTACGGGGTCGACCTTGCTACGGCTCCGTTGTCGCTGTTCGTGAACATTTCATCCGCGTACGTCCCCTACACATCGGCGGGCAAGCAGTCCATAGCCGATGAGCCCGAGATTTTAAACGAGACGAGGACGGCGATCATGGAGGCGGCGCGAGAACTCAGGAAGTTCCTCTTCAGGAAGATAAGGCTCAAGGAGAGACAGGAGCGGGCGGGGGTTTTCGAGGAGTACCTACCGGTGATCGCCAGAAGAGCCGCGAGTTTGGCAGGCTTGAGAGAGCCTGATATTAAACCTCTGCTAAAAAAGGTAACAGGTGTTGAGAGTGCCAGAGAAAGCTAAGAAGGGGAGGGCGCACGGCGGCAGGGTGTTGGGGAAGCTCGCGGGAATGGGGAAAGAGATAGTGGAGGACATAGAGAAAGCCCAGCCACCCAAGCTCAGGATACCATCGCGGAGCACCTCGAACATCCTCTACGACGAGGCCCACAGGTACTTCGTGCTGGGGCCGCGCTATGGTGTGCGCTCGGCGGCCAGCTTGAAGCAGGTGAAGAAGTTCGCCCAGCTCCTTTGCACGGCGGATTTCGCGAAGGAGTTGATCGAGAACGGAAAATTCGCGACGCTCAGGGAGATGTACTACACTGCCGAAGGATGGGACACGGGGCCCTTCCATGGCCAAGGAGAGTCCGACCTCATGGTGGAAGATCTTGAGGCGACCTTCGGGGTCAAACGGGAAGACCTGGGGTTGGTGCCCGAGGAGGACGGCGCCGCTGTTTACGGGCAGCTTGTTGTCAAGGAAGAAAATGCGGTGATTGACGCCACCAAGGCCGGGAGAGGAGGGTACACGATCCCGCCAACGATCGATAATGTCGAGTTCCTGAAGTGCAAGGCCAAGCGAGTCATAGCGATAGAGACTATGGGTATGTACCACAGGTTTGTCCAGGAGCAGGCTTGGAAGAAGTTCGATGCCCTTGTGGTCGGATTAAAAGGTCAAGCGGCGAGGGCGACGAGAAGATTCCTGAGGAGGGCGAATGAGGAGCTCGGTCTGCCTGTTTATCTTTTCACCGATGGGGATCCGTTTGGCTTCCACATAGGCATGGTGGTGATCTCGGGCAGCGCGAAGCTGGCTTACATCAACCACGAGCTTGCTGTGCCCGACGCGAAGTACATAGGGGTCACTGCGAGCGACATCGTCAACTACAAGCTTCCCACCGACAAGCTGCGTGAGCTCGATATCGCACGCCTCAAGCAGCTGCAGAAGGACCCGCGCTACAACACGGAGTTCTGGCAGTCGGAGATAAAGAAGATGCTTGAGCTGGGGAAGAAGGCGGAGCAGCAGGCCTTCGCGAAGTACGGGCTGGCGTACGTGGTCAAGGAGTATCTGCCGGCGAAGCTCAGGGAAGTCGAGGGGCAGGAGTTCCTAGGTAAACGGTGATATTGTCTTGCTAGATTTTTTCAATGAAGCTCTAATAAATTAATGTATCATATCATAGTTACGGGTACGTGATGGCATGAGCCTTGACGTCATTTCCCTTGGAGAGCTGCTGATAGACTTCATCTCCACGGACGGGGGTGTCACTTTCAAGAGGGCGGCCGGTGGGGCACCAGCCAACGTAGCAGTGGCATGCTCCCGCTTGGGCCTGAAGTCGGGATTCATAGGCAAGGTCGGGGACGACGGGTCTGGCAGGTTCCTGAGGCGTACCTTGGAGAGGGAAGGAGTGGACGTGAGCAGGGTATATCTAGAAAAAGGGGGAAAGACAACGCTCGCTTTCGTCTCGGTCGATGCGGATGGTGAGCGCCATTTCCGGTTCCACAGGGGTGCCGACGCCCTGCTGAGACCCGAAGAGATATGCACTGAGTATGTACGAAGCTCCCGGGTGTTCCACTTTGGCAGCATCTCCCTGATTTCAGAGCCAGCGAGGAAAGCAACCCTGAAGGCCGTGAGGGCGGCGAGGAATAGCGGCCTCACGGTCACATACGACCCAAACCTGAGGATGAGCCTGTGGGAGAGCGCGAAGAAGGCGAGGAAGTGGATCGGGGTGGGCCTGGAGATGGCGGAGGTGGTGAAGCTGAACGAGGAGGAGTTGAAGTTCATGTTCGGGCCGGGAATTGAGGAGGGGGCGGAAAAGGTGCTCGAAACAGCGGACAATGTGTTTGTGACATTGGGAAAACGAGGGTGCTACTATGCCGATGAAAGCTCCAAGGGATACTCCGGCCCGTATCGGGTGAAGGTTATAGACACGACGGGCGCAGGGGATGGGTTCATGGGTGGAGTTATCTATGGGGTACTGAAAGGCTGGGAGGCGGAGAGGACGGCGTCGTTTTCGAATGCTGCCGGGGCGCTGACCGCCATCGGGATAGGGGTGATAGCTTCCCTGCCGAAGTTGGGGGATGTGCTTCGTCTGGTGCAAATGAAACCTGCTGCGAAAGGGTAGCGGAAATCTATTCAAAAAAGAAATTTTGGATAATTGCCGTGACGCAAAAATTCAGTTCATCTCTTGTAGCTTCGTCTTATCTCGGCCAAAATTCTCCTAGAGTTTTTCCACTTTAACCGAGTCCTTCGAGAGGTTCACCGCAGAATTTTGCCCGTGTATCCGCCGAGCGTGAAATCCACAACCTAATTAGTTAGCCTGATATAACATACGCGTGGACAATTTGAAGGACTATAAATGGAGAGAATCACAACTGCCATGATCCGCGAGATGAAGGACCGCGGCGAGCGCATAGCCATGGTGGCGGCTTACGATTATCCCACAGCCCGCATGCTTGATGATGCGGGAATCGACTCGGTCTTGGTCGGCGACTCGCTCGGCAACGTCATCCTCGGCTACAGGGACACCCTCTCCGTCACCATGGATGAGATGATCCACCACACAAAGGCTGTGGCCCGTGGAGTGAAGCGTGCATTAGTGGTTGGGGATATGCCCTTCATGTCCTATCAAGCTAGCACGGAGGACGCGATCAGAAATGCGGGCCGTTTTCTGAAGGAGGGGCACGCGGAGGCGGTTAAGGTTGAAGGGGGTCGAGGCATGATAAAGAAAATCGAAGCAATCATTCAATCAGGTGTCCCGGTCATGGGGCATCTTGGACTTACTCCTCAATGGTATCATCAGTTCGGTGGTTTCGGGGTGAGGGGGAAAACAGAATCCACCGCGCGCGCGATTCTAGAGGACGCGCAAAAGCTGGAGCGGGCGGGGGTTTTCAGCATCGTGCTCGAATGCGTCCCGTGGCAGCTGGCGAAGTTGGTTACAGAGAAGGTGGAAGTGCCCACAATTGGGATAGGGGCTGGCCCTTACTGCGACGGTCAGGTGTTGGTGCTCCACGACCTGTTGGGTCTGACCGGTCCCCATGTGCCGAAGTTCCTCAAACGCTACGTCAAGCTTGATGATGTGGTGATAAAAGCACTGACAAATTTCAAGCAGGACGTCAAGACGGGCAAGTTCCCGACGCTCGAGCACAGCTACGACATGCCGCGCGAGGAGATGCGAAAGTTGCTCAGAGAGTTCAAACGCAGGCGGTAAGCCGTGCGCTCACAACATACTTAAATACCCAAAAAAATCAGGATAAAACAGCTAAAAAACGGAGGTGGACAAATGGCATATATCGTGAAGTCTGCTGTCAGAGGTCTGATAAAAGGGATGAGGGTAAGCGATGATTTCTTCAAGGAACTGGACGCGTTGGTAGCCAGAAGATGCAAGCGAGCTGTGGAGCGAGCGAAGGGCAACGGAAGAAAGACTTTGCGCGGTGTGGATGTGTAAATTTTTATCCTTGGTAGTGGTGGCTTGAAGAAGCTGCCACTATATTATTTTTATTTTAATTTTTTTGGATTCAGCCTTTGACCCGTTCAATTTTTCTTCGATCAAGCGCCTGAATGTACTCTACTTCGACCCCCTCGCGGACATCTCCTCGAAGGTTTATGGGAATCGGCAACTCGAAGGTCTCGTAGGTCACGAGATCCATCAGTTGCGCGTTGTTGGCCACGATCGCCAGTACTTGGGCATTTCCCCGCTCGATTATCGGCGTTTCAATTTTTGCGCTCGTGGGGCGAATGATGGAACGCTTCTGAGAGTCGAACAACCCGATCGCGTCTACCTTGGCCTTTGCGTGCCCGTGCTTTCCCGGCGCAGAGGTTGAAAAACCGACGATGCGGCAGGGCTCATCATCGATTATGATAAAGCGTCCCTCCTTTAGTTTTCCGACTTCAGTCGTCTCCTTCGCCATCGAAATCCCCTTTGACATTTTCAGAGCTTACTTAAAAATTTGGCGAATGAGCGGCATTTTTCGGACAAAAGGTCCCTGCCGCAAAGTTAAATCCCAAAGGTGGAGAATTTATGTGGATGAAAACTTGCGGATAGGAATTGTCGCTCGTTTGGAGATACCAGGCGCTATTAAACTTGTGCGGAAAGTGATAGGTCTTCTTTCCACAGAAGAAATTTTGCTTGAGCGGGAGGTGGCGAAAAAGCTGGGGAAACCTTTAGGGACCGTGCGAGCATTGAGGAAGGCGGATGCGGTAGTCACAGTGGGTGGTGACGGCACGGTTCTGTTTGCTCAGCGGCTGGCGCCAAAGGTCCCGATTTTGGGGGTCAACCTCGGCGAGAAAGGTTTTTTGGCAGATGTCAAGCCGAACGAGGTCGAGCAGGCACTCGTGAAGCTCAAGGCGGGGAAGCTACAACTTGTCGAGCGAGATAGGCTGGCTGGGACTGCGCACGGCAAGCAATTGCCGGATGCTCTGAATGATGTGGTGGTATTTTCTGCTATCGCGGGGAAGACGCTTGCGGTGAAGGTCGCGGTCGATGGAGAGATGGCGATGAACGTGAGGGGCGATGGGGTCATAGTTTCCACCCCAACCGGAAGCACAGCGTATGCGCACGCCGCAGGCGGGCCGGTAGTCGACCCGCGCCTCAAGGCCATCATCGTGGTGCCCATTTGCCCATCTTACCCAAAGCTCGCTTCCTTGATTGTGCCGATGGATAGTCAAATCGAGATTGAGCCAACGAGGCCCGGGCGAGACGGTCAGGTGATCGTGGACGGCATACCAGCGACCAAACTCAAATACGGGGAAAAGGTGGTGTTGAACCGCTCCGACAATCCAGCTTTGTTCTTCAGGTGGTGCGAGTTCTACCGCAAGACAAGGGAGAAGCTATAGTGGCGCAAGGGAAATTAGTTCTCGACACCTCTGCGGTGATCGCCGGTTTCGTGCCGGGGCTAGCCAAAACTGAGCTGGTCACTATTTCTGAGGTACTAGAGGAAGCCCGCGACCTATGTTCAAAACTTGAGCTGGAAACCGCAGTGCTGGCCGGGAAAGTCAAAGTCGCTGAGCCATCTAAGGACTCGCTCGTTACAATTCGGACTAAGGTCAAGCAAACTGGTGATATCGTGTCTCAAACTGATATCAAACTACTCGCGCTTGCCTTGGACTTGAAAGACGAGGGAGCCGAGCTGGTGACAGACGATTACGCTATCCAGAATCTAGCGAGCCTGTTCGACATCCCCTACCGCCGTGTCGCCATGCCGGGTATAAAGGAAGTCCTGCGCTGGGAGGCCGTCTGCTCAGCCTGCGGGCGTAGGTACCCGCCATCGGTCGTTATGTGCTTAGCCTGCGGTTCCAAGCTGAGCAGAAAACCAAGACGGTGAGTATTTTTTAAACGAGGGATTGATATATCCTGGGAAGCGGGGAGGATGGAAAACATTTTAACGATCGCTGCCGTGTCCGTCGGTGGGAAAAGGGAGAGGGAAGCTCTGAATATCCTCAAACGAAATGCCGGTTCAGTCGCAGAAGTTGTGAAGAAATTTGAAGAGATAATCACAGTTTTTTTCTCAGAGCGTGATCTCGAAAAGGCAGAGGCTCTCGGAAGAGAACTCTCGAACTTGGAGACGAAAGCTGATAAGGGGAGGAGGGAGTTTCTGCGGATCCTCCACGAGGGTGCTTTCCTACCGGCCTTCCGTGGGGACTTAGCCAGACTTGCCGATCGGCTCGATGTGGTGGCCGACACCGCAGAAGGGACGATGCGTGCAATATTGCTCAGGGGAAAACTCACCAAAGTCCTCCGAGGGGCTGAGAAGAGAAGTTCCAAGGTAAGAGGCTTCAGGGCCCGCTTCATGAAAATGGCCGAACTCACAACTAAAACTGTTGACACTTTGGAGAAGGGCGTGGAGATGTTGGCAACCGATATTGATATGGCCCTGAAAAAAGTTCAAGAGGTTAACGAACTGGAGCATGAGATCGACATGGTTCAGCAGGGGCTCCTCAACGATTTGTACGAGTGTGAGAAATACTTTGACCCTCTCAGCGTAGTCCAGCTGGCGGATATCCTCCAGAGGTTCGAAAACATAAGCGATCGGGCCGAGGACGCAAGCGACCTGATAGAAATAATCGCCTACACTTTCAGGGCTTAAGTAGGATGCAGAAGATTTTCAGGTTCGTTTTTCACAACGTTAAAATCAACCATCCAAGCACGATTGAAAGAACACATGTGATGATCGGCCCCAAGACCCAAACTATCCATATATGACCAAGTTTCCTCCCGCTCACGGCGGATGCGCCCTTCACGAGACCCACCCCCGTAACCGCGCCGACAATGGCCTGCGTGGTAGAAACAGGTATTCTGAACTGTACAAACGACCAAACTGTGATGGCGGCGCCAAGTTGAGCAGCGGACGCGCTTAGAGCATCGAGCCTAGTTATTCCAGAACCCATAGTGTGCATCACCTTTCGACTGTATGTCAGTGCACCGACCGCTAGCCCGATCCCACCGAACAATCCAATTAGCATCATGATGTTGTAATTCGCCCCGTCTTTGAAAAATGCGTAAATTGCCCCAGTTGATGCGCCCACATCGTTGGCCCCGAGCGCGTATGCGCTGGCCGCGCTAGTTGCTATGATCAGGATGAGTGAAACTTGGTTTAGTACCACGATGTTTTTTATCCTTCTAAAAAGTGGGGAAATAATTTTGAAAATGGTGAACGCGAGTAGGATGGCAAATATTGGGCTCAGCACCCAAGAGATGGCTATAGCCCCTAGCGTGCCGAACTGTATGTTTATCCCAGCACCTCCAGACGACAACAAGAGTCCAGCCCCGATCACAGCGCCCACCATGGACTGAGATGTGGAGATCGGCAGGCCCCACATCGTGTTTATCGTGGTCCAGATGCCAGCAGCGAGCAATGTAGAAATTATGATCAGTGGAACATTTGAAAAGGGGTTTGTGCCCGATGGTCCGGTCACGATGCCCTCCCCAATGGTGCGCATGTTTTTCCAGCCCTCGAGCCCCGCGCCCAGAAGGACAAACAAGATCAGAATTGCGACCGCCCTACGGTAGGATAAAATGCGCCCCCCCACCGCTGTTCCTATACAATCTCCCGTCCCGTTTGCGCCGAGGCTCCACGCAACGTAGAAACCCGCGAGCAGCACCGCTATCGCTGTGAGCTCTAACAGTATTCCACCAAGCCAGATTAGCGGCGGAATGTTAAAATAGTGAGCTACAATTCAACAATTTCCGCGATGGGCTTAAATCGTTTTCACGAAATCTAGCACCACAAATCCCGCGCGTTCGATGTTCGTTAATTCCAAGCGGTCGGGGGTGTCGTTAGATGTGTGGATGTGGCGGTAACCTCGAGTTCTCGCGTTGGGCAGTCCGAACAGTTTCGCGATTTGCTGGCCCAACTTGTCAGCTCCCGGAGTGTCGAACGAGAAAGTTGTGGCCTGTATCTTCGCACGCACGAGTGGGATGTGGTCGTGCCCCGCAAGCGCAGCCCAAAAGAACTTCGGCTTGAGCCCGGCGCGCCGGATGGAGTCCGAGAGTACTTGGTTGAGACGGCTGGATGTTTTTGTTTTCCTCAAAATGCCGTTGCCTTCGATGATGTACGCTTGGGGTCCAGCCCCGATCGTGTCCAAATTCAGCACGAGAGTATCCGGCGGTAAAAGCCTCTCTTTCACGAGCTCGCGCGTCCCTACCAGTCCCTGTTCCTCAGCTCCGAATGCGATGAACCTCAGCTCCACACTCGGTACCGGCGATTCAGCAAGCACGCGGGCCACCTCAAGCATGACGGCCACCCCCGAAGCGTTGTCATCCGCCCCAGGGGAGACGCGTCTGGAGCTGGCCGAGATGAATATGCCTGCGCAAATGGGAAGGAAGAAGAGCGCCAGTAGAGCCCATACAACCGACCAAGCTGGAACCAATTTCAGTACATTTAGGGCTAGCACAATTGAAATAATAGAGATGGCCGGAAGGAAGGCGAACCTCAGGAAGATGTGCAGTCGGTGACTCACCATACAGTGGGCTGAGTCGTAGTGTGCAGTCACAGCTATCCTCTTTTGGGGCTCCTCGACTTTTTGAACAGCAATTGTGTTCTGGCTTTCATGCTTGGGCAGTATCTTTCTGAGCGAGCGCCAAACGATCACCGCGACAAACCATGTCAAAAGGGCGAACTCGGGTGGGAGAAACAGCGATGCGATAAAAGCCGCGGCGAACAGGCAGGCGGTGACTTTCGATATTGCTTGGCGTCTCACGAATTTGAATCCCTGCACTTGTGGTTTGAGTCCATAGCTCTCGAACTTCTTCTGGATGTATTCCGCCGCCATTCGGTCCCCACGCGTCCCCGCCAAGCGAGGGCCGATCTCATAGGCGAGTTTGTCTACGTGCTCGAATGCGTTGCGGGGTTCGAATTCAGCCATCCTTATCCCACCATTATTCGGTGTAAACAATTAATAGCATCAGCACTAAATTTTTGACTGCGGGGGTAGCCAAGCTAGGTCAACGGCGCCAGACTCAAGATCTGGTCTCGAAGGAGTTCGGGGGTTCGAATCCCCTCCCCCGCACCATAGGTCAAAAATGGCTGGCGCGCTCGATAGGGGGTTTCCTATAAAGAAGAAAATCCAAAAAATCCTCCTCCCCCACAAAGAGTATACCATAAAGCGAAAAAGATTTATATACTAAAGGTTCGTTGACCATACTCATGGCGGAACATGAATTGTTGGAAAATGTCTATGAAGAGCTGACTAAGATAAGGCACCTACTTGAAATTATCGCTAAGAACGAAATAGAGAAAGAGCTAGGGCAAGTGTTCAAAACAAGAGAACGAAGGATAATATGGGCACTCTGCGATGGCTTAACGACTACTGATGAAATTGCGCAGAAAATTGGAGTTTCTCAGAGGGCCGTTCAGCTTGTCGTGAAAGAACTACTTGAAACGGGCCGCATAACCTTAGAAAAGCGTGGGTGTCCAAAGCGTATGTTCGAGTATGTACCTTCCACATGGAAGGTGGGATAATATTATCTCAAGAAACGGTTCAGTCTTTAAACGAAATTTCTAGAAAATTAGATCGCCTAATTGCCTTGCTAAGACTAAGCAATCGCGCCCAGATTGATAATTATAAAAAACGACTTGAAAAAGACAAAATCTATTCGAACCGGAAATCTTCTGGAGGGTACAAATCTGGGTTCAAATCCTTAATACCGCACCACAGGGCTATTTTGAGATATTCCCCGCAGGCTGTCATGGCATAGCGGAAGCTGGTTTGGAGCAGTTCAGCAGAGCTTCTTTGACGCTTTTTCGAGTTCAGTCAGAAGCTTCAGCACAGATGGTTCAGCAAGCCGATACATCTTTCTTCTCCCCTCGTGCCTGAACTTCACGAGGTTGCACTTTCGCAAGCCACGGAGGTGGTGGGAGATGAGGGACTGTTCTGCTCCAAGCCTCTCCACTATCTCACACACGCAGCGCTCGCCATCCCTCAGGAAGAGCAAGATCTCAAGCCGCATTTTATCGCTCAGACACTTGAGTAGCTGGAGTTGTTTGTCGGCATTCATGGAGATCCCACAACATGAATTCAGAACTGCATTCATTTTGGACGGTAAAAACCACCCCTGGTCTTCCTGCAGAGCCACACTAGAAATATCATTATCGGGACTTCGGTCAGCACTCCAACAACCGTCGCGAGGGCGGCGCCAGAGTTAACTCCAAAAAGGGTGGTTGCGACAGCTATGGCGACCTCGAAATGGTTGCTGCCCGCAATTATCGCCGCCGGGGCCGCGTTCTCGTATGTTAGGCGGAGGGGTTTGGAGATTAAGTAGGTGATGGCAAAAACGAGCAAAATGTTGACAAATATTCCAGCGGTTATCATGCCAATTACCGCCGGAATCTGGAGGATGATGCTCCCCTGGTACATGAACAGGATGACGAGGGTGATCAGCAGAGCGATGATTGCCGTCTTGCCCAGACGCGGCACAAGCTTTTCTTGAAACCACTTCATTCCTTTTTTCTTTATTGCCCAACTTCTCGTGAAGTGTCCTGCTACGAGCGGCGTGCAGATGTAAACCAAAACTGCTATCGCGATTGTAAGCCAAGGCACAACTATCCCGGATATCCCGAGCAGGAAAGCGGCTAGCGGGGCGTAGAGAACCACCATCGTCAGAGAGTTTACGGCCGTCATGACTAAAGTTTGCGCCATGTTCCCCCCAGCCAAATAGCTCCATACCAGAACCATAGCTGTGCACGGCGCCACGCCCAGTAGTATCATCCCTGCGCTGTATTGTTGGATTTGGCTAGGGGTCAAAAATGAGTTGAAGATGACGCTGAGGAAAAGCCAAGCAAAGAGGGCCATCGTGAACGGCTTTATCGCCCAGTTCATGAGAAGAGTGAGGCCTATCGGTTTCGGTGCTTTAACTGATTTTTTGACTTCTTCAAAACTTATCTGGACCATGATTGGGTAAATCATCGCGAACAGACAGATTGCGATTGGTATTGAAATGTTGGCAATCTCCATTCTAGCCAACGCATCAGAAATCTGGGGGAATGCTCTTCCAAGCGCAAGGCCCAGCAAGATGCAAAGCACTACCCACACGGAGAGATATTTTTCCCATAGGCCAAGCTTTCGTTCTTTCTCCATCTTATCTTATATGAATTTTTGTTCATGTATTTAAAGCGTTCTTTAAAATTACTGCTATTATACTTTTGGTGTGGAGCCGCCAGCGAGTTTGCCCGTCGAGTGATAAAGCTCCATGTTTCTGTTAATAATTTTATTACATTCCCCCACACCATAGGCTGAAAAATGTTGTGCCATTAGTGGCAAATCGTTATTTCTCCCCGCTGTCCAGAATGAAATCCCTTTTGAGGATGGGTTACTACGCGTATTTCGACCCAAGACCCAAAATTCTAATATAACCAGTCGCCCTGACTAAAAGTGAAAGTTATGAAGCTAAAAATAGGCCAGATAGCTTGCCTCGTGGGTGTCGCGCTCGTTGTTCTCGGCATATTATTACCTTGGGTGAAATGGCCTACTTGGGGTCGTTATCTAACGGGATATGTATCGGGGACAGAAATAGCTGACGGATGGATTTTCTTGGTCTTTGTGATTGTTGCCGCCGTTTCCGCCTTTAAATCGTTGAGTGGCGTGGGGATAGGTTTCCTCAGGCTTTTCCCCGGCTTCATCTTATTTTTGGGAGGCTGGCTGGATGCGGAGGTTTTCCAGGAATTTGCATATGGGCGAGTGCCTTGCGGGGTAGCTGAAAAAGGGATAGGCTCTCATTTGATAATGGTTAGCGGGCTGATAATCTTAATCTCTGGAATTTGGGAATTGTATACCTACTTGAAGATGTACTCACTATAATGATGCTATGTCCAGCATCATGTATAACATTCCGATAGATCCCGAACGCTTGTGTGAAATCAACTGTGCGATGAACTCAGTTGAAATATAAATTCAGCCCGTTTTGTAGACGATGTGTTCCCCTGTCCGGTGGGCCCGAATCTCGTGAAGTCCTTCGCTTGCTAACATGGCTGCCAATTCCGCCGTCCTAGCAGCGCCCACGCCGGCCTTGAGTCCAAAGCCTAGCTCTCTTTTAACTTCAGAAAAGACATCGGCTAGCTCCCGTGGGTTTAGCCCATTTGAAGGGGCCATGAAGTTGTCTCCCCCCGTGTAAAACACCAACGCCTTTCTTTTCAGCAGCGAGGACATCAGCGCAAGGTAGGTCTTCTGAAGCAGGACATGGGTCTCATAGATCGGCTCGCTATCCGTGATCAGGGCCGAATGGTTCACATCCATGTGGGCTATCTGCACCCAGTCCTCATCTGGTTCCTTCACCCCGGTGCCCACCAGCACTCCCTTCCTCTCGGCCGATCTACTTCCCCCGGCATGCTGCAATGCTAACGTGGCCCCGACTTGCGCCTCGTAAGGAGTCGATGCCGCGCCGATGCCCATGCTCACGCTGACCGGGAACTTCTCATTGATCTCCTGTTGAATCTCACGGTGTTCATCGAGCGGGATGCCGTTGGTGATCGCCAGCATGTTGTCGAACCTAGTGGGGAAGATAAGCCCCTTGCGCGCGCCGAACTGTCTCTCGAGCTCAGTGAACAGCTCTGCCTGAAGGCTCTGGAGGTCGGCTTCCCTGCGCGGCTCAGGCGTAATCGTCCAGGGCCCATAGTTGTCTATCTGAACCAATGTCAGCTGGATTTTTCTCATGCACATCCCTTGATTTTATTGCTAAAAAGTGTAAATAAAGTTTGATAATATGCGAGTGTATTGCGAAACCTACGGCTGTACAGCGAATCGGGGTGATGCCGAGCTGATGCTTGGGCAGATCGCGGCCGCCAGACATCAAGTGGTTTCAACTTTGACCGAGGCAGACGTAGTGGTAGTAAACACATGTGCGGTGAAAGGAACCACTCATCGAAGAATGCTGCACCGCTTGATGGAGCTGCGGAACTCAAACGGAAAGCGCGTGGTCGTGGCCGGATGCCTGCCGCTTATAGACCTAGCATCGGTTGAACAGATTGGAACTTTTGCTGGCATCATCTCATGCAAGTCTATCGGCGAGATAACAGATGTTTTGGACCGAGTAGCCCAAGGGGAGCAAAACGTTCGAAGGCTTGAACCAGCGCCGTGCGAAAAACCAGCCATGCCAAAACTCCGCTCGAGCAAGGTTAGCGCGGTGATAACAATTTGCGAGGGCTGCACCTCGAACTGCAGTTATTGTTCAGTCAAATTTGCGCGGGGTAAACTGTACAGCTTCAATCAAAATTCAATCTTGAGCGAGGCGAAGGCTGTGATCAACGCTGGCTATCGAGAACTCCTGCTCACGGCTCAAGACACGGCCGCCTACGGTCTTGATACCCGGGCGAACCTGTCTGAATTGCTCAACTCGATCAGCTCCCTTGAGGGCAAGTTCAAGATTCGCGTGGGGATGATGAACCCGCAAAATGTGAAACTGGTTTTGCCCGAGCTGCTTGAAGCCTACGAGAGCGACAAGGTTTACAAATTTTTACATATCCCCGTTCAGAGCGGAGACGATGGAGTGCTAAAAACGATGCGGAGAGGATATACCGCCGAGGAGTTCTTGGGTATCGTGAACGAATTTCGAAAACATTTTCCGGAACTCTACTTGGCCACCGACATCATAGTTGGATTCCCGGGCGAGGGCGAGCAGGAGTTCGTGCACACGTGTGAACTGATTGAGAAGGTGAAGCCAGACAAGGTGAACCTGACGCGGTTTTCACCTATGTCGGGAACGGACGCCTCGCGGATGTCACGACCGGATGGACGCGAAGTCGCCAAGCGCTCGAGATATCTGGGTACACTTTGTCACGAAATCGGTCACGAGCAAAACAAACATTACGTCGGGCGGGTTTTGGAGGGGCTGGTTATCGAACCGGGCGAGAAGGGAGGATATCTGGCGAGGCTCCCAAACTACAAACCAGTCATAGTTGCCGACGGTGGTCTTGGTGACTTTATCAGCATAAAAATAGTCGAAGCCCGCCTAACCTACCTATTAGGGGTGAAAATATGAGGGTGCCATGTGTCATTACCATCGCAGGGTCTGACTCTGGCGGAGGGGCCGGACTCCAAGCAGATATAAAGACTTTCTCCGCGCTTGGTGTTCACGGCCTCTGCGTAGTCACAGCAGTCACCGCGCAGAATACTCGAGGTGTAGATGCTACTTTTGAGGTTCCCCCAGAATTCGTGACCCAGCAGCTCAACACATTGATGCGGGACTTCGATGTCGAGTGGGCGAAAACCGGGATGCTCAGCAGTGCAGGGATAATCAGGGCCGTGGAGGCAGGAGTGAAGAAGTACAAGCTTCGCCTCGTCGTGGACCCAGTGATGGTGGCGGCTACCGGGTCGTCCCTGCTCCGCGAGGATGCTATGGCTGCGCTGGTCAAGCTGCTGGTTAGTGCCGAATTGGTGACTCCGAACGTGCCTGAAGCGGAGAGGCTCTCGGGCATCAAGATAAGGTCAATAGGCGACATGCGAAGAACCGCCCGCATCATCTCCAAGTTTGGTTCTCGCGCCGTCCTCGTCAAGGGAGGGCATCTCGACGCGGAGGAGGGGCTCGCCCTCGCGCGTGAGCTTGACCTTCAGCTTGCAGCCGCCGCCGGCGAGGTAGACCTCGCGCGTGAAGCACGAGGTCTTGCCCTTCATGATGTTGATGTTCGTCTTGTTCCCGCCGAT
>CAZKGC010000005.1:0-2701 GCA_964552335.1 Hadarchaeota archaeon (SeqCode)
GATGTTGGCACTTCTATTTTTGACGGTCTCAACTACTCCATGTCGGCGTATGGCACGGGTGGTTTTACCCCTCATTCACAAAGCGTGCTTTTCTACCACAGCACCCTTTACGAGATAATCGCGGTGATAATCTTTCTTATCGGGTCATTCAACTTTTCGTTCCACTTCGCCGTGCTGGGCGGCAAGCGCAGGGAAATTTTCAAGAATACTGAGATAAGGACTATATTCGTCACCTTGATTCTCTCAACGCTAATAATCGCGGGATTGCTCCTTTTCTCAGGTGTTTATTCTTCCCCGGACATACTCTTCAGGAAAGCATTTTTCCAAGCAGCCTCAGCTCATACAGCGACAGGTTTTGGAACAGTTCACCCCGCCCAGATATCAACGGTATGGCCGAGCGCGGCGCTATTAATAATGTCACTGATCATGATACTTGGCACATGCGCAAACTCCACTGGCGGAGGGATAAAAGCGATCAGAGTAGGGATAATAGCGAAGTCCTTCATCAAGGAAATAAAAAAAGCCCTCTCGCCTAACTCGGCGGTGGTGACGGCGAAATTCCACCACATAGACGATGTACCGCTCACCGATACAATTGCCAGAGGAGCAATGCTCATCGCCTTGGGCTATGTTTTGTTGCTCATCGCGGGCACCACGATTACGATGCTCCACGGATACAGCATGCCAGACTCCATGTACGAAACTGCCTCCGCCGTCGGGAACGTCGGGCTGAGCAGCGGGATAACCTCCCCGGCCATGCCAGGTTTACTGAAGGTCACGTATATCCTTTTGATGTGGGCTGGGAGGCTCGAAATAACGGCCGTGCTCGTGCTGATGGGGTTCGCGATACTAGGCCTCAGAAGGGGGATTAAAAGATGAGGGGAAAGGCCTGTCTTTTGGCTGTCATCCTGCTTTTGTTCATTATACCCCCGGTGAGTGCCGAGTCGGGCAAAGAGCTAGTCGAGAACTCCGTTCACTTTGACGGTATGATAGTGACTTTCAGGGGAGAAGTTGTCGGGGTACTCGCGAGAGGTGATTCGGCATGGGTCAACGTGCTCGACAACGGAGTGGCTATCGGAGTTTGGTGTCGTGCCGCTGATGCGAAAAAAGTTTCCATCGTCGGGGATTATACGCATATCGGGGACACGGTGGAGGTGGTCGGAACCTTCCACTTTGCGTGCACGGAGCACGGCGGGGACCTCGACATTCATGCGGAAAACTTTACTGTGTTGGCGAGTGGAAAGGTGGTGGAAAGGGCACCTGACTTACTGACCGTGCTGCTCAGCGCGTTTTTTGTGGCGCTGGCTATTTTCACTATATTTTGGTTCAGACGCCTCCGTGAGGAGAAGAGCAAAATAGTGCCATGGCCGATGTCATGGACATAGATTTGTGATGCGGCCGACGGGATTTGAACCCGCGTTACAGGCTTGGAGGGCCTGAGTCTACTGGCGGAAAATTCCTTAACCAGGCTGGACCACGGCCGCACAAGTAAATGTTGAATATCCTGATTAATAGGCACTTCTCCATTAATTTTCCACATTTTGTATTTGATAAGAATAAACTTCTACTTCAGCAATACGATGAGGGCTGGAATCACCATCGAGAGGATGAAAGCAAGGATTATCAGGAGCACCAAAATTTTCCTGTTTTTCTCGCTCACTTTTCCACCACAGTTACATAATTTTTTTATGATTAAAACGGCACGGGTATAAAACTTATCGTTGAAGTATGAGGTTGGGGTAAGACCATGCCGATCAAGGGTTATGTGGAGTACAAAAAACGCGAGTTCTGCAACGATATAAGATGCCCGATTCAATTGGAGCTGAACGCCCGCAAACCCGGTTCAGAGGAGTATGAAAAAATAAGACAAACCTGCGCGAGGGACTGCAAACATACAACATGGGAGTTTCACCACTGGTTGACCGACAAAGGATATTTAATAGTCAGGCCCAAAAAGTGAAGGGGATGACATGGACTGGGGGATGAAGAACAGGCTCGCGCAGCTGATCCAACGTGACGGCAGGGCGATGTTCCTACCCATCGACCATGGGTACTTCCAAGGCCCCACGACAAGGCTGGAGGAGCCGGGAAAGACTATTCAACCCCTTCTGCCGTATGTTGACGCTATCATGCTCACCAGAGGAATACTTCGTTCTTGCGTCGACCCGACTAGTACAAAACCGGTCATTCTCAGGGTCTCCGGTGGCACGAGCATGGCCAGAAAGGATGAGCTGTCTCACGAGGGGATCACAACCTCGGTCAGAGAGGCCATACGACTGAACGCCAGCGCGGTATCGATGTCGATTTTTGTGGGCAGCGAGCGGGAGCATGAGACGCTGCTGAACCTCTCGAACCTCGTGAACGAGTGTGAGGAGTACGACATCCCTGTTATGGCAGTGACCGCCGTCGGGGCTGAATTAGGAAAGCGCGACGCCAGATATCTCGCCTTGGCCAGCAGAATTGCGGCTGAGCTGGGGGCGCGCGTGGTTAAGACTTATTACTGCGAGGAGGGCTTCGAGAAGGTCGTCCGCGGGTGCCCCGTGCCGATAGTCATCGCTGGTGGTCCTAAGGTGGACACGCAAATTGAGGTATTCAACTGGATTTACGATGCCTTGCAGAAAGGTGCAATCGGTGTGAATCTGGGCAGGAATGTCTGGCAGCACGATTACCCGGTGGCGATGGCCAAGGCAATACGTGCGAT
>CAZKGC010000005.1:2711-5695 GCA_964552335.1 Hadarchaeota archaeon (SeqCode)
CAATCATTCATGAAAATGCTACTCCAAAAGAAGCGCAGGCGATATTTGATAAAACCAAAAGAAAAAAGTCCTCTTAACTTGCGTCTGGAACTCGGGGGAACAAACTTGAAAACACGCAAAAGCTGGCGAGAAAAATTGGAAAATCCTCCAAAAGGTCTGCCAAAGGTTGTAAGCGGCTCGCCCTCTTGGGAAAAAAGATTTGGTGGCAGAAGAGTTCTTGTCGCCACGCCCCTTCTTGTCGATGGATTGATCCGCAAAGTTCGAACAGGAAAACTCATCACCATAAAACAAATTAGGGAACGTCTTGCAAAAGATTTCAAGGCTGATTCAACTTGCCCACTCACGACGGGAATTTTTGTTAGAATCTCTGCTGAAGTGGCTGAAGAGGACAAAAGATCTGGAAGCAAAAAGATAACCCCCTATTGGCGCGTGATTAGGGACAACGGCAGTTTAAACGAAAAATTCCCGGGCGGCACAAAGAGACAGGCGGAGCATCTGAGGGCGGAAGGACACATCGTCATGCCGGGGGAGGGCAAAAAGCCACCCAAGGTGAAAGACTTCGAAAAGTCCCTACAGAAATTGTGATTTCCACCCGCACAATGGAAGGAGATAATGGCGACCTGTGATGTCTGCGGCGAGGAGGTTGCATTGCCGTTCAAGTGCGGGTATTGTGGAGGCACTTTTTGCTCAAAGCATAGACTACCAGAAAACCATTCTTGTAAACGATTTTCGGAAGCCGGGCCGCCCAAGCAGGAAAAACTTGATCAGGATTCGATTCCAAGCCGTGAGCCCGAGGTGCCGCAAATAGAAATACGGTACGAAATCAAAGCGCCCAAACCCAAAGGGCGGCCAAGCTTCTTCAGACATTTTTTCCTTCGCTGGTCGAGTATGGCCATCCTGTTATCGCTCCTCATAGTATTCATCTGTCAGCTGATAGCCCAATCCGTGCTGGGCCCGGCGTACTACCAAGTTAGGGATTACAACACTTTCCTTTACTACTTAACACCATCCCGAGCCACGGTCCTCGCCCGACCATGGACCCTCGTGACATCAATCTTTCTCCACGCGGGGTTCCTTCACCTGTTCGTGAACGCGCTGGTTCTCCTCTCCTTCGGGCCGGTGCTTGAGGCAAGGATTGGCAGGAGAAGATTCCTATACATATTCTTCGGGTCTGGAATCATTGCCGGGGCAGCCCAGATTCTCGTGATTCCGCCTGAAGTGGTGGTCTTGGGCGCGAGCGGTGCCATCCTCGGAACTCTCGGAACACTGACCGCTCTGGCGCCCCGACTGCCCGTTCTCCTGTTCTTATTCATTCCTATGCCCCTCTGGGTAGCCAGCCTCGGTTTTGGGGTATTATCAGCGATCCTCGCGTTCTTCACAATAGGCGGCTCGATCGCCAACATGGCCCACCTCACTGGACTCATCATCGGTTTCATCTACGGGTACAAACTGCGAAGGGAGGAGAGGAAGGGGCACCGCTACCTCCTGCGGTTTTTCAACCCATGGGTCTAAAGCCTAGGCCTCACAAGCATACAACAAAAAAGATTTCTTATCCCAGACTAAATTCATGGGAGGACTACGTATGCGGGTCGCCATGTACTACAACAACCGAAATGTGGGACTGGAGGAGGTGCCCAAGCCGAAGATATGGGCCGGCGAATTTTTGATGAAAGTGATGGCCTCTGGGATATGCGGCAGCGATGTGCTCGAGTGGTATCGGATCAAAACTGCCCCGCGGGTGCTGGGCCACGAGGCGACGGGGGAAATCGTCGAGGTTGGAAAAGGCGTAAAGCGCTACAAGGTTGGCGATAGAGTTTTCGTTTCTCATCACATCCCATGCGGCACTTGTCGCTATTGTAAACGTGGGCATGAAACTGCATGTGAAACATTGCACACGACCAACTACGACCCTGGTGGATTCGCCGAGTACATCCGCGTGCCCAAGATAAACGTAGAACGTGGCGTCTATCTCCTGCCAAAAAGCATCTCCTTTGAGGAGGGAACCTTTATTGAACCACTGGGTTGCATTGTGCGGGGACAAAGGTTAGCGCGAGTCGGGGTGGGGGATACTGTCCTTGTCCTCGGCAGCGGAGTTTCAGGATTGCTTCACATACAACTTGCTCGGCTGAAGGATGCAGAACGAGTAATCGCGACAGACATAAGTGAATACCGTTTGAAAGCCGCAAAAAAGTTCGGGGCAGACGCAGTGATAAAAGCCAGAGAGGAAGTACCGGAAAAATTGCGTCGGCTCAATGATGGCAGGCTTGCGGACAGAGTGGTGGTCTGCACGGGAGCCCCCTCCGCGAGCGAACAGGCTCTACAATGTGTGGACCGAGGAGGCACGATTTTATTTTTCGCGGTACCGGGAATTGGCACCGATATCAAAATTCCTTTCACTGAATTATGGCGCAATGAGGTATCCATGATGACATCCTACGGCGCTGCCCCCAATGACCTTGAGGAAGCGCTGAAGCTCCTAACCGGGCGACGGATAAACGTACGCGATATAATCACTCACAGGCTAGGTTTGGCCGAAGCGGGTTTGGGCTTCAAGCTCGTCGCCGAGGCCAAAGATTCGCTCAAGGTGATTATCGAGCCGCAGAGATAATTTTTGTTGTTTCAATAGCACTATCGAGATCTGCGAGCGGGTCTGGGCCAAGTTGGTACTCCAAGCACACTAACCCTTTGAACTTTTCACGGACAACTTTCAGTACTGGGGCGAAGTCTATCTTTCCCTGTCCCGGTGGTCTTGAATCCGTGTCGCGCAATTGCAATTCCGTTATTTCCGAAGCATATTCCCCAACGATTTTTGCTACATTTTCTCCGTTGGCATAGATATGCAGAGTATCAGCCATCAGACGCACATAGGCCGAGCCCACATCCTGAACCAGTCGATGGACTCCGGGCACGCTTGGGAGAAAAGTAGTTCTGTCCCTGCCCAACGGTTCGATGGAGACCACAACGTTGAACTCCTCGCAGAGCTT
>CAZKGC010000005.1:5705-12938 GCA_964552335.1 Hadarchaeota archaeon (SeqCode)
AGCTTACCGAAATGTTTGAACAGTTCGACGCATTTTTCTCTCGGGTTTTCAATCGTCGGCTCTCCGTAAGCGATAGTGGTCACAACGTTCTTCGCCCCTACCCCCGAAGCCAATTTTATAGTCTCCTCTACGTGACGCACGGCGGCTTTTCGTTTCTTCTCCTTAGCGCTTAACATCTGCAGCTTATGCAACATGTACGCTTGAACGGACTCAATTGAAGTGTCGAAACTTTGTTGCACGTCCAAAACATCTTTCAACCGCTTCTTGCCATCGTTGACCAGTTCTAGCCACATCCCGCGCGATTCCAACATCCCAAGCTTGTCCTCCAGCGTCTTGCCCGGGACAGCGAATTCAGCACATCCTAAATTCATCTTTCACACTTTCCGAACTGTTTCTTTCGACTACAAAATAGTTTTCATGCGCCCGATGGTTATTTTGGTTTGATGTTCCTTTTCTTCATTTCCTCTAGCAACTTCTCTGGGATCCCTCTACAGCTGCAATGTTTCTGGTGTTCCAAATGCCATCGAACTCTCTGCTCAAAAGTGGGATTCCTCGGCATCTTGTTCTTCTCGTGCCACTCCTTGTTTATCGCCATTTTTACATCCCCTAGATACCCCAGCTGGACTTACTTGACGGCTTTATCTTAAGGATGGGGGACTCTCCCTCGTCCCAAGGATCGTTCCTAGCCCAGTCAAACTTCCTGTAGAACATCTCTCGGATACGCCTGAACTCCTCGCCCCGCTCAAGGATTTTTGCCTCACCCTCAACCACAACTGCCTTGTGCGGTTTGTGGGTGTCGACAACTAGTGCGACTTTGGGGTTCTTCAACAAGTTCTTGTACTTCTTTGTCCCGTAGTCGGTAGCTATGTAAAAGTATCCATCGTGAAAGATGTAGCAAACCGGAACGACATGAGGCTCGGCATCACGTGAAGCCGTCGCCAGCCTGCAGACCTCGTTTTTCTTCAGGAAGGCCGTTTCCTCGGAGGTGAATTTCATCGATTTTAATTTTGTGACGTGACTAAAAAAGTATCTGCATCCAGTAGGTCGTAAATTAACTCCTTATGGGTCTAGAAACCAAGTTGCGTGCATAGAAAACTTTTTATACTTGTATAACATTTACTACTTATCAAACATTAAATCGGAAATGTAAAAAAAAGGTGGTTTGATGAAAAATAAAGAAGAATTTGGGCCCACATTCTACGGTTCTGCTACCGTAGGACCAAAGGGACAGATAGTGATACCTGCTAAGTTGAGGAAAGAGTTAGATATCAAATCTGGCGGCACGCTGATATTCTTCGGCATGCTAGGACCAAAAAGGTTCTTCGGCAGGACAGGACCAAAAGGGTTCATGGTAATAAAAGCAGAAGAGCTGTTGCGTTTGCAAAAAGAGCTCGAAATGTTGCAGAAGCGATTGATGGGCAAAGTAAAAAAATAGCTTTGGAATTGTGAGCCATCTTGAAGTTTGAAACATTTTAAGGGGAGAGACATGCCAGATTCTATACTCATCGAGGGGTTGACCAGATATTACAATGGCTTCCTAGCCTTGGACAACCTTTCGCTTAGGGTGAAGTGGAACGAAGATGTCGCGCTGCTAGGTCCGAATGGTGCCGGGAAGACCACCACCCTCAAAATTCTTTGCGGGCTCATGCGACCATCCAAGGGCACAGCCTATCTCGCAGGTATCAACGTCATGGAAGAGCGCGAGAGAGCGATTTCGCAAGTGGGGGCCATCCTAGAAACTCCCGAGTTCTACCCTTTCCTAACTCCAAACGAGACACTCAGGTATCTTGGGCGGCTTCGGGGAATGAGTGGACGTAAGTTGGATGACAGAATAAAAGAAGTTCTCAAACTAGTTAGGCTTGAAGAATGGGTGAATGTCAAAATAGAGAAGTTCTCCCGGGGGATGAAACAACGTCTGGCGCTCGCCCAAGCACTACTTCACGACCCTCCAATCCTCATCCTCGACGAGCCATCCTTGGGACTTGATCCCAGAGGCATGATGGAGATACGAGAGGTACTAAAAGAAGCGCGAAAAAAGAAGACAGTGCTCTTCGCTTCCCACCTACTCACCGAGGTCGAAAAAATCTGTAAGAAGGTTGCTATAATCGACCGCGGAAAACTGCGTGCATATGAAGATATCGCTCGCTTGAAGAAAAAATACAGGTCGTTTGAGCGTGCGTATCTCAAACTCACGGAGGGATCTATTTGAGCGAGTTCGAGAAACTAAAAGTGGTTACGAAATACGAGCTGCTGAAGCAGTACCGAAGGAAGCGGTTCTACGGGGCATTGGCGATCACAGTTCTTGCCGTGGTTTTGACTATAGGACTCTACAGAGGACTGGACCTCCCTGGAAGGATGGGCATCCGCGACAGTCCTGAACTCTTCGCAGTGTTCGTGACATCGATGAGTTCGATGGCGATTCTCGGCGCGGTGTTCTTCGCGGGGGATGCCATAGCGTCTGAGTTTGAGCGTAAAACGGGATACATTCTATTCCCAAACCCGGTGAAGCGTATCACCTTGGTAGTTGGAAAATACATTGCATGCGTCGTCGCCACAGCAATAATAATAATTATAGCCTATCTGATATCGGCCAGCGCTCTGCTCGTGTTTTACCAACAAGTGCCAGGCGGGATATTGGGCTCGATGGCGATCACGCTGATGCTTGCGTGCAGCGTGATAAGCATGGCATTCGTCTTCAGTTCTGTGTTTAAGGGAGGCATGGGGGCAACTATAGCCACTCTTCTGACTTACTTGGTGATTTTTTCAGTTATCTCGGGCGCTCTTTCCTTTGCGGGCTACGATCCTTGGTTCATGCCCAATCGCGCCGGAGATGCGACGATGGCAACCTATGGTATTACATTTGGGCAGGCGTTCGGTGGCATGTCTGGAGGTATGAATATGGGCCCGATGTTAAGTAGTCCAGATCCCACTCTGAGCTTTTTTGTATTGTTGGGCTACACCGTCGTCTTCTTACCGATAAGCATCTGGTTGGCAAAACGTAAGGAAATGATTTAGCACAAAGCTATCGCATGGTGATTTAATGTTCTTTCACTTTGGAAATTTGAAGTGGGCGAGAAAAAGCGGCGGAAACAGCGTTTTCCGAGTGGAGAAAGTTGACGACTGGGTTCAAAGAATTCCTCCGTGAGCTTTTTGGGTTGATTAAATGAAAGCGAAGTACGCGATAGAAACACGCGGCCTGACGAAAAAGTTTGGCGGTCTGGTAGCGGTTGACCGCGTGAACCTCAAAATAAGTGATGGCGAACTCTTCGGTTTACTCGGCCCGAACGGCGCTGGAAAGACCACGCTTACTCACATGCTCGCCACGATCTTGCGCCCGACCACGGGAACGGCGAGGGTAACTGGCTTCGACATCTGTAAGGATCCGGACAAAGTTCGGTCGGCGATTGGGATCGTGTTTCAAGAGCCTTCGCTCGACAACCGCCTGACGGGCAGGGAAAACCTGGATTTTCACGGGCGGATGTACGGCATGACGAAGGCGCAGAGGGAGGAGCGCATAAGAGATGTATTAAAAATCGTTGGGCTAACCAATCGCGCAGACGCTCTAGTCCAGACCTACTCGGGAGGCATGAAGCGGAGGTTGGAGATGGCGCGTGGCCTGATGCATCGCCCGAAAATTCTCTTCTTAGACGAACCCACGCTGGGGCTCGATGCTCAAACGAGGCGAGTAGTCTGGGAGCAGGTTAAATCGTTGAACGAGGTTGAAAAAATCACCATCATCCTGACCACCCACTACATCGAGGAAGCGGACTACCTCTGCAACCGCGTCGGCATAATCGACAACGGAAAAATAGTTGCGCTCGACAAGCCGGAAGCGCTTAAGGACAAACTCAAGGGAGACATTGTTTCTATCAAGGTTGCAGAGCCAAAAAAATTAGTAGCTATTCTCCGTAAGAGTAGAATCGTGAAGGAAGCAAAAATCGTCGGAGACGGCTTGCATCTGCAGGTGGACAATGGTGGAAAGGCGCTTCCAAAACTGATCGATATTGTCAGGTCCCATGGTGGTCAGGTCCTAGAGGCCAGCCTGAGCAGGCCAACGCTGGAGGATGTATTCATCAAATACACAGGTAAGGCCATCAGAGAAGAGGGGCCTGAAGGTGGCGCGCGTCGTCCATTCGGGATGGGCGCACATTGGGGGAGATGAATGTCAGCAATTCAGGTGATCTACACTCTCTGGCTCAGGGAGATGAAGTGGTTCGTCAGGGGGAAGTCGAGGCTGATTTCATCGTTAATCCAGCCCTTTTTGTGGTTGGCGATTATGGGAGTCGGGATGAGTGCGGCCTTTACAATGCCGGGGGGCTCCAGCTACCTCCAGTTCATGGCCCCTGGGATAATTGGGATGACGCTGATATTCTCCTCAATGATGTCAGGCGTTTCCGTGCTCTGGGACAAACAGTTTGGTTTTATGAAGGAAATACTGGTCGCCCCTGTTTCAAGGACTCATATAATGCTGGGGAAAGCGTTGGGTGGCACGACGGTTTCGATGCTTCAAGGGATGTTGCTACTCCTCGCCGTGGGATTGGTGGGTGTGTGGCCGCCTAGCATAATCGCGTTCATCCAAGTTTTGGCTTTTATGGCCCTCGTCTCCCTAGGTTTTGTGAGCGCAGGTCTGGCGTTCGCCTCTAAGATCGAGGACCCAGTCGCTTTTCCAGTGGTAATGAACTTTATAATCATGCCCCTCTTCTTCCTCTCTGGGGCTTTCTTCCCGATCAGCACGGCCCCTAGCTGGATGAAGGCGATCGCTCATGTTAACCCTCTCATGTACGGAGTCGATGGTCTCAGAGGAGTACTCTTGGGCACATCAGAGTTTTCGATATTGACAGACTTCGGAGTATTGCTCGCTTTCTCCGCAGCGATGATTTTGTTGGGCGGGTATCTGTTTAAAAAGACATCTGCTTAGAGTGGGAATATGAAGATCGCTATTCAACCCCAGCTGAGAGAGCGCTTTCTGGGTCTCGAAGTCTTTGTCAGTGACGTCGAGGGAGTTAGAGTTGAAGGAAAAAATAGCGGGCTGGAGCTGTTCAAGGAAGAAGTCGTGGATGAGATAAAGCGCACTTACAATCTCGCGACTGTAAAAGATTTTCCAATTTTCAGGGCATACAGGGACTTTTTCTGGCGCATCGGTATCGACCCCACGAAAAACAGACCAGCCGCGGAGGCGCTCATCCGAAGGGTGCTGGCCGGGAAGCCGCTGCCGACGATAAACACACTCGTAGACGCTTACAATCTGGCCTCGATCAAGACATGCATCTCTATAGGCGCTTTCGACTCGGAGCGCATCCACGGGGACCTAGTACTCAGGCTGGCGCGTAGGGGCGAGGAGTTCACGGGCATAGGCATGAATGAACCTATGGTGCTCGAGGGCAACGAGGCAGTAGTTTCGGATTCGGAGAAGTTAATCGCGATCTATCCATATCGAGATGCGGACGATACAAAGGTAACCCTATCGACGAGGGGCGTTCTCCTGCTCATCTGCGGGGCTCCGGGGATAGACGAAGATATTCTGAAAAACGCTGCACGGACCACGACCACGTACATAACAAGATTTTGTGGCGGTGAAAGGGGGGCTGAAATTTGATGCGCGGGATAAAGGCTGTGCTATTCGATTTGGACGAAACCCTCATCGATGCGCACATTGGCTTGGATGTAGCACACCGCGCGGTAACGAGGAAACTACGAAACTATCTCCGCGAGAGTGGGATTGACGTGGATGAAGCTGCCATTCGCTCGAAGCTCGACGATTTTGATGACAAGATGAACATGGAAACCAAATACGATCGCGACAAGTGGTGGCCAGTTCTGCTCTCCAAGCTTGGGTTGAGGAGAGAAGTACCACGCCAAATAACAGAAGAGCTGACAGGACTTTACTGGAACACGTATTCAAGAGCGAGTAAGCCCTACCCGGATGCTGAGCCAACGTTGAACTATCTCAAGCGAAAAGGTTACAAATTAGGTCTAGTCACGGACACGGACGGCAAGCCCGGAATAAAGAGCAAGAGACTGAAACACCTCGATTTCACTAGGCTCTTTGATGTTGTGGTCATTAGCGGAGAAGATACCGTTCATACTAAACCGAGTCCCGAGCCGTTTTTACTCGCCGCTTCCAAACTTGGATTAAACGCGGAAGCGTGCGCAGTGGTCGGAGACAAACCATTTACTGATATCAGGGGGGCCAAAGCCGCTGGAATGCGGGCGATATGGATCAGGCGCAGGGATTGGGGGACCGAGGAACCAGCTGACTTGGTAGTTGACTCACTGGCAAAACTTCGGAAAATATTTTGATTACAACTTAATTTTTAAACTCAGCCGTCAAGTTGACTTCGGGGAGTTTAATAGTTAAAAAGAGTAATGTTGGAAGCGCGAGCATCGGCGTCGGGGCTTTCCTCATATTGCTTGGATTTCTCTACATTGTGCTCACGTATTTGAACGTCACGCCAAACCAGTCATGGATATTCTCGTGGGCCAACAACTATGTCATCAGCGGCATTGGTGTATTCATAGGAGTGATACTTGTCGGCTATGGGGTCCACATGCGCGTAGTACTTCACAGATACGTCCGAGAGGTGGAAACCCTAACAGAGGAAAAAGCAAGGCAGGCGGAAGTTCTCAGACAAAAAGAGATTGCGCTCAGGAGAAGCAGGGAAGAGATAGGGAGAAAAGAGGCGGCGCTGCGGACGACCAAAGGCAGGCTGAGAGCCAGCGTTGAGAAGGCCAAACGAAAGACCAGACAGATGCACAGAATACGCGGAAAGCTGGGTGAGAGAAGCAGACGGCTTAAGCAAATCGAGAGAATCGCCAAGGTTAAGAAGAAAAGGTAGAATAGCGCACGAAGCTGAAGGAGCCAAGATGGCGAGCATGCGAGCGATATGGCTCAGGCGCGGAGAGGGAAGAGTAGAGGAAATCGCAGGCTTTGTCAATAACTTTGACGGAATTCACGGATTTTGTAAAAGTCGACTTGATACCCTCGAGTACCTCTAACAAATGCGCGCCTTTTAGAGGGTCTGTTGGGGCAACGAAAACTATTTCTTCCCGCCCCATCTTCCGATCAGCACTATCGCAATTACGCACATCATCGTCACCGTAATAGCTGTGATTACGAACACTGCCCACTGCCCCCAACTTGTTCCGATAGCTGTCAGGGGTACCCCCGCTGTGGCAAATCCGGACATGACAACCTGCGTCCAAATCATACCGATGACGATCCCAAAAGCTGTG
>CAZKGC010000005.1:12948-24298 GCA_964552335.1 Hadarchaeota archaeon (SeqCode)
GGTTTTCCTTATCTCACTCATTCCAATCGGAGCGGATTTTTTCACAGGCATTTTCTCACCTCGGATGGGTTTTCGTGCATGTCTATAAAACTTAGGAAGGAACCTTTGAAACGTGAAAAAAGAAAGACTTTTAAATGAGGAATGAAAGGAGGAAAAACGTGAGTAAGAATGGTTAATCTATACAAACGGAAAATTCCAAAATTAAATGTCGAGACGAGTGCATTAGGAATGGGCACTTGGCCTATCGGCGGCGGATGGGGTAATACCGACAATGAAGAATCTATGAAGGCGCTGAACAGAGGACTTGAACTCGGTGTGAGAGTTTTCGACAGTGCAGATATTTATGGTCTTGGTCTCAGCGAGGAACTACTGGGAAAGGCCTTAGAAAACTATCGTGACGAGGTAATAATTATAACAAAATTCGGGGCTACATTTGACCCAAAAACAAAGCATCGTGGCGAAGATGCTTCCCCGAAACATGTTCGTGAAGCGGTTGATGCCTCACTTAAGCGATTAAAAACTGACTACATAGATATTTATCTTCTTCACATTTGGGGATATCCACTTGCTAAAGCAGCTGAAACCATGGACACATTGGAAGACTTAGTCAGTGAAGGTGCAATCAGAGGCTATGGATGGAGTACAGATTCAACTAGTCGTGCAACCGCGTATTCTCATCGTAAGCACTATGTAGCAGTTGAAAGTGAGACAAATGTTTTCAGAGATATCCCTGAAATCTTCAGCCTTTGTGAAGAGAAACAATTACTAAACTTAATTAGAACGCCTTTAGCGATGGGACTGCTTTCAGGGAAGTACACATCACAAACACCTCGATTACCTGAAAATGATATTCGAACTATCTCTCCAGAATGGGTGGTCTACTTTAAAAATGGAAAGGTGGTGCCAGAATTTACCAAAAAATTAGATCAAATAAAAGAGGTATTGACAGAAGATGGGAGAACTCTAGTACAAGGAGCTCTTAGTTGGATTTGGGCTAGATCTCCGATGACGCTCCCGATACCTGGTTTTAAGACGGTAAAACAAGTGGAGGAAAACGCCGGGGCTTTAGAATATGGACCCCTCAAACCGAGCCAAATGAAAGCAATAGATGAAATACTCGGACCACGTAACTTCATTTATGAATAATGTTTTTGAATATGCCAAAAATATCCATAGCAAAAACAAATCTCTAAATTGGACTTAGCGATTTTAAAGCAGTAGCTGAGATATCTTACTCCTTTTTTGAAAGCAGAAATTTGAAACAGTTACAATGATTCATGCTCTGTCCTAGAAATTATTTCATCTTGAAGCTCTCTGCTAAGGTTCAAGAAGTAGTCGCTGAAACCAGCAACACGCACCAAGAGATTTCTGTATTTATCTGGATGTTTTTGCGCATCGCGAAGTGTATCTGCGTTTACAACATTGAATTGGATATGGTGACCACCAAGTCTGAAGAATGTCCGGATAAGGTGGGCTAATTTGTCAGTGTTTTCTTCAGTTTTCAGAACTTGCGATGAGAATTTCATGTTTAATAGTGTTCCTCCTGTGCGGGTATGGTCCCACTTGGCGACGGATTTAATAACAGCGGTGGGGCCATGTGTATCTGCACCTTGGCTCGGAGAGACACCTTCAGAGATAGGTTCACCAGCTTTTCTGCCATTGGGTGTAGCACCACATACCTTTCCAAAGTAAATATGAACGGTTGTAGGAAGTAAGGTTACTCTGTATTTTCCGCTTCTCGTGTTAGGTCGACCATCTAAAACTTCAATGCATACATCAACTAACCATTTTGCGATAGTGTCCGCATAATCATCGTCGTTGCCATACTTGGGAGTCTTGTATAATAGTATTTGACGAAATTTTTCATACCTACCCCTAAAATCATTCCTCAACGCTTCTAATAGTTCTTCCATGGTTATATTCTTCTTATCAAACACGTGATACTTAATTGCTACCATACAATCCGCCAAAGTCCCCAGTCCAGTTCCTTGGATATAACTGGTGTTATATCTCGGACCACCATTATGGTAATCCTTGCCCTTCTCAACACAATCATCCATAAGTATTGAGAGGAAAGGTGCAGGCATGTATCTTGCATAAAGCCTTTCTATTTTATTGTTACCTTCTATTTTAAGGTCTACAAAGTACTTCAACTGCTTCTTATATGCTACTAAAAGCTCTTTAAAGGACTCAAACTTAGTTGAGTCACCGGTTTCTATACCCACTTTTTCACCTGTAACAGGATCCAAACCGTTATTCAATGTGATTTCAAAAATCTTCAGCCAGTTCATATAGCCTGTGAGGATTGTAGTCTCCTTGCCAAATGCATTGATAGTCACACATCCGATAGCACCCCCTAACCTTGCATCTTCTACGCTCTTACCTTGACGAAGATGCTCCTGAATTATGATGTCTGTATTAAAGATTGCTGGTTTTGAATGACCAGTTCTGATAATTTTCAGTGCTCTTTTCAGGAATTTGTCTGGATTTTTACTACTTATCTGTATACAAGTATTGGGCTGCATCAGTTTCAATTCTTTCTCAACTTCTAACGCCAAATAAGAAAGCTCATTGATAGCGCCATGTCCATGCTTGTCAACTCCCCCCAAATTGATCGTGGCAAAGTCTTGGTAGGTTGCACTTTCTTCCTCTGTTACGCCTAGCTTTGGTGGTGCAGGTTGATTGTTAAATTTTATCCAAAGGCATTCTAATAGTTCCTTTGCTTGTTCATTAGTTAATCTTCCTTTTTCTATATCTCTCTTATAAAAAGAATAAAAATTCAGGTCCAATCTTCCCGGGTTAAAGGAATCCCAAGTGTTAAGCTCTGATGTAACACCAAGATGAGTGAACCAATACATTTGTAGTGCTTCCCAGAACGTCCTTGGAGCATGGGCAGGGACCCAACTGCAGATTTCCGCAATCTGTTCCAACTCTTTTTTCCTTTTAGGGTCAGTCTCTTTTCTTGCCAGTTTCTCTGCCTGTTCAGCATGTCTCAAAGCAAAATTAATAATCGCATCGCAACATATCTCCATGGCCTGTAACTCTTGATCATTATCATACGCCTCTGGATCGTTGTAAAAATCCAACTTCTTACGTCTTTCCTGTATCTTCTTCTTAATGTCAAGAAAACCCGCACTATATATCTTGTCGTCCATAACAGCTTGTCCAGGCGCTCTTTGCTCCATAAACTCGGTGAAAACACCAACCTTAAATGCCTTTTTCCACTCCTTTGGCACTACATTAAAAACCATGCTTCGCATATCTCTTCCTTTCCAGAAGGGTATTATTTCCTCCTTGTAAATCCGCTTAACTTCTTTACCTACACGGAACGGCGTTATTTTCCGTGAATTAAGAATTTTCAAGTCTTCAAGAGAATAACAACAAAGTTCTGGGTATGCAGGAACAGCTCTTGGAGCGCA
Organism: Hadarchaeota archaeon (SeqCode); assembly: GCA_964552335.1. Taxonomy (GTDB): domain Archaea; phylum Hadarchaeota; class Hadarchaeia; order Hadarchaeales; family Hadarchaeaceae; genus B75-G9. Next base: position 16,368 of record CAZKGC010000005.1, read on the forward strand.
TCCTTTTTCTCCAACTATTAATTCTCCATCTCCAATGTATATGGTCTTATGTTCCAAAAAGTGCTTGAAAGCAAGGGCGCGGCGAGCGGGTTCAGATACACCTTTTGCCGAATCACTTCTATAAAATTCCGTCACAAGTTTCGCTCTTTCATGATCTATGTATGGTACCACGTCTACACTTTGTTTCCTTAATTTACTAACCCTTTCATTCATTGGACATTCCCTCTCTTTTCGCCAATACTTATCCGCCTATTTTGGCTTTAAATCCAAAACTTCTTAACTCCTTTGCAATATTCTCTACCATTTTATCCGACGGTTTCTTAAATGATTTTGCCTTCTTCCCTAACCTCTTAGCTTTTTCAACCCCAAGTCTATGGTATGGAAGTACATCTATTTCTTCGACGTTTCTCAATCTAGACACGAAATCAATCATGCCATGAACATTCTCTTCATCGCTGTTAACACCGGGGATAAGAGGGAAACGCACGATTATTCTCTTTCCAAGAGAATCTAGTCTTTTTAAATTCTTTAGAATTAGTTTATTAGAAACTCCTGTATGCAACTTATGCTTTTCATCATCCATCACTTTTAGATCATAAAGAAATAAATCAACATTTCTGCTTGCCTTCATCACAGTTTCTGTTTTCGCATAACCATTAGTGTCCAGCGCTACATGAATCCCTTTTTTCTTACAGGCGCTTAAAAAGGCATTTAAAAACCTAGGTTGAGCAAGAGGCTCGCCACCTGAAATGGTTACACCGCCACCAGACTCGTCATAAAATGGAACATCCTTTTCTACTTCTTGCATTAACTCATCTACTGAAAACTTTTTACCTACGATCTCCCTTGCATTTGCAGGACACTTTTCTGCACAAACCCCGCACACTTTACACTTGCCACGATCTGTAACTATCAAGCTATTCGCAGTTGAAACCGCTGAGTTAAGGCAAGCTGAAACACAAGTTTTACATCCGATACATCTCTCTGGCCTAATCATAAGCTCTGGATCAAAAGACTGCCCTTCAGGGTTGTGGCACCACGAACAGTGAAGACGGCACCCCTTAAAGAATACGGTTGTACGTATGCCTGGGCCGTCGTGTATAGAATATCTCTTGATATCAAAAATCATGCCCGCGATCATCCTAGAACACCTTACAACTTTAGCCTTCTTGAGTTATCTTATAAAAAGTCATATGGTTTAAAAATTAGCAACGGTGAGGAATCCTGCATGGAGTGAGGTGATAAAGTACCTGATAAGGGACTTTGTTTATGAGAGCTCCCAGAACGATTAGTGTACGGACAAATCCGGAAGTTGTCACTTTTTATCTCCAGAATTAAAACGGAAAAAATCTGGGTCTTTCCCGTAAAACCTCCTCAGAAATTGCCCAAATGACTTCGTGATTCCTGTGGTGCGGAGGGAGGGATTTGAACCCTCAACAGCCGGATATCCACTCCTGGGAACTTCAGTTTTGCCCGTTCGAGTGGACCCGAACGACCGGCACTCTCCCAGGTTGAGTTACCTCCGCCCGACTGATTCTTCTGATTCAGGGTTTATTAGTTTTTTACTGCCAGCAGGGAACACCGATTTAAGCCCGCGTGCATTATCGTAAGCTGATAAAATGTCCGGGTACAGGGGCAGGACCCAGCGACTTCTGAAGGCGGCCTCGGTGGGAGTGGGGGACAGGATAAAGGTCGAGAGCGCCGGCAGAGCCTACGAAGGTGTGCTCATGCCCCGCACCGAGCTCGGCGATGCTGATCATATCGTGCTGAAACTTCAGAGCGGGTACAACGTGGGGATAAAGATGGTGAGTGGAACCAGAATCAAGCTGCTCGAGAGGGGAAAACCGCCTGAACTCAGCGTCCCAAAGCTCGAGCTGAAACATGACCCCTCGAAGCCCAACGTGACGATAATCGGCACGGGCGGGACGATAGCCAGCAGAGTCGATTACCGGACTGGTGCCGTCTTTCCCGCCTTCACGCCCGAGGAAATCTACAGCACGGTTCCTGAGCTCGCGGAAATTGCGAACATCAAAGTAGTAGAGGCCTGCAATGTCTTCAGCGAGCACATGACTCCCGAACTCTGGGTCAAAATCGGCAGGGCGATAGCGAAGGAGATAAATGGCGGGGCCTCGGGGGTGGTTGTCGCTCATGGAACTGACACCATGGGCTACACCGCGGCCGCACTCAGCTTCATGTTCAAGGGGCTCTTCAGGCCCGTCGTGCTCGTAGGATCCCAGCGCTCCTCTGACCGGCCCAGCAGCGATGCAGCTCTGAACCTGATCAGCGCAGTCACGGTGGCGGGCAAGTCCGACATCTCGGAGGTTTGCGTGGTGATGCACGGCTCAACGGAGGACGATTTCTGCCTTATTCATCGGGGCACGAAGGTCCGGAAATGCCACACGAGTCGCCGCGACACATTCCAGACCATAAATGACATCCCGATTGGCATGGTCAAAGCGCGCGAGCTGAAGCTTTTCCGCGACGACTACAACCGCGCGAGCCCCAAGGGCAGGGTGATGATAGATGGGAAATTCGAACCCAAGGTTGCGCTCCTGAAGGTCACGCCGGGAATGCCTTCGAGTGTCATCAACGGCATGCTCAGGGCGGGGGACAGGGGCATCGTGCTCGAGGGAACCGGGCTGGGTCACGTCCCGCAATCCTTGTTCGCCGGGGTAAAACGCGCCACAGCAAAGAAAGTGCCTGTGGTGATGACATCGCAGTGCCTTTGGGGACGGGTCGACATGAAAGTCTACTCGACGGGCCGCGACCTGCTCCAGCTTGGTGTGATACCTGGGGAGGATATGCTTCCGGAAACGGCCTACGTGAAACTGATGTTCGCGCTGGGTCACGCCAAAGATTCAGAAAAAGTCTCCAAAATCATGCGCAGCAATCTGGCCGGAGAGATAACTCCTAGGACCAGACCTGACGTGTTTCTGAAACCAGCTTTTTCATTCAAATGAACTCAAATCAGGGCAAAAAACCTGAGGGCGAACACTACCCCGACGCTCAATAGCGAAGGCAGGAAGATGCTCTGACAAGTCGCCTCGACATCTAGACCAAACCTCGACGTTATGACCAAATTGGTGAAGGCAGGCGGCATAAGGGACATTATGATGATGGTGCTCTTCACTGCCCCTCCCAAATTCAGGGCGATCACCAATATCAGCGCGATTATGGGTGATATCAACATCCGGTTCACCGTTATGAGCCCTGCGACGCGATTGCGGAACACCAGCAGCGAGTCCTTCGAGAGGGGAATGGCCAAGCCGACTAGTATCAGGCTGAGGTAGACTGTCGAGAGGCCTAAGACGCTCAACACATCGAAACCAAGGCTGGAGACAGGGGGGGTCAACACCAGCCTCGCCAACACCCCTATGAAAAACCCTAAAAGAGGGGGAAAGGTGACCGCGCGAACCAGCGTCTTCCTCTCAATCTTGCCGTGACCCCAGTATGAGGCTAAGAACACTCCGAGGGTGCTGTGCAGGATGGCGATGGGCAGGCTGAAAATGAGGGCGACTGACAGATCCCCGTAGAACGCGTAAATAAGAGGAAATGGTAGGAACATCGAGTTGAAGAAGGTCGCGTTGAACACTACCGTGCCCTTTTCTTTGCTCGGCAATCGCCTGCACGACCAATAGCTCACAAGAAAGCAGAGCGCTAGATAAACCAGCGACACACCAGTGATGCTGCCGAGAGACAACTCGTCAAACCTCATCTTCAGCATCTCGGTGAACATGAGTATCGGCAACGTGAAGTATATGATCAACAACTCCAGATGTGACGCCTTCAAGCCTATCTTGGCCTGCCTCAGCGCGACGCCCAACAACATAAGGGCAGGGACCATTGCGATTTTGATGATGTCGTCCAATCTAATTACCCATTAGACGCTATCCTCCTCCAATAAAAGCTGGAGCATCGGAGAGGCGTGGGCCAACCTATTTACTGAAATACCTTACCATCAAAATTGAGACGATGAGGGGTGAACCTGACTACCAGAAGTTGGGCCTGCGCGTGGGGTTCGAGATACATCAGGAACTCGACACCCGCAAGCTGTTCTGCAACTGCCCATCGAAACTGCGCGACGAGGAAGCTCCACTTAAGGTGAAGCGGAGGCTGCGTCCGACCCAAAGCGAGATGGGGGAGGTGGACCGCGCAGCGCTGGCCGAATCTCTGAAAGACAAGGGGTTTTTGTACCAGACCTACCCCGACAGCGTATGTCTGGTGGAGCTGGACGAGGAACCCCCGCACCCCATCAACGAAGAGGCGCTCGAAATCGCGCTCCAGATTGCCCTGCTGCTCAAAGCGAAGCCAGTCGACGAAGCCCACGCCATGCGCAAGATAGTGATCGACGGGAGCAACACCTGCGGCTTCCAGCGCACTGTTCTTGTGGCAACGGATGGAGAGGTTGAAATCAACGGCAAAAGTTTCCACACCCCGACCATCTGTCTGGAGGAGGACGCTGCGCGCAAGGTGGGCGAAAGCCTGGAGCATGTGGACTACCGCCTAGACCGGCTTGGCATCCCGCTCGTCGAAATAGCCACGGGGCCAGACTTTTCCGACCCGAATACTCCTGCGAAGGCCGCCCTTTACATCGGTCAGCTTCTCCGCGCCACCGGGAAGGCCAAACGGGGCATAGGAACGATCAGGCAGGACGTAAACATCTCGATAGCCGGGGGCGCGCGCCAGGAAATCAAAGGAGTGCAGGAACTAGCGCTAATCTCGATGTTCATCGAACGCGAAGTCCAGAGGCAGCTTGCCCTCTTGGAGATACGTGAGGAACTAAAGCGGCGCGGTGCCGGAACAGTAAGTGATGAGGTCATCGATGTTGCAGACGTCTTCTCCAACACCCGCTCCAATGTCATCCGCAAGGCGCTTGGAGCCAGGGGGAGGGTTCTCGCCGTGAAGCTACCAAAGTTTGCGGGGATCATTGGAAAGGAACTGCAACCGGGGCGGAGATTCGGCACAGAACTCGCGGACCACGCAAAACTCTACGGGAAGGTCGGTGGTATTTTCCACACGGACGAGCTGCCCGGATACGGGATTTCCGATGAGGAGACCAAGAGATTGAAGGCTGCGATTGGGGCTGCTGAAGGAGATGCAGTCGTGTTCGTTGCTGGTAACAAAGAAAGAGCGATGGCTGCGTTAAAAGCTGTCGTCAATAGGGCGAACCAAGCGCTTGATGGAGTGCCCGAGGAAACGCGCAGGGCACTACCGGACGGCACGACTGAGTACTCTCGCCCACTTCCCGGGGCGGCGAGAATGTATCCGGAAACAGACATAGAGCCAGTTGTGATTTCCCCCGAGCGAATTAACAAAATAAAAAAGAAGCTCCCAGAGTTGCCTGAAGAAAAGGTGAAAAGATATATCCAAGAGTATCACCTCAGCGCGGATCTCGCTGGAAAAATCGCGAGTTCTCCCGATGTAGATCTATTCGAAGAGATAGTGGGAACTTATCCCGTGGATCCTGCAGTGGCTGTCGTGACCCTGGAGGAAACCCTCAAAAGCCTACGGAGGGAAGATGTGCGCACGGAAAATATTCAGGAGCACCATCTGAAGCAGACTTTCGAACTCCTATCAAAAGGTGTGTTCAGCAAGGAGGCCATTCCGCCGATACTGACGGCTTTGGCGAGAAATCCGGCGCTGTCTGCCCAAAGCGCTGCCGAATCACTCTGTCTCACGCGGCTTTCGCAGGAGGAGGTGGAAAAAATCGCGGAAAATGTGGTCCAATCGAACTATGACTTTGTCAAAACACAGGGGGAGCGGGCGTGCGGGCCTCTGATGGGTCACGTCATGAAGGAGGTTCGCGGAAGAGCCGATGGCAAATTAGTTAGTCAGATTCTAAAGAGAGTTATCCGCAAAGTTTTAGAGGAGTCCTAAATTAACAAAATCATCTTTTGCTGGACAATGATGAACTATCTGACAACTATCCCTTTTTCACTAATTCTATACTTCATCTCGATTGGGCACGGAGTCATGGGCATCGACTCGACCACCAGCGTGCCTTTCCCATCCAAGTGAATTGACCCGTCCACCATCGATTTGAAGATGGTCTCGGTACGCGAGTCCGCAGTGCCCTCTGTATAGGTCAAGAGCGTCGTCGCATTGGCGTGCTTGTTCCTCGCTATTAGAATTTTTGTCGCCCTCTTCAGCACCTCTGGGTTTATTTCCACGAACTCCGTGAGGCCGTCTAATATGACCCTCACGCGTACAGCCTTCTGGCAGATTTTTTTGAGAGCGTCGGAGAAGGCGATCATAAATTCAGTCATCTCATGGGGAAGCACGTTTCTAACTATCTCCGTGTCCACAGCGTCCTCGGCGCGGCCCGATTGAACTGAAAAAAGGTCAATGTAAAAGACAGACCCCTTCTGCTCGTATTGGATGGGTGAAATGTCCAGTTCCCGCATCATATTTTTCAACTGGGTGAGAGGCATTCCCGTTATGGCATAAATACCTGGCTCTCCCTGTTGCAATCCGGTGTGAAAGAACTGTGTGGAAAATATTGTCTTGCCACACTTCGGAGGACCATAAACCATGATAACGCTGCTTTCGGGAAAACCGCCATTTATCTTCTCATCAAGACCGGGAATCCCAGTCTTTATTCTAGCCATAAATTCACATCCAGTTTCGTCATGATTTTTTTAACCATAGATCTGGGCCAACATGGCGTCCATTGCTTTGTACACATCTTCCTTATCTAATGGGCACGGGTCTTCCGTTGGCAACTTCGCGCCGGGGGCTGCTCTTACAGGAATTACTGGTACATCCATCCCGAGTGCCATTCTTTCTCTTATCTCCTCGGGCTTGAGCACACCACCCAAGTTTTGTTTGTTAGCCACTATCACCTTGGGTAAGCTCTCGACATAACATTTTTGTACCATATCTTTCGCCCTAGAGAATGTCTTTGGGTCGGTGCTATCAACCACCACGAATACTCCGGCGGCTTCCCCGCCGAGCGGCTTCAACAGTAAGTCGAACCGTTCCTGCCCCGGAGTTCCGAACAAGTCCGCTGAAAATGTTTTGTAGTCGACATGCCCCACATCCAACGCCACTGTGGTTGGGAACATCTCGAGGGCTTTCCGATCCACGCTGACTGACTTGGTCGCTAAAGAGTGCATGAAGGAGGTTTTACCAGCATTGTATGGTCCAGTTACCAGTAACTTCGGGATGTACACTCTGAGCCCGCCAGGTCTCAGGATTGTGCACAGAATCGGGCGCTCCTCAACCTTTGTCCAATCCGCCTTCATGACACAAAAGTACTGCCCCATGATCACCCTCTTCTCAATCCCGGCGACCTTCACGACAGAATTCATCATACTATCCAACTTTTGTACAAATCATCTGGATATTCCCATGCCGTAAACAGGTAAACTAGATTAACACACATCTCCTCTGCGACCTTGTTCCAGTTCTCCGCGAGTTTCAGCGCCTCATCTGCGCCGACCTCATCGACTACTGTGGAGAAAGAGTTTATCAGGCCAATTCCGCCCCTTATCTGCTTGATAGAATTGGATACCACCTCATCCATTTTCTCGACATCACCGATCTCGACTTTGTATCTCTCCTTTGTTGGCATTCCTAGCGTCGCTGAAATGGCATCGATAAAGAAAAAATTACCGGCTTTCTCTGCGGCGTCGAATTTTTCCCTCCAGCCATACTCTCCGATAGATCTTCGAGCTAGGTCTGGCAAGGTAGTGCTGATGAAACAGAACGATTTTTCACTTATTCTGGCCAAGAGACACTGGTACCCGATGACATCGTTCTGTATCCCTGGGGTGGTATACAAGAGCATGGACTTTCCTGAGGGCAACCCCTGATCAAGGAGTTTATCCAATATCTCTATTCCAGTGCTTTTCAGCTTCATGCAAACGCTCCTGTGGATTAACCAATTATCTCGCTGATTTTTTTAGAAATGGTTTCCATCTCCATCAGGA
>CAZKGC010000006.1:0-4010 GCA_964552335.1 Hadarchaeota archaeon (SeqCode)
TCACGCGCGATTGAATGAAAGTTTCCTATTTTTCTCCACTTGCGGGAGTACTGGGAGGAGCGATAGCTTTATAAGCATCCCCTACTTTAAAAACTTATTCACGTTGGTGGTGCTCATGGAGTTTTGCCCCAAGTGTGGTACTGTGTTAGTTCCAACTACTGTCGGTCACTCGAAGCGGCTTACCTGCCCGCGCTGCGGCTATAAAGGGAAGGTAAAAAAACCAGCCGCGTACAAGATAAGCGAGAAGGGCAAGGAAGTAAGAGAGGTAACTGTAATCGTCGAGAAGAAAAAGAAGTCTAAAAAACCCGCCGAACGTGAGTATGAACTCGAGCCGCCGGAGTACTACGAAGAATTTTATGAGGGAGAATAACTAAACCCTCACGACCGCCCCTTCAAGCGCGTGGCTGCAGGGGCATGAGCGTCGTTTTGGGACTTGGCCCACCGCTTCCAGAAGAAGTTTCTGAACGTGCCCGATACTTCCCTCAATTATCTTGACGACCTCGGTGTAGGTGAGCTTTTTCTTGGAAATGCCTGCAGCGAAGTTTGTGATTATTCCAAGTGTGGCATAACACATCTCCAGCTCACGGGCGAGGACGCACTCCGGCACGTTAGTCATGCCAACCAGATCCGAGCCCAGCATCCTCAGCGCTTTAACCTCAGCTGCCGTCTCGAAACGCGGGCCTTCGGTGCAGGCGTATACGGCGCGGGGGTGCACCTTGAGATCCAACTTCCTTGCGGTCTTGATCAGGATCTCGCGTAGTTCTGGACAGTATGGCTCAGTGACCTCGATGTGCGCAATACCGTCCTTACCACCTTCATAAAAGGTTTGAGGACGGCACTTTGTGAAGTCGATGAATTGTGAGAGGACGGCGAGTTCGCCCGGGCGCATCCGTAGGTTAGTGGATCCGCAGCTGCCTGTGGCGAACACACGTTTAACCCCGAGCTTGTGGAGGGCCCAGAGGTTCGCCCTATAGTTTACTAGATGGGGTGGGATCCTGTGTCCCTTGCCGTGCCTCGACAGAAACACCACCTTGCGCCCTCGAAGCCTTCCGAGGAGAAGCTCCGGAGAGTCGCCGTAAGGTGTCTTCACCACAGTAGTTCTGGCCTTCTTGAATTCTGTAATTGAGTACAGGCCGGAACCGCCGATTATCGCGATCTCGGCGCTCAAAGTTTCACCGACCAAACCTTCGATCTCGGCCCTGATAGGTCCTAATAGCGCGCAGGAAATCTATCTTGCTGAAAGCTGGCCAGTTCGCCTCACAGAAATAGAGCTCGCTGTAGGCCGACTGCCAGAGTAGGAACCCGCTGAGGCGCTCCTCACCACTGGTCCGGATAATTAAATCTGGGTCGGGCAAGTCGGCGGTGTAGAGGTGGCTGCTTATGAGCTTCTCATCTACCTCGCTTGGTCTTAATTCGCCGTGCTCGATGCGCTCACATATGCGCCGAACGGCCTCCGCGAGTTCGGCCCTGCCGCCGTATCCGATGGCTAAATTGAGGGTATAACCATCGTATCCCCTAGTCACCGCTTGGGCTTCTTCGATCGCCCCCCTGACCTTCTCAGGCAGGGCTCCAAGGTTGCCTATCACCCGGACACGAACCTTGTACTTATGGATACGATCGTCGCTCGCAACTTCCTTGAATTTTTTTGCGAAGATATCCATCAACGCCTCAACTTCCTTTTCGGACCGGTTGAAATTCTCCGTAGAAAAAGCGTAGACCGTGACATGTTTGATCCCCAGCTCTTGGCACCATCCCAGTACTTCTTCTAGTTTTTCGGCGCCGAAAATGTGCCCTTCGAGCCTGTCAAACCCTTTACTTTCCGCAAACCTGCGGTTTCCGTCTAGGATGATCGCGATGTGCTGAGGGACGTTCCCGGCTTGAATAACATCTGCCAATAACTGTTGTTCGTAGTATTTCGCTGCTATGTTCCTGATCCTAGATATGCCGGGCAGTTTGTGTATTGGAAACTTTTCTATCGGCATTTAATCCTTTAAAACAATCCCCCAACCAGTTTAAAGAGTTTGGGGCAAATTGGGCGAGGTGAGGTTAGTTCACATTTGACGGTATTTTTGTTATCTTTAGGGTTTATTCGGCTAATCCATGGCAAACAAAAGAAATTTAAATGCAGAAAAGAAGCTATAAACAGCTTTTGGAGGCCGGCCCGGGAGAGCGGGGTGAAAACTCCCAAGGGTCGAAAATGTGCCACATATATCCAAGATCGAGCTGAGAGGCTTTAAGTCGTTTGGGAACTCGAAAGTGAGCATCCCTCTTTCTAAAGGACTCACGGCAATCGTTGGACCTAACGGGATGGGTAAGAGCAACATCGTCGACGCTCTATGTTTTGTGTTGGGGTGGATGAGCGCCAAAACTATGCGGGCCGAACGATTCTCAGATCTCCTGTTTAAAGGAGGGAATGGTCACCGCCCCGCACCATTCGCTGAGGTAGCGCTACACTTCAGCAATGAAGACGGCAAGCTCCCGATAAATTCTGAAACGGCGGTGATATCTCGTTGGGTCAACCGCAGTGGAAAGTGTGTTTACAGGATAAACAAGAAACGGGTTAACAGGCAAGAAATCGTTGACCTTTTAGCGGCCAGTATAACCAGCCCAGGTGGCCACAATTTTGTCATGCAGGGGGATGTGGACCACTTCGTGAAGATGGATCCAATCGACCGCAGACTGATCATAGACGACCTCGCTGGAGTGGCGGAATACGATGAGAAAAAACAAAAATCGATGGCCGAACTCCAGAAGGTGGAGACAAACCTCAACACCGCTGGCACAGTCCTACATGAGATCTCAAGCCAGATGGAAGGTCTAAAGACGCAGATGGAAACCGCCGTCCGCTATAAACAATTGAAGCGAGATCTCGAGCAGATTCGGGTAACACTCCTGCTCATGAAAAAGGAAACTCACACGAAGAAACTTTCGCAGTTGAAATTGAGGATCGAAAAACTGAACAAGGAAATTCAGACGTTAAGAAGCAAGCATCAGACCATTATGAGCGAGATAGGCGAGCACGAGGAAAAAATCAGAAAGCTTGACGACATTATCGATGAGAAACATGGCGCAGATGTGTTGGAGGAAGTTAGAAGCGCCCGGGCGCAAGTTAGTGCCATGAGCGGGCTGTTGGAGTCCACGGCTAGAAAACGGTCCGAAATTGATCAGGAGATAGTGAAGCTGACCGACCGTATTAAAAAGATGGGCGGGCTAGACAGCGAAATAACCCCCAACAGAGTCGCTTCGCTAACAACAAAGTTCAACGACCTCCACGAAAAATTCAATGTGCTGAGCAAGTCCTTAGACGAAAGCAAGTCATTAGCCGATGCCCGAGAAATCTTACACGAGCTAAGAGCTGTTCTGGACGAGCTTGCCCCCGTTGTGGATAAGCTCTCAAAACAGATCTTCTCCCCTTCACGATTGCCTTCGGAGCACCAACATGGATCTACTGCTGCGGAGCTACATAACGAACTCGTTGGCTTGAAGAGAACTCGCACGGAGCTGGAAAAGCAACTCTGCGAATTACAGGAAAAAATCCAAGAAGCGCAGTCCAAGCTCGAAGGCGCCAGCACATCTGAAAAGGAAATTCGCTCCTCCATCGAAACCCTCCGCGCGGAAAAAAGCAAGCTACGTGCCAGGGTCCACGAACTCGAAGAAAAAGCGCGCGGCTTCTATGAAAAAATAAAAGAAATTGAGGGGAGGCTCCAAGAATGGTTGATTCAAAAAGCCTCCTTTGAAGCTGATATAAGGAGCGTGAAAGAAGAGATGAAAAAAGTTAAAGTAGAAATAAATATCTCCACCACTTCAGACCCCAAAACTCTTGAACACAAGGCCAGTGCAATAGAAGAAGAGATGAACTCGCTTGGAGAGGTCAACTTCCGTGCGATCCAAGATTTCAGAGTAGCTGAGCGCAGATATAATTCTGAAAAGCAGAGGTACGACAAGCTGGCTGCAGAAAAGCAATCGCTGCTGGATTTCATGCGCAACATCGACGAGAAAAAGAAAGAGGT
>CAZKGC010000006.1:4020-16336 GCA_964552335.1 Hadarchaeota archaeon (SeqCode)
TTTTCATGAAAACATTTAATGAAATTTCACGACACTTCAGCGAGATTTTCAGCCAGCTATCGCCCAAAGGGACAGCGGAGCTGGTTCTAGAAAATGAGGAAACACCGTTTGATGGCGGGCTCGAGATAAAAGCCAGGCCTGAAGGAAAAGAAGTTTCCTATGTGAACGCCTTATCTGGAGGGGAGAGGGCCATAACAGCCCTAGCGTTTATTTTTGCCCTCCAGAGATACCGGCCAGCCACTTTCTACGTGCTGGATGAGATAGACGCCCACCTCGATCCGCAAAACCGAAAGCGGGTCGCTGAAATGCTACGCCAGTTCTCACGCGAGTCTCAGATTGTCGTCATAACCTTACACGATGCCATGATGTCCGCCGCTGACCGGCTGTTCGGCGTCACAATGGAAAACAATATTTCCCGCCTGTTCTCCGTAGAGCTTTCGGGTTTAGGAGGATGATCCAAGATGACCACCCTCACCGACCAACCGATTCAGACGCTCCTGGAGCTGGTGCAGCAACACAAACTTGACCCATGGGATGTCGACATCGAGAAGCTCGCCCACGTGTATATCCAGAGGATACAGGAAATGCGGGAGCTGGACCTAAGGGCATCGGGGCGTGCGCTCCTCTCGGCATCCGTGCTCCTGCGGATAAAATCGAGCTACGCGACAAACGGAAACGGTGGAGAGCAAGTTGCGGAGGATGGGCTGGATGACGTACTCGACCTGGATTTCCCGGATTTGGGGGAGATAACGCTAGTACAAAACACCCCTCGAAAAATAACCCTCGCGGACCTGCTCGGCGCGCTCCATGAAGCGCTCGCGGAAATCCCAGCCAAAAAGATACCCCAGAGCAAAAAAATGGAAAAAATCATTCAAATTCTCAGCGAGTACGATGTCAACATAGAGAAACATCTGGACTCTCTCTACAAGCGAATATCAGCTCTCGTCGGCGCGGGAACGAATGTCACGCTCCTCACGCTCGTGGAAGAGCGCACGAGACTCGCCGTGGCCAGAACTCTTCTCCTGCTGCTTTTCCTGTGCGCAGATGGTAAGGTAGTGCTGGAACAACCCGACCTATTCAGCGATATTCTGGTTTCGCTTCCGAGGCAGGAGGTCAAACATGGGAGCTAAACATGACCGCTCGATGATCGAGGCCGCACTCTACGCGGCCGACCATCCGCTGACTTTAGGGGAGATCCAAGAAATTTTGAAAACTTCATCTGAAACCTATGTACGAAAGCTCGTCGGTGAACTGAAAGCCGATTACGAAAAGCGGGGCGGTCCACTCTCGCTGGTCGAAATGAGTAAGGATACCTTCACGCTCCGACTCAACGACGAATGCATGACAAAGCTCGGTAGGATCATACCTAAAACGAGAGTTTCGAGGGGAGCGCTAAAGACCCTCGCAATGATAGCGTACAAACAAAACGTCTCACAGGCCAAGCTCGCTGAGTATCGGGGGAATCGGGTCTACGACCATATCAGGCAACTCTCGGCCCTAGGTTTCGTTGAGTCAAAGCCATTTGGCCGCACGCGGATGCTCCGAACCTCGCGGAGGTTCGCAAGCTATTTCGGCTTCGAGGACGACATGGATAAGATTCGTGAGCGGATTGAGGAGCTAGCGCGGTAGAAGATTTATACACCTGCACCGAACTATTTCAACGATACTTATGGCTAGGTGGCAGGGAAGATCTCTGAAGAAGCCCAGCGGCGGGCGGATATGGGCCAAGAGAGGCAAGCGGAAGCAAGAAATGGGCAGAGAATTTCTAGAGCCAAAAATTGGTCCGACAAAATCTCTCAAGTTGCGCACGTTCGGGGGAGACGAAAAGTTGGGCCTGCTCTCCACGGATTCCGCAAACGTGATAGATCCCAAAACCGGCCTCGCGAAGAAAGTCAAAATACTCACAGTGGTCGAAAATCCCGCTGATTCACACTTCGTGCGCAGGAACGTCCTGACGCGAGGCGCGGTAATCGAAACCGAGTTGGGCAAGGCGCGCGTGACAAGCCGCCCCGGGCAGAGCGGTACAGTCGACGCAGTACTTGTCGGACCAAAAAAGGTCGAACCCGCAGCACCATAGTTATGCCATTTTCAGTTTTCCATCGTTCATGATATACAAGGATTTTGTCATGCTTTTCATAACAGCAAATTTTTAAAGGAACCTACTCAACTTTTTGTGGTCTATATGCCGCAAATCCAAGTGACGCTAACCCCTGCCGAATCGAAGCGGCTGATAGGTAAAGGGGTGGCCGCGCTTCCCGAGGTCAAGAAAGCGCTTCGTGAGGGAATAATAATTATAGGAGTGGGCACCACGAATGCCTGCGTTGCCGAGGAACTATTGGGGCGAAAGATTGATCGTGAGAGGTTTGCGGCCGGCGTAATCCTACCAAAAGGAACCTGCTACGTGCCCGCCGAGAAGCGTCTCCACGAAATAGTCATCCGCAGGGGAAAAATCATCGATGTCAGGATGGACGATGTGCTCAAAGACCTTGCCCAAAACGATGTCTTCATCAAAGGCGCAAACGCCATCGACGCCAGCGGTATGGCTGGGATTTTTATGTTGTCACCAAACGGCGGCACAATAGGAAAGGTGTTGGGATCAATAATGCCTCGGGGAGTGAACCTCATCATCCCAGTTGGAATGGAGAAGTTTATCCCGGGCTCGATACAAAACAACTCCAGACTCGCAGGAATATTCCGTTTTGATTACGCTACCGGCTGTCCGGTTGGGATAATGCCAGTCGCTGGGAAAGTCGTCACCGAGTTGAACGCGATTCAAATCCTCACCGGCGCGGAAGCCTTGGTTATCGGCAAGGGTGGAGTATCAGGTGCAGAGGGTAGCGTGACTCTTTTGGTCAGGGGAAGCCCGGCCCAGCTCCGTGTCGTAAGAAAACTCGTGAAGAGTGTGAAAGGCGAGCCTGAAACAAAAATAGAGACCGACTGCAAGACCTGTAAAGACTCCGTCTGCTGGTATTTGAAAAGCTGACCCTAGTTCTCGTGAATCCTCTGAGCTTGAAACACCGTTCTGCATAGGACCTCGCCCACTGTCAAGCAGTTAACCATCTGAAATTCGGCCTCCTAACCGTATCTTTTAAATATTGCGAAAACTATATAATAGAGAGTAAGACGTTGATTTTAAATTTTCGGAGGGATCAAGTTGCAGATTAGGGGTAAGGGACTGCACACCACCTCCCGCGGGCTGGTGGTGCGGGCGGATCAGGCTCCAAAGATGGGTCAGACGGCTTTAGATTCAGCAGGGGAGTATTTAGGAAGAGTTTTAGACATTTTTGGGCCCGTAAAATCCCCCTACGTTGTAATAAAGCCCGCTTCAGGAATTTCCAGGGTTGACCTCGGGAAGCTCGTCGGCTCGGATATTATTATGGGGGAGATGTATGGAAAAGGTCGGGAAACAAAAGGCGTGTCCCGAGTGCGGAAGCACCAAACTCGTGCGTGACTACGAGCGCGCCGAGCTGGTGTGCGCAGCGTGCGGCTTCGTCATCCACGACAAGATAATGGACATGGGGCCGGAGTGGCGGGCGTTTGACCAGGAGCAACGGGATCGCCGGGGGAGAGTTGGGGCACCCATGACCTTCACGATCCACGACAAAGGTCTGTCCACGATGATCGACTGGCGGGATCGCGACTCCCACGGTAAGGACCTCACCCCAAAGCGCCGGGCCCAGATATACCGCCTGCGCAAATGGCAGCGCAGGATCAGGGTTTCGGACGCGACCGAACGAAATCTAGCATTCGCTCTTTCAGAGGTCGACCGGATGTCGTCACACCTATCACTCCCGCGAAATGTGCGGGAGGCCGCCGCCGTGATTTATCGAAAGGCGGTCGAGGAACGGCTGATCCGCGGGCGGTCCATAGAAGGTGTGGCCGCAGCCGCGCTTTATGCCGCCTGCCGCGAATGCAAGGTCCCGAGGACGCTTGACGAGATTGCAGAAGTTTCGCGCGTGACCAAGAAGGAGATCGGGCGGAGCTATCGATTCATCGCGCGGGAGCTGTTGATCCACCTGCGGCCGACGAGCCCGAACGACTACATCCCGAGATTCGGCTCCGAGCTGGGGCTGAGCGGGGAGGCGCAGTCAAAGGCGATCGAGCTGCTCAAGGAGGCGACGGAGAAAGGGCTCACTTCAGGGCGTGGGCCGACGGGAGTGGCAGCGGCTGCAATCTACATCGCGAGCGTGCTGACGGGGGAGCGGAGGACGCAGCGGGATGTGGCGGATGTAGCGCGGGTTACTGAGGTCACCGTGAGGAATCGCTACAAAGAATTGTGCGATAAATTAGGCTTGGATGTTGAATTGTAGCTTTTAAAAGCTTTATTTTTTAAAAATACTTACACCTAAACCAAAAAACTTAACCCTTTTATACCTTGGGCGCAGAGTGCCTCGATTACCATGCGTATAGAACATTTCAAACAGAATCGCGCGCACCGCTACGAGTGCTGGGACGACTATGGATGCTCGATCATAGCGAGCGCTGTGGTCTTGGAGTGGGACGACCACATATACCTAGAGGACATAAACGTAGGGTCCATTTACAGAGGACGCGGTGTTGGAACTGGACTTTTAAATCAGATCCTCGCGGATTTTAAAGATAGGCCTGTTACAGCCAACGTCTTCGAGGCGCGGGTTCCTTGGTACAGGCGGCACGGTTTTGAACCTGTCGGAAAAACGAATGATCTAATCAAAATTGTTAGGCCTTCTTGATTTTGAGGGTAACTTCTTAAACAAATGGCCCAGAGATTTGAGGGGGTCGTGGGGTAGCCTGGTCTATCCTGCCAGCTTTGGGTCGCAAAAGCGCAAAAAAGCTGGTGACCCGAGTTCAAATCTCGGCGACCCCACCACTCAAAAAATATCCACAAATCCTTAATACCAGGCGGGCAGCCGCACAGACTAGGTTGGAGGTGACACCACATCCGCTAATAGAAATTTTGCTTCGGCTTCATACTCTCGTCATCGTCTCAGCTACGCCGCCCGGTATTAGCGCAAGCCCATATCGTTTGCCAATATCGGCTTCGGCAATTGGTATGTAAATTCCTATATTTAAACCATGACGTTAAGCCCCGCGGTGGTTGAGAATGGTCTGCGATAACTGCTAAACGCGAGCTCTTGTTAAAAGGCAAGCTTCTTAATGGGGCTCTGCCAATCTAAGTGAGGGACGGCATGGAAGCTGAAATCCCTGTTGTCGAGGCGCAGTTGTACAAAGGTAAGATAATAGTCTGGGACGAGGCGCAGGCGAACCAGCTCTACCAGCGGGGTTCTTACGGCAAGCCGCTCGCCGGGGGGAAGCTTCATCTGGCTCCTGTTGAGGCTCTTTACCTTCTGGAAGGCGGGAAGCTCCGCGTGGTGGACGAGAATGGTAAACAAATAAAATTCAAAGATCTTTCAGACAAGTTCACCGGGGCCGACCCCGAAACGATGCTCAAGTACGCAGTATACGCGGATCTTCGCTCTCGCGGCTACATCATCAAAACTGGTCTGAAATTCGGGGCGCACTTTCGTGTCTATGAGCGAGGCGAGAAGCCTGGCGAGGCCCATTCGAAGTTCTTGGTGCAAGCAATACCCGAAGGGATCAAACTCACCCCGACCGAACTCGCGCGCGCGGTCAGGCTCGCGCACAGCGTTCGGAAAAAGATTTTGTGGGCCATCGTGGACGACGAGGGAGATGTCACCTACTACGCGTTGACCCGCGAGAGACCATGAGTTAATCTTTTAGCATAAATTCTTGGATGATGTTCTTCGCCTTTTCCCTCTTGTGCTGGTGGTAGACTAAAAATTTCTTGACCCTTTCAGCCAGCATCTTCTTGCATTCGCCGCAGATCAGGGTACCGTTCCTGCATGTGCTGTAGATTTCTCTAAGTTTCCTGTCGTCTTCTTCGAACATGAAATAGAAATATTGGTAAACGGAACACACGTCAGGATTGCCGCCTTTCTCGCGCTGCTCTTTAACGGTTCCCCTTCCCCCAGTAAACGCATTCATTATCTTTTTCGCGGCTATCTCTGGCGTGTCGGTTGTGAATATACATGTTTCAGGCTGGCTCGAGCTCATCTTTCCGCCTTTGCCCAAACCTGGGATAAATTTGCAGTGAAGTTGCGCTGGTTTATAGAAACCAAGCTTTGGCGCGACATCCCTGCTCGGTCGCCAGTAAGGGTCTTGGTCTATGGCGGCAGGTATCAGACAAGGGATGTTCTTCTCCTTAAGCACGGATGGGAAGAAGCAGGGTGATGCCTGAATCGCGGGAAAGAAAATGGTGCCTATGTTGCTCTCATTCGTAAACCCAAAGACGGCTTTTGCGGTGGAAAATGTGATATGCTTTGCCACCTGGATCGCCATCCTGTACAAAGTTTTCGCGTATTCCACATCGGAGAAAATGAACGTCTTTTTTGGATCAAAGCCGCAGGCTATTACATCTAGAGCGTTATCGTAAGTGAGGCCAATCACCTCTTCCAAGCGGAACTCCTTCTTAAACAAAAATTTTTCATCATCGGTCATCTGAAAGTAAAGTTCGGCATCGAAGACATCTTGGAGGTGTTTGGTAAAAATCCAGGGAAGCAAATGCCCGATGTGGGTATAACCCGAAGGACCCCTCCCCGTGTACAGGTAGAATTTTTCCCCTTTTTCGTACATATCGAGTATCCAATCGAAATCTCTGTGGGAAAAGAAGATCCCCCTCTTTAAAAACATGTGGAGCTTCACGGTATGTTTTTCCAGCCTTTTTAGGAGATTGGCGTCTATCAGCTTGGTTCCAAACTGCTTGACGAGTTTGTCATAGTCGACTTTTCCCTTGACTTCCCAGGGGGTGACGACAAATCTTGGCATTAAAACATCCCCTTCCGCATGTTTTGGTCTCCAACTGAATGCGGCGCGACGCGTATTTAATCTTAGCGAAAAATGGTTCTCTTCTACCAACCGCCAACTTTAAACTCAAGAAAGGAAAACTTCAAGCGCGCGATGAGGAGCCTGGCTAAGCTGATTCGTGATGAAGATGTTGAGTTCCAGAGCGCGCAAATATCAATATCCTGAATCGTTACCCGCGTTGTTTCTCAGAACTACCTTGGTTACTTTTCGGGCGTAGATACTTCTCGATGAACTTTGGATCTATGCGCTTGAGCTCGGCCTCCGGCAGCGTCCTCAGGAGTTCCCATCCGAGGTCGAGCGTAGTTTCAATTGACCGTTCCTCATCTCGTCCCTGGTTCACGAACTCGCGCTCGAATCCGTCGGCAAAGTCAAGGTAGCTCCGATCTCGGTCGGTCAATGCCTCCCCGCCGACGACCGCAATCAATGCTCGAAGATCCCTACCCTCGGCGTAAGCGGCATAAAGCTGGTTCGAGACATCGTTATGATCCTCACGTGTGTGTCCCTTGCCTATGCCGTCCTTCATCAGTCTGGAGAGCGACGGCAGAGGGTTGATAGGTGGGTAGATTCCTTTCAGATGAAGTTCGCGGTCCATCACAAGCTGACCTTCCGTGATATAGCCTGTTAAGTCAGGGATCGGATGGGTGATGTCGTCGCTGGGCATTGTCAGGATTGGCATCTGGGTAATCGAGCCCTTTTTGCCTTTTATCCTGCCAGCGCGCTCGTACATGCTCGCGAGGTCTGTGTACATGTAGCCCGGGTAGCCCCGCCTCGCGGGAACCTCGTTTCGCGCCGCCGAGACCTCCCGGAGAGCTTCGCAGTAGTTGGTCAGGTCCGTGAGGATCACCAGCACATGCATGCCTTGGGTAAACGCGAAGTATTCGGCGGTGGTCAGGGCGAGCCTCGGGGTCAGAATACGTTCAATTGCCGGGTCGTTCGCCAAGTTGAGGAAAACAGCCGCATGTTCAAGCGCGCCGGTTCGCTCGAAATCGTGCGTGAAGAATGCCGCTTCCTCGTGCGTTATTCCCATGCCGCAGAACACCACGGCAAACTTTTCCTCTTCACCCAAAACCTTGGCTTGCCTAGCGATCTGAGCGGCCATCTCGTTGTGCGGCAGCCCCGCGCCGGAGAAGATAGGCAACTTTTGGCCTCGGACAAGGGTATCCATTCCATCTATGACTGAGATACCGGTCTGGATGAACTCGCTCGGATATTCCCGCGCCGCTGGGTTTATCGGGGCCCCGTGTACATCCCATTTCTCTTCGAAAACCGGTTGGGGTCCGCCATCTATGGGTGTCCCTCGTCCGTTGAATATCCTGCCGAGCAATTCAGTTCCAACGCCGAACTTGATTGTCTCGCCCGTGAACCTGACTCGGGTCTTGAAGGTGTCGATGCCGCTCGTGCCCTCGTAGATTTGCACCACGGCCCGGTCCTCGTACGCGTCCAACACTTGCCCGTGCTTGATTTCCCCGCTTGGTGTGGTGACTTCCACGACTTCCCCGTAGGCGACTCCACTAACCCCACCGACTATCATCAGGGGACCGGAGACCTCAGCAACTGTCAGATACTCGCGGCTCTTCACGACTTCACTCTTCACCTTTCTCACCACTTGTCGGCATTTTCTTCATCTTCATGATCTCTTCGAATTGCTCCTTGAGCTGTTTTTCCATCTTGTCACACTCCTTCACGAATTTTTCGGTGGGGATCCGTTTCATCCCAGCGATCGCATTCTTGATGGGCAGTTTTTCAATTTCCCCAACAGGGATGCCTCGCCTCGTCGCCTCGACTGAATTACGGTAAAACTCGAGCACAAGCTTGAACATCCCGAGCTGCTTTTCTGGCGGGCAGTAGGTGTCGACTTCATGGAAGGCGAACTGCTGGAGGAAGTCCTCGCGCATCATCCGGGCCGCATCGAGTACGGCCCGTTCGGGTTCAGGCAAAGCATCGGGCCCCACGAGTTTCACTATCTCCTCGAGTTCCGCCTCCTTCTGAAGCATTATGATGGCCTCGTCTCGCAATGTCTTCCAGTCCTCCTTGAATTTTTGTTTCCACCATTCTCGCACGTTGTCGACATATAGAGAATAGCTGTTCAGCCAGTGGATGGCTGGGAAGTGGCGACGATCCGCCAAACTGGTGTCAAGTGCCCAGAAGACCTTAACTATGCGCAGAGTGTTCTGGGTGACTGGTTCCGAGAAGTCCCCGCCTGGTGGAGAGACGGCGCCGAGGACCGTCAAGGAGCCGAAGCGTTCATCGCTACCCAGCGTCCGTACATGTCCCCCCCGTTCATAGAATTCCGCCAATCTTGATGCGAGGTAGGCGGGGAAGCCCTCCTCTCCGGGCATCTCCTCAAGCCGCCCCGAGATCTCCCGCATCGCCTCTGCCCACCGAGAAGTAGAGTCGGCCATGAGAGCAACATCGTAACCCATGTCCCGGAAGTACTCGGCAATGGTGATACCCGTGTACACGCCCGCTTCTCGAGCAGCGACCGGCATGTTTGATGTATTGGCGATGAGTGTGGTTCGTTCCATCAGTGACTCGCCCGTTCTTGGATCCTTCAATTCTGGAAAATGGACGAGCACATCGCACATCTCATTTCCGCGTTCTCCGCAGCCCACGTATGTAATTATATCGGCATCTGCCCACTTCGTGATCTGATGCAAGAAAACAGTTTTTCCCGTTCCAAATCCACCGGGAATCGCGGCCGTCCCACCCTTTGCGATCGGGAAAAATGTATCGGCAACGCGCTGGCCCGTTAAGAGTGGTTCACTCGGGTCGAATTTTTCTTTGAACGGCCTCGCCCGGCGAACGGGCCACACCTGCATCATCTTGACATCTAGCTTGCGACCGTTAGTCTCAATTGTGGCAACAGTATCTTCAACTTTGTGCATCCCGTCAGATATCTCGATGAGTTTACCATTGACCCTAGGGGGCACCAAAATTCGATGTTCGACGAGTTTACTCTCCTTAACCGTCCCTAAGATATCGCCTTCGACAACTTCTGTGCCCTTCTTGATTTTAGGAACGAACTCCCATTTCTTGTCGCGCGGCAGGGAATGGGCGAACACACCTCTGGATATCATGTCGCCTATCTTAGCCCGGATAATGTTGAGCGGGCGCTGGACGCCGTCATAGATCGCGCCCACAAGCCCCGGGCCGAGTTCGACGGAGAGCGGGTTCCCGGTGCCCTCGACTTTTTCTCCGGGTTTGATGCCGGATGTTTCCTCGTATACCTGTATTGTCGCGCGGGTACCGTCCAGGCCGATTATCTCGCCTATAAGACCTTCCTCACCAACTTTGACGAGTTCGTACATCTCCGAGCCGCGCATCTCATCGGCGATAACGACCGGACCAGTAATCCTGACGATTTTTCCCAACCTAAAGCCCCTTGGTATGATTGTGAGCACTACTTTTTAACTTCTTGTGAGCGGAACACTTTCGCCGCCTTTCAGCTATTTTCTTGAGCTGTAGGAACCAAAATTATTATGCCAGCGAGCTGGTGGGCGACTGCCGGGCGAAAGCCTGAGGAAACTCCGTCTATCGGGCAGGTCCGCGGGCCCGCAAGGGGGTCAGATGAGATTTTCAAGAAATTACGGACTTGGATACCAATACACACTTTTTTTCAAAAAAACTTAATAAACAAGTAATTAAAATAAAGTTTATTGGAAAAATAAAGGGAGAAAAAAATGGCTAAAGTAGCGCGAGAAATGGTGGAGAAATCTGGTGTTAACGTTGCCCAACTGTTAGAACTGCTCGTCAAGAACGCCGCGGCGGAGCTTACGACTTACTACTACTACACAATCCTGAGAGCCAACTTGATTGGACTTGAGGGAGAAGGGATTAAAGAGATTGCCGAGGCAGCCCGTATTGAAGACCGGAATCACTTCGAGGCCATCGTGCCCCGCATCTACGAACTAGGTGGTAAACTGCCAGAAAACATGAAAGATTTCCACGATGTGTCTGCTTGTCCACCTGCCAAGCTGCCCGAGGATCTAACTGACATCAAGGCGATTCTGAAAGTACTGGTGGAGGCGGAAAGGTGCGCAGTTAGGGGGTACACCCACATTTGCAACCTGACGGCTGGCAAGGACCATCGCACATATGATTTGTCGCTATCGATTCTCAACGAGGAGATAGAGCATGAATCTTGGTTCTCCGAGTTCTTGGGCGAAGGCCCCTCTGGGCACTTCATGCGTCGAGGCGAAAACTCTCCATTTGTTTCAAAGTTTCTGAAGTAGGTCCAAAAACCGATGGGGACCTTGGGGTCCCCCTTTATCTTTTTAAAATACCTAACTGTGGACGATGGGATGAGAATTTTCAGAAAAGATGAACTTGCCAAATATAACGGCAAAAACGGGGCGCCGGCATTCATAGCATACAAGGGAAAGGTTTACGACGTGTCAACCAGCTTTCTATGGAAGGATGGGAGTCATCAGGTGCTTCACAAAGCCGGGGAAGACTTGGGGGACGCCCTCGGGGAAGCTCCGCACGGGGACGATGTGCTGGAGAAATTTCCGGTGGTCGGGATCCTGCAGGAGTGATTGAAATGTACACTTTTGTTTCTCGATCAGAATTTCCTAGCGGCATTTCTTGGGGAGAGCTGAAAATATGCTAGATTTTTTCCAAAACCTTGACCCAGTGGCACAGGCCTTTCTCGCCACTTGTTTCACGTGGGGCATGACCGCTCTGGGGGCTGCCTTAGTTTTTCCGTTTAAGGACATGAGCAAGAAGCTGCTGAACGGAATGCTGGGCTTTGCGGCAGGGATCATGATCGCTGCCAGTTTTTGGTCACTGTTGTTGCCGGCCATTGAAATGTCGTCAGGCGCTAGCGTACCGTCGTGGTTCCCGGCCGCGGCAGGCTTTCTCATGGGGGGTGTTTTTCTCTGGGGCATTGATAAAACTCTTCCCCACCTTCACCTCGGCCTTCCGATGGAAAAAAAGGAAGGCATCAAGACGACTTGGAGGCGGACCACTTTGCTTATTCTTGCCATAACTCTGCACAACATCCCTGAAGGCCTCGCGGTGGGGGTTGCATTTGGCGCCGTTGCAGCTGGGCTTCCTTCAGCCACTTTGGGCGTGGCGATCGCCTTGGCCATCGGCATCGGAATCCAGAATTTTCCGGAAGGGACTGCAATTTCAATGCCCCTTAGGCGTGAGGGATTTTCTCGCCTCAAGAGTTTCTGGTATGGGCAGCTGTCCGCCGTGGTTGAACCCATTGCCGCGGTCATAGGGGCGGCGGCCGTTATCTCCGCACGATCTATTTTACCGTATGCTTTGGCCTTTGCCGCAGGCGCGATGATTTACGTTGTAGTTGAGGAGCTGATTCCGGAATCTCAAGGCGGCGGCGAGACCCATTTAGCTACTGCGGGCGCCATGTTGGGATTTGTGGCAATGATGGTGCTTGACGTGGTGTTTAGTTAAATTTTTACTTGATGCAACTACTGGCATGCTCTTAAAT
>CAZKGC010000006.1:16346-22468 GCA_964552335.1 Hadarchaeota archaeon (SeqCode)
CAGCTGAAATTATCATGCCAGCGAGCTGGTGGGCGACTGCCGGGCGCAAGCCTGAGGAAACTCCGTCCATCGGGCAGGTCCGCGGCCCGCAAGGGCACGGTCGAGAGATCGGAGTGATGGAACAGAAACGACACCTCCCGACTCGCGCGAGGATGCGGTGACGCTGAGGTCGGGTCGACGGGGATGAAACGGCCATCACGCGGGATGCAAGGGCAAATTACCGCCGATGAATGCCTGCCGGAGGTGGGTGGTAGCCCGCTTAGCTCAATGTCGCCTGAAAACAGAAGACGAGTTACGGCCAGCACGCTGGCGCAATTTCCGATTTTTAAAATTTAAGCGCGATAATCTATCTTGAAAAGCGTTCGCCCTGCTTATTTTTTGTATATCACGCCGATCACAAGCCCGTGAACGTTGTTCTCCGGCACCATGTGCTGATCCGGCTCCGGTAAGTTGTCCCCTTTGGTCCTAAACCAATATTCTCCCCCCACCACCTCCACCTCGACTATCCTGTGAGCAATATTGTCAAGGCCAGCGAGAGTTGGGTGTTTAAAGATGATGATATCGCCCACCTTGAGTTCAGCCATGTTATCAACTTCAACCCAGAGGATGGTGTCGCCAACGTTGATCGTTGGTGCCATGCTTGTGGTGCTCATAGTGGCGGGAAAAATTCTCCGGTCAATATATACCTCGTATCCTAGGAAGAATTCGGTCCAATTGTACGTGTTGTCGTATGAGATATTCCCTGGTGAGACCTCTAGCGCTGCTTTCAACCACCCGATACTTGTGACTATGAACAGGGCGAGCAGCACGAAGATTGTAACCATTTTTTTATCCGTAGTTTTCATACAGTCAACGATGCTTTTTTAAGATTAATAAAACTAGCTATCGCTAATAGTTGAAAAAATAAAAAGAGTTGGGGGTTGCCTTAGCCCCACAGCCACAACTTTGTCGTGTAATCAATACTTCCGCCTGTTGATAGCTTGAAGTTGTTGCCATCGTTGTCCCAGACGGCGTTCACGCCGATTTCGGTGCCGCTAATTGTGAATTGAGTCTCTGCACCATCTCCACCGTCCGTGTTTTCCGCAGTCTTTGTAAAGGAGCCAGTGATCCCTAGCTCTACCTTGAGGTTGTCTAAATTGATGCCGGCCATGTTGTCATCGTTTCCAACGACTTCGACAAGAATTACGAAATTGGTATCGTATGGAATATTTCCGCTCTGCGCGCTGGCGGTTTGTTTGAGATAGTAGTTATCCGTAGTGGCGAGCTGAGACCAGTTATCATTAAAGTCTTGGCCTGGTTTGGCTATGTATACGGCAACTATTCCCGACTTCTGACCACCCGTGAAACCCAAGACAGATCTAGAAGTCCATCCACCCGCAGATGGAGGTGTCGCTGGTGCTCCTCCGAGGATTGCCCAAGCTCCGACCCCTGCTACTGCTACTATGAGGATCATTGCAGTCGCCCAAGCGAGTTTACTGACCATAACTTTTTCACCTCCTTTTTTTCCTATTTTAGGTGCCCCCACAGGTCCGGGGGTGTAATCTAGTCTCCCCTTGCAGCGCGGACATTCCTTTGGATTTGGGATCTTCGACTCCCACTCATATCCACATCTGGGGCACTTCATACGGATCGATTACTATTATGAAAATGATGTGTTATAAACTTTTCTGAAATCTATTATTATGATTATGATGTGCTATTATGAGCCTCGAAAAACGCCTATTTTCATTTTCTTTCGTTGCTGGTCGCTATCTTAACATACGATTGTCTCGTTTATCGGGCGGTGGAAACATGGGCCCAACTTTGCTTGCGACGACCAGACAAGGCCCAAGATGATGGGATACGCTACTTGATAATATCCGAAACGCGCAATACAAGCAAGCTGGGAAGTAGAAAAAGAAATATAGGTTAGAACTTTTTTATTTTCTCGCTATAAAGTGCGGTTACTTTTTCTATCATCGCCAACAGTTCTTCTTTGAACTTATTCGGGTCTACTTGGACAATCAAATTCGAGTTGTTTTTAGAGCAAAGTTCTATCATCTTTTTCAAGAACTCCATCGCCTGCCCGAACCCGTTCACCGCGACCAGCTCCTCGAAGCAATCAACGAACACCACAGACCTCTTTCCCCTGATTTGGAGGATGTAATTTGACACAAGTGCTATTATTTTATCGAGCCTGTCGGGGCCCAGAGTCATCTCGCCTCTGATCCGCTCGGTTGTCAGGTATAGGACCGGGGTCCGCTTCAAGCTATATCTTTCGGCCTCCTCTGGGCGGAGCGAAGTGATCCACAGCCCAATGATATCGTGCTTGATCTGGTCCATGAAGATTGTCAAGTCGCGAGAGGGTTTTTCTTTCTTTATCAAGTAGCTGCGGCCCTTCTCAAGTTTAAATTTTGGTTCCGTGCGGAGTTCCGCCTCGGGCGTGGGCATGAAGAATCTACTCATCGGTGGGGGGACGAACAGCTTGTACTTGACGATAGTTATGGCTAGTACAATCATCATTGGAGGGAAGATAGCCATGCTTGCCACTCCATACGTTTCTTCCCCAATGAGCGGTAACAATACAAATATCATGATAGATCCGAGCAAGGGCGCGAAAAGAGACGCCCCCACCAACCCCACCTGCGTTTTTTCCACCCCGATAGACTCCCGATATGTCCTGACAATGCAATATATACTTAGAATAAAGCACATCGCGGTGTAAACTATCGCCGCCAAGCCTTCCTCCTCTATGGTTGGCACGTACCCAAACTGTGTTGATAAGAGTCCAGAGTAGAATTTCCCCGTTAACCAAACCATGCCTAGAAAGATTATTGCTGGACCGTAAAGCGCAAGATAGCTTAGCTTGTTACCGAGGACTTGCTCCCTCTTTGTTAAGATCAACACAAAATACAGAAAAGTGGGCCCCATAAATATCCACCCAGACCCGGCGAGCCTGCTCCACATCATCGCGATGTCTTCAGTGGACATTCTAATCCCCACATCTGCGATAGCCCAGAGCGCTATGGCTGCTGTAAACAGAGCAAAAACTCTATTCAACCGCTCCCGTGGCGCCAAGAATAATGTCCATGCTCCCAGAAGAACTGAGCTGAAAAATGTGAATAGTGGCAGCACTAGGTTAAGTACCCTGTAAGGCATGCGCGCTCACTATTTTCTCCCTTTTCTTCTCGTGGCCTTGCGCTTACGGGCTTTGATGCGCTTACGGGCTTTGATGCGCTTACGGGCCTTGAGGTGAATTAGAACTGCTTGCGCGAGCCTTCTGAACTCGACTGCTGCGGGTGAGTTTGGGGCGTGGAGTACAACTGGAACTCCACGAATCAAGCTTTCCTCGACCATGTCGTCCTCAGGAATTGTCGTCAGGACGGGCCAGCCCAGCGTTCGCTTGATGTCCGAAGTCGGGATATCGAATCGCTTGCCCGTGATCCTGTTTAAGACCACCCCAAATACCGGAACCTTGAGGCTATCGGCGGCCCGGAAGGTCTGCAGTGTTCCAGCGATGGCCGGGACTCTGGGTTGACAGCAAACGAGTAGCTCGTCGCACGCCTTCATCGCAGCGTATACTTCTAAGCTGAACCCGGGCCCCGTGTCAAGTATTATTATATCGTATTTTCCTCTGATCTCATCCAAGATGCCTCGCAGGTCGATCGACCCCACCTCTTCCGTAAAAGATACGGAGCCCGGGATCACGTGAAGTCCGTAGTCGGTGGTAAGGATCGCTTCTTTTATGCTGAGCCTGCCGAAGACGATGTCCTGAATCACCACGGGTGGCTCCAGGATACCGAGGTGCAATCCCAAGTTTGACGCGGTCATGTTTGTTTCGATGATGAGGACGCGGTTCTTGAGTTTCTGACTCAACGCGGCACCTAAATTAGCAACTGTCGTGGTCTTCCCAACGCCACCCTTGGCCGAGAAGACCCCTAAAACTAATGCTTTCTTAGCTTTCGTCCTATCACATCCTAGTTGACAAAATGAGTTTTCTCGAACGACCTTGCCTAAGAATCACAATTTTGATCATCCCCCAGCTTTAAACATATGATTTATAGGTCTATTTTTATTTTTATCGATGGTCTATTTAAGTAAGTATGATAACACGTTGTGTTTTGTCGCAATTTACGTAATCTTGATTGTATAGAAGAGTTGGGCGCATCTTCCTTTATATTTTCTTCAGCACACATTCCCAGTTCTGTCTACTCAACGAATCCCTCAATCTATAGTTTTGGCTTTGGGCTACTATGCTTGTTCCTTCTCCCCTCTACGCTTCTTTCCAAATACCGCCCCCCTCAGGCGATCGAGAAATTCTGGCACCTTTTCCACTGGTCGCTTATCACTGTAGGCCCTTGTTTTCGCGACCGATTTAACCTCCTCCTTGGGACGCCTGAGTGGGATACTGGGCTCTACGGGTCTAACCACTTGCTCAAGCCGTTTTAATGAAATCCCAGGCGTTATGGGTCTAGCTATCTTTGCTAGCTCCTTCAAGGAAACGGATGGTTTCGGCGGTCTCACCACTCGCCTCAGATCCTCAAGCGGGACGCCAAGCTCAAATGGTCTTTTTATCTGCTCTAAGTGCTTGATAGGAATCTCAGGCCTTGGTAGCGCTGGGGCGCGCTCCAGAGATTTCAGAATTTCCGTTGGGGTCATTGTAATTGGCACGACTTTTTTCAGCCTGATTTGGAGCCGGCGCTTTACAATGGGTATTGGTCTGATAGGCCCAGTTGGCAGGGCTGGGGCCAATGTCATCGGAGCTGGCGTCAGGTGCCCAATTGATATCGCTGGCCATGTTAATTTTCGCAAGCGCTTAAACGAGGTCAATGGGGAAACTAATTTCAGACGCTTGAGCGAAATCACTGGTTTTATCGGGCGGAACCAGCGTATGTATACCACGACCCCGCCGCCCAGCGCCCCGAACATCGTCAGCAGACCGTAGAACACAGGCATGGGGAAGGTCGGCACAATGGGCGGTGGCGGTGTCGGAGATGGTGTGATTGTCTGTCCCGATATTCCAAACACTGAAAGGCCCGGTGAAATCGCCGAGAAGTAAGCGTAGGTATCGTCCTCGTACAGGAATGTGGTCGGGAGAGGCGTCCATTCATCGGTGACTGGATTATAGCGATTGAGGGTTATGGTTTGTACGTCAATCTCGTTCTGCGCGATCCAGGACGTTTCGACCTTGAACTGAATGGTCACGCTTTCGATTTGGGAGTCAGACAAGTTCTCGACGACTATGTTGAAGTATTGGTATACGGCTCCGGGAGCACTCATCGCGATATCGGCAGGCCTATCCGTCAACTGTTGGGCTACTATCCTGACGTTCTCGGCGGCCTCGAGGGTGTCTATTGTAAGCCCCATGATGTTTGTATTTTCCACTGTGACTTCTTGCGGGACCTCAGGATCTATGAAGGGTATTTCCACTGGCGGGGACTCATTCTCAACTATCTCGGGCGGAATTGGCACCGCGGACATGACGGTAAACTCGTATGTGCATGAATGAGTTTTGCCACCTCCAGTTCCCGTTATGGTTATGGTGTAGGTTCCGGCTGGGGTTGTCGAAATCGTGGATATCTCAATCTGTGAGGCGAAGCTAGGTGTTCCCGATAACGGGGTGAAAGTAGCGGTCGCGCCCGAGGGAAGGCCAGAAGCTGACAGGCTAACTGTTTCGCTGAAGTCCCCAACAGAAGTGATGGTAACGGTCGCGCTCGTGGATCCCCCTTGCGTGACCGATCCGGAGTCCGGGCTGACCGAGACGCTGAAATCGCCTGGGGGTGGCGGAGGTGCTGTGACCGTCAGAACGAAAGCGGAAGTCCTCTCCTTGCCGTCCGCGCCCGTGCCCTTGACGGTTATCACATAAGTTCCGGCTGGAACATTTGAGCCCACGTTTATCGTCATGGTCGAGCTGAAAGTGGGCACGCCGCTGGACGGGCTGAAGCTCACCGACACTCCAGACGGCTGGCCGCTTGCTGTGAGGCTCACTGTCAGGTTGTAGTTGTTGATGCTTGTTATAGTGACCGTTGCGGTGGTCAAGCCTCCATTCTCGACGGATGCGCTCGCCGGGCTGACCGAGACGCTGAAGTCGCCTGGGGGTGGCGGAGGTGCTGTGACCGTCAGAACGAAAGCGGAAGTCCTCT
>CAZKGC010000006.1:22568-22884 GCA_964552335.1 Hadarchaeota archaeon (SeqCode)
GACACTCCAGACGGCTGGCCGCTTGCTGTGAGGCTCACTGTCAGGTTGTAGTTGTCGATCCTCGTCACATCAACAGTCGCCGTGGTCCCGCTTCCCTGTTCGACGGATGCGCTCACCGGGCTGACCGAGACGCTGAAGTCAGCAGGAGCTTGAACTGTCCCTGTCCATGTTTCAATCAACTGCCATGTTGGCAAGGGTGCGCTGACGGTCCCGGTCCAAGTCTCGATGAGTTCCCAAGCGGGGACAGGCGCCGATACCGTTCCTGTCCATGTTTCAATCAACTGCCATGTTGGCAAGGGTGCGCTGACGGTCCCGG
>CAZKGC010000006.1:22984-23086 GCA_964552335.1 Hadarchaeota archaeon (SeqCode)
AAGTCTCGATGAGTTCCCAAGCGGGGACAGGCGCCGATACCGTTCCTGTCCATGTCTCTATGAGCTTCCACTCAGCAGGCGCTGACACCGTGCCTGACCATG
>CAZKGC010000007.1:0-12731 GCA_964552335.1 Hadarchaeota archaeon (SeqCode)
TGTTAAATATTTTCCTAATTTCTTAACATTTCCTTTTGGTAAAAAAGCCCGCGTCGTGAGAGTTCCACAAATAGTCATGCGGACGCGAGACAAAGAAACATATGGAAGCTTCTTGCGGGGACTGTTTGACACAGATGGTTGTTTAACATTTCAAAGACGTTACGGAGCTTACGTGCCGTTTAAAAAATACCACAACGTGTATCCAAGAATTATCCTATCTACTGTTTCTGAGGGGCTTGTGCTCGACCTAGGTAAAGTGTTGGAATTTTTAGGCATCCATTATTGGATCCAAACTTACGAGCCATCTAACAAAAAATGGGCGCGAGTTTTTAAGATATGGATGTGTGGTGAAAAAACCCTTGAAAAATGGATGGGAGAGATAGGGTTCAAAAATCCTGTTCAATTTACACGATATGATATATGGAAAAAACTTGGTTTTTGTCCACCAAACACAACGTTGGACGAAAGGGTACAAATGTTGAAAGGGATAAAAGACAACTAATTTTGGGCCCGTGGCCTAGCCAGGATAGGGCGGCAAGTTTCAGACCCGCAAGCCTTCGGAGCTGTAGATCGTGGGTTCGAATCCCACCGGGCCCGCCAATTTTTATATTGCCTCATGAAATCTTGGAAAGGGATTCAGATGGGCGCCCGCAGAAAAACATCGCGTTCTAGGTCGATGAAGAAGCGCCTCGGGTTCGGGCCCATCATCGCGAGGTCCCAAAACAAAAAAATAAACGGTGAGCGAGTTGGGCAAGGTATTGAGCAAATCTAAAAGTCGACACAAAACCCGTTTCCCTTTCACCCTCGTAGCGGTGACGCTCGTAGTCGGCTTGCTTGTAGGAGGAATCCTCGGCTATTCGATGACCCTACGGGAGATTAACAGCTTGCAAAATCAAGTCTCGGAACTTCAGGACCAAATTTCCCACCTTCAACCTGAAAACATCACTTATATGGTGGTGGGGGACAACACTTCGCTATCTAATTTGTACGAAGAGACCAAAGACTCGGTCGTGATGATTCAAGGGGTCGTATCGCAAAGCACGATCTTCGGTACGCAATACGGGCAGGTTCAAGGATCCGGGTTCGTATACGATTTGGAGGGACGGATGATCGTCGTCACAAACTTCCACGTAGTTGATGGCGCTGAAAACATTACCGTGACTTTTAGTGATGGAAACGCTTATGCTGCAACTGTGCTGGGCTCGGATGCGTACGCTGATCTGGCGGCGCTCTCAACGGAAGCTCCAGAGAACGAACTTAAGCCCCTTCAAATCGCTAGCTCATCAACCTTGAAAGTAGGTGACCCCGTGGTAGCGATTGGCAATCCATTTGGCCTCGCGGGATCCATGACTGTAGGGATAGTAAGTCAGCTCGGGCGAACAATAAATGAATCAACGACCGGCGGATTTTCAATCGCGAACATTATCCAAACAAGTGTGCCGATCAATCCGGGCAATTCTGGTGGGCCATTGCTTAACTACCAGGGCCAGGTTGTTGGGATAACCACGGCTATAGTAGCCAATTCCCAAGGGTTGGGTTTTGCGATTCCGTCCAACACAATACTGCGGGAGATAGGGTCGCTAGTGGAAACAGGATCATACACTCAACATTCTTGGTTAGGCGTTAGTGGGACGGATATGAACTATGAAATCGCTAATGCGATGGGCGAGAATGTCACCTACGGATGGCTGCTTATCCAAGTGGTGAGCGGAGGGCCAGCTGATAACGCAGGTTTGCGCGCGGGAACAGAATGGCTCCAAACACCGGTGGGGACTGTATTAATAGGTGGGGATATAGTGATAGCCCTCGACGGCGTTCGTATCGCGAATGGTGATGAACTCTTATCTTATAGCGAAGAGCATACCTTACCGGGCCAAACGATCAACATAACAATCGTGAGAGACAACCAAACGATGAATATTCTGGTCGTGTTAGGAACGCGGCCTCCACCAAGTTAAATTTTCAAAATAAAACATGGCTAAAATCTCATCTTGATCATCGTTACACACTCAAAAAGTGTCGGATTTCAGATTTCAAAACGCTGTATATCCCATCGAGGTGGTGCGGGTTGGGACATTGGAGTTCAAGAAGTTTCGATGATTGAAAATGCGATGGAGCTAATGCTGGAATAGCTCAGCAACTTTTTTCTTTCACCGTAGACAATCAATTATTGGGCCGGTAGTCTAGCTAGGATAGGACGCGGGCCTCCGGAGCCTGCAGCACGGGTTCGAATCCCGTCCGGCCCGTTTTTACGGAAAGTATTTATGCCAATTTACCATAATAAGAAATGGTGGCATTATGGCAGAAATTGTTAAAATCGACAGGTCCGGCAGGGTCGTTATCCCAAAAAGTATCCGCAGGGAGCTGGGAGTGGAAAAGGAGGATCAGTTTCTCCTGAGCACACTAGGAAGGAATCGGCTACTCTTACAAAAACTGGATGTAGAATCGTTGGCCAAAGAGCTTGAGGAAGAGCTGGCCGGGAAAGACGTTGATGCGATAGTCAGAATCGTCAGGAAGGAAATCAATGAAAAAATCAAAGCCCGCTATCCAGACCTTCTTACTTGACACCAATGTGTTAATAGCCGCAATCAAGGACCCAAGGCGGCAAACGAGCACCCTCCGGCTTTTACTTGCGCTCATCAAGAATCCAAGCATTAAGTTGGTCGGGAATGACTTGCTTGCAGAAGAAATGCTCCGGTATGCCGAGCTTTTAAAGTCCGAAACGGCGGCCGTGCTGGTTTCGGCCCTTTTTGGTAAGATGGAAATTGTGAGAGTTTCTAGGAACCATAGGAAGATATGTAGAACTTACATCCGAACGCCGGATATAGCCGATGTACTTCACGCTGCGACATGCCTTCAAACTGGCGCTGTCCTGATAACGAACGACAAGCACTTCGATAGAATCAAAAAGGAAGGCGTGATAGAGGTCTTAAGCGTTAGTGAGGCCATCAAAGAGTTGCTTTAAGAGGTTGGTGGCTGCCGGCTCGATCCCATCCGATCAGCAGCCATCCTAGGTTCTTTAGTCCCCGGCCCCTTGCTTAAATTGCCCAGAGTTTTAGCCCCGAGCAGGACTTATAAGCCCCAGTCAATTTAGAAAGTTTGGGGGAGACATGATGTTCTGGCCCGGATTTATCGTTTATTTTTTGATTTTGGCGGTTTTTTACGCCAAGCTGGAAATTGCCATAGAGGGAAAATTTGGTTACGCTGAAAAATTGCCGTGTAAAAAATGGCGATTGAAGGGGCCGCTGAAAAGAATAGTTGGCGATAGGAAATACCTAGCTGAATACCACATCTGGATGATCGTCGTCCTTTTGTTGTTCTTCCATTTGCCCCTTTGGTTCACCAGCTGGAGTTTTTGGAGGATAGAACTGTTCGTGCTGGGTCTGTTCATCATCTTTTTGGTCTTGGAGGATTTTTTGTGGTTTTTGTTGAACCCTCACTACGGCCTCAAGAAATTCAAAAAGGGTCAGGTCTGGTGGCACCCCAAATGGTTTTTGGGCGTGCCCAGTTTTTATTGGACGTCCATACCGATAGGGGCGGGGATGATTTTGTTGAGTCTGGTATATTTTTGAAAACAATCGAGTTCTGGCGATGCACTTCGGATATGTTCCGCGCCTCTTATAGCACCCTCCATCTTAAAAGCAGTGTCTATACAGAACCCGCCCAAAGGGCTGGGCTTGCAGGGGCGGGATTTGAACCCTCAACTAGCCAAAAACTCGCATTTTTGCGCAGAACCCGAACCCATTTAGGTGCAGATACCATCCAGCCCGCCATTAAAGGGGAAATTTGTCGTCGTCGAATTTAGAAAGCTTGAAAAGTTATCAATAAATATACAAAATGTAGCCCCGTGGGGTAGACCGGCCTTGACCGGGCCCAATGGTCAATCCTGGCGGACACCTAAAAGGCCGCAATCTGGATCCGTCGACCCCGGTTCGAAATCGGCTCGACCGACGAAGTTCCGGGCGGGGCTATCCAATTTTTCATATCTCGACAACAATAGCCGTGTTTGTGTCAACGACGCCCTTGATCTTGTGGATGCCTTCTACGACCGTGCCGGTCAACGCATCCAAGCTCTGGGCCTCCACGAACACTATGATGTCGTACGGCCCGGTAACTACATGTACGGACTTGACTCCGCGCAATCCCTTGATCTCCTTCGCGACGTGTTTCACCTTGCCGATCGCCGCCGTTATCAGCACATATGCTTGTGTCACTAAACCACCTCATCATCTATTAACCGTGATATTTTAAAAACATGTCTAAGGACCGAATGCTGGTATGGGTTGCGGCGATGGCACTTCATTAACCGATGGATTCCTTAATGGTGAGTTTTTTCTTCAAAATGAGTTCGGCTGATCTTACGACTGAGCCACTTGAACCTATGGCTTTGGCGACCTGGGCCTTAGGGACATGAACGAGGAGCTCCTCCCCCTGCTCCTCAACCTTGTCTATCGGAACCCCCAGCATCTGTTTGAGTTTTTCAATTGTTTCAGCATCCATTTGCTCAGCTCTACTGAGATTTTATGACTGCTTTTAAAAGGTTTACGAGAAGACGAGCGGCGTTCAACCGCCGACTTTGTACTTGAGGTTGATTCCCCAACCCTCTGCGCCGCCTCTGCTCAATCGATCGAAAATCCCGGGCACATGGCCAGCTCCGACCACGCAGACCACTTTTTTACTCTCCAATAAAAGCATGGCCAGCTTGGAGGCCATGTAGGCGTCCCTCTCTTGGATGAGGACCTCGTAAAGGGTGGGCGAGGCCAGTTTCAGCTCCTCCAAAAGATGGTTGACGATTTGTTCGTCTGTGAGCCGCTCTAGCTTCACGGGCTTGCCGATGGGTAGGAGACCGATCAACAGCTCCGCGAACAGCCTGAGCCTTTCATGCCACGGCATTAGGTCAATGAGTCGCTGAAATGTCAATCCTATATCCCGGTCTATCAGCTCGATTTGGGCGCCTATCTCTCGAGCATGTTTGATTGCCACCAGCATCTCTTCCCCCGCGGGCATCCCGGTTTGGCGCGAGAACTTGTTCTGGAGCAGGTTGAGCAGGACGCCGAGTAGGATCATTTTGGGCCCGGCGCGCGCAACATCAAGCACTCCCGGCCGCTTTACGCCCTGAGACAGCGCTAGATATCGGACCGGGCAGAGTTCGACGGCAACGACATCTGGCCGTTCCCTTTTTATAACTTCCCCGACCTCAGCTGCGCTGGTGGGCAGAACGTGCGCAACCCCGATTAAGAAGAGCTGCTCACCGATTTTTTTCAGCACTTCGGACACCCGCAACTCGATATATCAGGAGGAGATCTGAACCAACCCGCCCGACCTTTGAGAGTTTGAGCTTCACTCCCTTCAGAACTTTGGCGAACCCCACTCCACCGACCAATGATTTTGCTTTTGCCCCACCCACTATGCATGGAGCAACAGCCACCCGCACCTCGTCGACCAGACCGCGTCTGAGCATCTCCCAGTTGAGCCCGGACCCTCCTTCCAGCAGCAACTTTCGCACTCCCCGCGAGCGGAGTTCTTCCAGCAGCCTCCGCAGGTCCACCTCATTCTTGCCTCCGAGAACGACCTCCGCACCGGCAGCACGCAGTTTCTCAAGCTTTTCTCCTTTGGCTCTCTTCGACACAGCCACGATGGTTTCTGCCGAGCTGTCCATGACTCTGGCATTCAGCGGTATCCTAGCTTCTCCGTCTATCACGACACGAATGGGGTTCTTCCCGTGCACCCGCCGCACCGTCAGGGAAGGATCGTCGGCGAGCACCGTGCCAACGCCGACCATTATCGCATCGACTCCGGCCCTGAGCCTGTGGAGGCGGTCGAGGTCCTCTTTGCACGAAATTTTGCTGTCTCCCGTAGTGGTGGCGATTTTGCCGTCTAGGGTCATGGCAGCGTTTAGGATGACGTAGGGGCGACCCATCTTATCAAACGGAGTTATGGTGGCAAGTTCTTAAGCAATTTGTTCATGAGGGGCCAAGGTCGGGATTTGAACCCGAGACGCGGGCTCCACAGGCCCGAATGTTAACCAGGCTACACTACCTTGGCCACGTTTAGAACTTGCCCACAGCTCTATTTGAATTTTTCACCAGTTCCAAAATTTCTTGAGAAAAGTGATCTGCGGTTGATGATATCCGACTACCATCTTCCTCGCGAGCCAAAGTTCAAATAGTTCACACGAAGTCTGGGAAAAGGGCAAGCAGCTAAATAAAAAAGTTTTAACGGCGGCAGAATTTCCAAGCAAAGGCCAGTTGTGCTAGGTAGGTAGACTGACGGCTGGGCCCCCTCAGTGATGGCCGTGTTCGTGTCTTATGGGCTCTTCCTTTTTGATTTTTGAAAGGTATTTCTGGGGGTCTCTCTTGAATTTCTCTTCACAGTCCTTTGAGCAGAAGTAAAAAACTTGGCCCTTATACGAAAACTTGCTGTATGCTTTTTCAGGTTCAATCTTCATTCCACAAACCGGGTCCGTGGTTAGGTGTTCCCTCTCCGCAAACTCTACCCTTTTTGGTTCGTATTTCCTCAGGGTCTGACTATTTATGGCAACTAAGATGGTGCTTACGGACATCAGGATAGCTCCGACCGCGGGACTTATCAATATGCCTAAATTGTATAAAACACCGGCAGCCAAGGGTATGGCAAAAATGTTGTATCCTGCGGCCCACCAAAGGTTCTGAACCATCTTCGAGTAGGTTTTTCTTGATAGATCCGTGACCTTTGAGACATCCCTTGGGTCATTTTTTACAAGAATTATGTCTGCGCTTTCGATGGCCACATCAGTCCCGGCACCTATGGCGATGCCCACATCTGCAGTGACAAGGGCGGGGGCATCGTTTATGCCATCACCGACCATAGCAACCTTGTATCCTTTTTCCTTCAGGGACTTGACCTTCTCCGCTTTCTCGTCGGGCAAGACCTGCGCGAAGTATTCATCCACACCGAGTTCCTTTGAAACCCAACGGGCGACTTCTTCAGAGTCCCCGGTAAGCATGTAGACCTTCAACCCCTCTTCCTTCAGTTTTTTCACCGCTTCGTAGGATTCCTGCCTTACCTTGTCGGAAAGAGCGAAGGCGCCTGCGAGTTTGCCGTCAGCCACGGTAAAGACGACCGTTTTCCCCTGGCCCTGAAGTTCGTTTATCCTCTTATCTGAGATATCTATCCTCATCTCTTTCAAAAGGTTCGGGCTCCCCACGTAAACTTCCTTGCCTTTGACTTTCCCGTAGGCGCCCTTTCCAGGGATCGCTTTGAACTCGCCGGCTTCGGGGATTTTTATCCCTTTCTCCCTCGCGAATTCCACGATAGCCTTTCCCACTATGTGCTCCGAGTTAAGCTCAACACTTGAAGTAAGTTTTAAAAGTTCATCCTCGGAGATGAAGGAGACCACATCGCTAACGCCGAACTTGCCCACCGTTAAGGTTCCGGTCTTGTCGAAAACTACGGCATCTACATCCTTGACCATCTCAAACGCTTTTCTATCCCTGATCAGGATCCCGCTTTTTGCGGTTATCGATGTGGAAAGGGCCACTACCAGCGGTATCGCTAGGCCGAGGGCATGTGGGCAGGATATGACCAGGACCGTCACGGATCTTTCGAGGGCAAAATCGGAGCTCCCAAGAAAAAACCATGTGATGTAAGTTATTATCCCCACCCCAACGGCAACATAGAAAAGAAGGGCCGAGGCCCTATTTGCCAAATCTTGGGTTCTTGACCTGCTCTCCTGGGCCTGTTTCACGAGCTTCAAAACCTGTGCCAAATATGTCTCATCGCCTGTTTTTTTGATGCTAACTTTTAAGGCGCCTTCTCCGTTTATCGCACCACCAATGACTTTATCTTTCGCAACTTTTTGGACGGGTTTCGATTCTCCAGTCAAAAGAGCCTCGTTAACGAAGGATTCCCCCTCAATCACAATGCCGTCAGACGGTATTTTTTCACCTGGGCGAACTAGTACAACTTGGTTAGGCGTCAATTCTGAAACCGGAACGTCTAGAATTTCCCCGTTTTTTATGAGGTGAGCCGTAGTTGGCATGATTTTAACGAGTTCTTCCAAGGCCATTGAAGCCCCTAGGACGCTTTTGGCCTCTACCCAGTGGCCAAGGAGCATTATGTCTATCAGGGTTGCGAGTTCCCAGAAGAAATCTTTTCCAGTTATGATGAAAACCGTCCCAGCGGAATAGAAAAAGGCCACGGATATTGCGGTGCCTATGAGGGTCATCATGCCCGGTTTTCTATCTTTTATTTCTTGAATCATACCCGTTATGAAGGGCCACCCACCGTAAAAATAAACAACCAATGAGAGAAGGAGCATGACGATTGGCTGGAATGGTATTTTTAGGCTAAAATTAAACCACATCTGAATCATTTCGGATAGGAGTAAAATGGGCACCGTAAGTAAAATGGCAACCAAAAATCTTTTCTTGAAATCTTCTATATGGCCAGCGTGATCTCGGTGGCCGTGTTTGCCGTGGTTTTGGTGATTCATCTTAATACAGATTGGATTTATTATTTTAATTAATAATGTTTTCTTATTCCGAGTCAGCAACGCATTTACTTTTCACTTGCACCTACGAAAAATATCTCGCTCACAAATAATTTTGCAAAATTATAACTGACCCTTGGGATTTCTGGAGTATTGATAACCGCGATTGGGAAAAAGCGATTATATGTCGATGGCAGTGGTGCGGTAGTAGGGGTTTGTACCCTCCGGAGGATTTCTGGAAGATTTTCGGAAAATCTACCCTGAAATAGGTTGATTTGTTTTAGAACACTCTCATTTAATTATTTTTCTCGCCTCTTCCCTTATCTCGTCTAATACTCTTTGGGACAATCCCGTCGTCCTTTCGAGGTCCTCTATCTCGTGCTCTAGCAGGTTCCTCGCGAGCATTACCCTCGCCTGAAATAGCCGCTCTCTGATGGGCCCAGTGA
The DNA here is from genome assembly GCA_964552335.1 of Hadarchaeota archaeon (SeqCode). Lineage (GTDB taxonomy): Archaea > Hadarchaeota > Hadarchaeia > Hadarchaeales > Hadarchaeaceae > B75-G9. Next base: position 8,917 of record CAZKGC010000007.1, read on the forward strand.
CGGACCTCAAGATTGTGATGGGGTAAAGCCTCTTCGTTTCCACCATTTCCTCTAGGCTCTCCCTCCCCGGATACCTCCAGCTAGTCACTTTAACGCCAACGCATCTCCCGAACTTCTTTGCCTCGGCTGTGCACTTGGTATTGCAGATGAGCCAAGCTTGGTGGAACTTCTTGCTTAGATCGAGGAACCTAGCGTAGGTGTACATCACCACCTCGAGGCCGGTGCGGATTCCGGGGGCATTGTGGTACTTGCACTCCACGAGGTAGCGCACGCCTTCTTTTTCGGCAATGATGTCGATCTCGTGAGAAACACATTTGCCCTTTACGATTTCTCCGACTTTAGTTTCATAGCCGTAATTTTTGAGCACCTCGGCCATGAATTCTTCAAATGGAAAGCCCGTAGGCCCGAGGGCCATGATAGCTCTTTTTAAATCATATCTCGTCGCGGCTTCTGGTTCTCCCTCGAGCAGCTTTAAGGTGAGGTGTAGGATCTCCCTAGTGGTTATTCCGTCGTAGGCCTTAACTTCAACCTCCTTGGCGATCTTATCTGCAAGTTGTTTTGATGCCCCCGCCCTGAGGCAGGTCCGCATAACCTTTTCAACGTCGAACTTCTCTTTTTCACCTGACGCTTTTGTTACATACATTTCCAATCCCATACTTACTACTTAGCGATCTTAATTATCTTAATTGCAAAAGGGCGCGGAACCTCTAGCATGAAAGGTTAGAAAAACTCCCCGTGGATGAACTTCTTAATCCGTTCGTCTTTGGGGTGCATGAAGATGTTTCTCGTTTTTCCCATGGCCATTAACTCACCATCAAGGAGACAGGCCACTTCGTCTGATAGCCTCCTCGCTTGGAATAGATTGTGGGTCGCAACTACCACCGTGGTCTTTTCTCGCAGCCCCCCGATAATTTTTTCAATCAAGATAGTGTTAGCAGGGTCGAGGTCTGCTGTTGGTTCGTCAAGCAGGAGAAGTTTGGGGTATAAGACGAGTGCCCGCGCCAGAGCCACACGTTGCTGCTCCCCCCCGGACAGTTTTTTCGCTTTTCGATCACGGAAACCTTGTAGCCTAACAAGTTTAAGAACACTATCAACTTTTTGTTCTATCTCTTCTGCAGGACAACCGCGTAGTTTGAGCCCGTATGCAACGTTCTCAAATACAGTGGAGTTGAACAGTACGACCTGCTGAAAAACCGCCGTTATGTTTTTTCTATGTTGGGTTAAGTTGGCTCTCTTTATTTTTGCCCCCTTGTAAACGATTTCACCACTTGTGGGTTTATCTAGGAGCGCCATTATGTGAAGGAGCGTTGTTTTTCCAGCCCCGTTTGGACCGATAATCGAGAGAATCTCTCCTTCCTTGATGTCCAGGTTTATCCCACGGAGAGCTGTTTTCCCATCGTATTCTTTCGAAATCCGTCTCAACTTCAGAACTGTTACCATCTAGTCCCTCCTAAGCAGGTTTATTATGAAAGTTAATCCGAACGCGATAAAGAGAAGAATCACGGTCAGTTGAATCGAGAGAAGCATTTCACCCGTTGCGACGTCCCTTGCAATTTCAGTTGTCATCACGCGTGTTAAGCCAGCAAGGTTACCGCCCACTATAAGCGCAACCCCCAGCTCCGAGATAGCACGATTGAAAGCAGCGACTCCGGCCAAAATACTCCCTTTTCTTGCTTCACCCAGCACAGCAAGCGATGCCTGACGTTCAGAGGCCCCTAAGGTTATTGCGAGATCTCTGATTTTTGGATCAACCGCTTCAATGGCGCTTGTCAGCAGGCTTACGACAATGGGGGTTATGAGCAGAGCTTGGCCGACTATAATTGCGGTGGGAGTGTAGAGTATCCCGAAGAAACCGAGAGGCCCCCCACGAGAGAAAAGCAAGTACAGAATCAGACCAAGCGCGACGGTCGGGATGCCCAGCAGAGAGTTGAAAACACTTATCAGGGTTCGCCTCCCCCTGAACCTTCGCATCCCAAGCGTCAACGAAATCGGGATGCTCCAGAACAGAGCCAGCAGAAGGGCTGTACCCGAAATCCAAAGCGATCGAATGACAATATCAAGAAGTTGCTCGCTCACTGGTATAACCCCTGTTGCCCAAGCCTGTATTGAGGCGGACATTCGCTGTTATCAAAAAAAGCATACTCACGAATCCAGTCTGCTAGCTGAGGGTCTGTATTTTCCCGAAGGAGCTGCACGGCGGGATAAAAAAGCGGGTGCCCGTAATCGGCTTGCCCAAATTCACCGATGATGTTTTGTCCCTCTTCCGAGACCAAAAACTCGATGAATCGGACGGCGTCACCGAAGTTTAGTTGCGGATGATTGCTGGGATTGACCGCCATCACGCTATAAACATTTAGAAGCTCCTTCCCGCGATCCACAAGCACATTGAGATCGATCAGGTTGTCGTGTCGGTATTTGAGGTAGGTCCCCATGTCGGCGAGGGTATATGCTCTGCGCTCGTTCGCTATTCGTAGCGTTGCCCCCATGCCCGAGCCGGACTCAAAATACCAGTTTTCTCCGCTGATTTGTGTTATTTCAAGACCAGCAGCTTTCCAGAGGGACTTTTCTTTGGTGTGGGTACCCGAGTTGTCTCCGCGGGAGATCCAAGTTGTCCCGGTCTGAGCTATAATCTGAAGTGCTTCGAGTGGAGACTTATTCTCGATGCCAGCGGGATTATCAGACGGGCCGACGATGGCGAAGAAATTATACGCGATTATCTTTCTTGCCCCGCCAGCATTTTCAGACAAAAAATTATTCTCAAGCTCCGGGGCATGTACGAGCACGGCGTCCGCATCGCCACGCTTTGCATGTTCAAGGGACTGCCCAGTGCCAAGTGCGAGAAAGTAAAGATTGGTTCCATACCTGGCCCGGTAGCCTCCGGCTATTGAGTCCAAGAGCCCTGTATCATAGAGGCTTGTGGTCGTTGCCACCATCAGCTTGTCTTCGCCTCTCCTCGAAATCTCGATAAATGCCAAGGCGGAGAACGCTAGAATCGCGAGAACAATCAATGTAGTGATTGATTTATTCATGATGACCCGCTATGATTTAACAAACAAGCTTAAAATTTCTTGCCATTTTAACCAATAGTGCTTGGTGATACGAGTTCTGTGGCCGATTAAGAATAAAACTGAAAGAAGCTCGGCACCGCTTTCTTGATTCATGGTGCGGGGGGCAGGATTCGAACCTGCGAACCCCTTCGAGACCAGACCCTAAATCTGGCGCCTTTGACCTGACTTGGCTACCCCCGCCCGAACAGATTTCTTCATCAAAAGATAAAACTACCACTTTACAACCCTTTTGGTCAATTATTTTTTCTTCGATCTCGGCTACATTCGCTACCTCAGAACCCTATCAATTTTTCCATGCATTATTAGGCGGACCCTATACCCTTGGGCGACTTTTTTTATCCCTTTGACCCCCGTGATCTCCAGCGACTTGTGGGTTAGTTAGGCTACGGTTTTGGCGGAAGCGCCTCAAGAAAAGAACCTAAACTTTTATTGCTCGTCGGGCAATACTTTTAGAGTGGTCAAATAGTCAGAATGATCAACATTGGATCGAAGCCATCAGTATCCCGAGTGGCGAGGGCAAGCGGTTTTATCCGCTTGAAACCCAAAACACTCCAAAGGATCAAGGCGGGCGAGGTGCCCAAGGGTGATGTGCTGGCAGTCGCCCAGACCGCTGCGATTTTGGCGGTCAAGCGCACCCCGGAGCTCATCCCCTTAACCCACCAAATCACAATTACAGGCACTGATGTAATTTTTAAGTTGAAGAAGGAGGGGATTCGCGTCGAGGTCGAGGTCAAGAGCACGGGGCAG
>CAZKGC010000007.1:12741-21750 GCA_964552335.1 Hadarchaeota archaeon (SeqCode)
GCACGACCGCGGCGAAGCGCGCGGGCACGCGGGCGCTGGCCTCGCCTTCCTCGCCTTCGAGGCTGCCGTGGATCTCGTGCGTCGCCTTGTAGAGCAGGAAGAACCCGCCGAGGATCAGCGCGGTCGAGGTCAAGAGCACGGGGCAGACTGGCGTCGAGATGGAAGCCTTGGTTGGTGTGGCGAGTGCACTACTCACAATCTGGGACATGGTGAAAAGCTTGGAGAAGGACGAGGCCGGACAGTATCCCACGACTTTGATCGAGGATATTCGTGTGTTAAAGAAGGTGAAAGGTTGAGTGCGGTCGAGCATCGCAGGGGGGCGCCAAAACACCTGAGGATAGCGGTCCTCGTCGTGAGCGATATCCAGGGCCCCGAACGCAGCAAAAGTCGCGATGAAACTCATCCTTCCCGAGTTGGGGTACGTCATCAAGCATGCATGTGAGTGAGATGCGAGTTCGAATGCGGGGCTTCGCCGGTTACACAAAGCTCAAGGATGCCTTGAAGCTCGTACTCTCGCGAGTGAAACCTCTGGATTCTGAGATGGTGTTGTTCGAGCGAGCGTTGGGGCGAGTGTTGGTCGAGGATGTCGTTTCAAAAACAGATGTTCCCCCCTTTAATCGCTCGGCCGTCGATGGTTACGCGGTTCGCGCAGCAGATACATTTGGAGCAAGCGAAACAAAGCCTAAAAAACTCCGTATAGTCGGGTCCGCGAAAATAGGGGTTGCAACCAAATCTTGTGTCCGAAAAGGCGAGGCGATCAAACTGATGACAGGGGCACCGATACCTCGAGGTGCAGATGCAGTCGTGATGGTCGAACACACCAAAATCAAGGGGAAACGTATAGATGTGCTGGTGCCGCTCACACCCGGCAAGAATGTTTCAGCTCGAGGGGAAGATGTTCGCACAGGCGAGGTGGTACTGAGGCGCGGGCAGCAGCTCAGGCCTCAAGATATCGGTATGCTTTCGTCAATCAGCCATCTCAAGGTAAAGGTTTTTCGTAGACCGAAAGTTGCAATTATCGTGACCGGGTCCGAGCTCAGGCGCCCAGGCACGCGACTGAAATCAGGTCAAATTACGGACATTAACAGATACTCTTTATCCGCGGGAGTTACGAGCTGCGGTGGCGTGGCGAATCCGCTCGACATCACTCCCGACAAACCACAAGCGATGCGCCGCGTACTACAAAAAGCACTGCAAAATGATGTTGTCCTTATTTCGGGTGGAAGTTCGGTGGGGGAGCATGATATCGCCCCCGATGTGGTTGCCGAGCTCGGGAAGCTGCTTTTCCATGGTGTTACTTTACGTCCGGGTGGTCCAACCGCATTTGGAATCGTTCGGGGTAAACCGGTGTTCTGTCTAGCTGGTTTTCCGGTTGCCTCGCTGGTTGCTTTCGACATGTTGGTCAGGCCCGCGATTTGGGTGATGCAGGGGCTGCCCCCGGATTGGGGATGCATAAGGGTTCGTGCGAAGCTGACACGCAAGGTTGCCTCGAGCTTGGGACGCGTGGACGTGGTGCGAGTGCGAGTCTGGAACGAGGCAGATGAACTCTTGGCTGAGCCGATCCGAGTCACTGGGTCGGGCATCCTGAGTTCGATGACGCGCGCTGACGGGTTCATTCTCGTTCCTGAGGATGTGGAGGGTTTTGAAAAGGGTACTATCGCAGAGGTCGAACTTTTTAATCGAGCGTTTGATTAGGTTAAGGAGAATTGATTTCGTGACAGGAAAGATTGAGGATATGATAGCCAATGCTTAATTATAAGACAAATTTTAAGCCCGGCGCTTAATCGTTAAGATGGTATTCATGTCTGAGTTTCTCCATGTGGCCACACTTGAGGACGCTCGCGCAACGCTTGAGAAACATTGGAGAATCAAGCCACGAAAGGTCAACGTACCGCTCGATGAGGCGGCTGGGCGCGTGCTGGCCGAAGATGTTGTTTCAAAGATTGATGTCCCTCCTTTTGATCGTGCTGTTTTCGATGGCTATGCGGTCCGCGCTATGGACACATTTGGGGCCGGGGAGGAATCGCCCGTTGAACTCACTTGCGTGGGTAACGTGCGCGCCGGCGAGTGGCCGAAGCTTAAGATCGGCAAGGGGCAGTGTGTCGAGATCTCTACTGGCGCGCCAATCCCAAGAGGTGCGAACGTCGTGGTCATGGTTGAATACTCAACTGTGGGTGCAAAGGTCGTTCAAATTTTTCGTGCGGTTGCCCCAGGGGAGAACATCGCCAAGCGAGGTTCAGAGATTAAACATGGAACGAAGGTTTTGGACGCAGGAGGAGTGATAACACCCCAAGTACTTGGAACGCTCGCGGCAATCGGGAGAAAACGAGCAAAAGTGTACTCGCCCAAAGTCGCGGTGATATCAAGCGGCATCGAGTTAGTCAGCGTGGGCTCCTCACTCAGGCGGGGCAAAATCTACGATGTAAACGGACCCGCAATCTGTCGAGCAGTCGAGCTCTGCGGGGGTGAGGCCAACTATCTCGGCATCGCGAGGGATGAACCCCACAGCCTAACGAATTTTGTCAAAAGAGGGCTGACCACCTGCGATGTGGTCGTACTCTCGGGTGGGTCATCAGCTGGCGCAGGGGATATCGCGCCGGCCGTGATCGACCGAATGGGAAAACCCGGTGTGATCGTGCATGGGCTCGCGATGAAGCCTGGCAAACCAGCATTCGTGGCTGTCTTGCGAGGTAAACCGATTTTTGGGCTCCCTGGCTATCCGGTTTCCGCACTGATGGTTTTCGACCAGCTAGTTGCACCTTACCTGCGGCGTCTAAGCGGCTTACCGCGAGTTGGACGAGTAAAAGTTCAGGCGAGGTTAGCATCTAAAATCATCTCGGCGCGCGGGAGGCAAGAGCTCGTACCCGTGAAGCTCGTTCGAGAAGGGATAGCAGTTTATGCTAAACCGCTATTCAAGGGCTCGGGTGCGATAACTGCGCTCTCGCTGGCCGACGGGTACATTGATGTGCCACTCAATCAGGAAATCGTTGGGGAGGGCGAAGTCATTGAGGTCAACTTGTTCAGAAGTGTCGAGGTTGCTTAGAACAATAGTTTTCATGCAGGATTTAATAGCCGGAACCATAGCCGGGATGTTGACCTCTCTGAAAGGCGCTAAGGGGGAGGAGATAAAAATCGAGGTGATTAGGCATGAAAGATAGATATGGGAGGTCGCTCACTAGTCTGCGAGTATCCGTGACGAACAGATGTAACCTGAATTGTTTTTACTGCCATCGAGAGGGCTGTCTAAGCGGAGATCAAAAGATGACAGCGGATGAAATCGGAGAAATCGTTCGAGTCGGATCCGAATTTGGTATCAAAAATGTCAATCTAACGGGCGGAGAACCTCTGATGCGCGATGATATAGAGGATATAGTGTCCGCGGTGGCCCAGCCTCCCATCGTTGACGTTTCGATGACGACCAACGGAACTAAACTCGCCAGAAAAGCGAGGGGACTGGCAGAGGCCGGGCTTGATCGTGTTAACATTAGTTTGGATACTTTGGACCCTCTAATCTATGCCAAGATCACCGGTGCGCCGAAGCTTGAGCGCGTTCTAGAAGGCATAGATGCCGCGCTGGATGTCGGTCTGCACCCCGTGAAGTTGAACATGCTCGTCCTTAGGGGGATTAATGAGGGCGAGGTTGAGCGGGTAATGGAGTATTCGCTGGACCGCGGGGCAATTCTCCAGATTCTAGAATTCCTTCGAATGCCCGATATGGCGGAAATTTACGAGCGCTTTCACATTAGCTTAGAACCATTTGAACGGAAGCTTCGCGAACAGGCATTGGACATCAAGACACGCCGATTGAGGCAGGCGAGGAAAAGGTACATCCTTCCCAAGGGAGAGGTTGAGATCGTCAGACCGATGCATAACTCTGAATTCTGTATGCATTGTACTCGCCTTCGCCTCACTCCTGACGGTTATCTCAAACCGTGTCTGATGCGGAACGACAACCTAGTGGATGTGCTTTCCCATGTGCGCGCTGGGGATATCAGCAGAGGACGTTCCGCTTTCATAGAAGCTATGGATCGACGAGAGCCCTACTTCAAGAAAGTTTTGAGATGATTCGCACAAATAAATCTCGTTTGATCGACGTCTTCCTAAGCCTTTAACACCTGAATAGTTTGATGATTCTTTTAAGGGGTAAAGCAACCAAGCTAAGTTGCGCTCTCCCTAATTGAAAAAAGAAAGAAATTAAACCATCTGGCCAAAATACTACCACATCTTGCCGGGTTTGTCGGCGCCCCAAGCATCGCGCTGGGCCATCCGCTCGTAGCGCGTCTGCTTCTTCGCCTGCCTGAAGCAATTTTTGCAATAGGACTTCCCTATTGTTCGCTTTGCGCAGGCGCGGTGGAGTTCAACATCGCAGTTAGCACATTTCACAGTTGGTGGCTCAAGGGGCTTGCCGCAGACAGGACAACTAGGCATTGGACCACTACATTAACAACGCTAACGTGTATGAATAAAAATTGTGGTGGAGGCGGTAGTCTCTTTTATGGACTCGGCGTAAACCGTTTTTTGCTCAAGGTCGTGAAGACATCGCCGCCCACTTGGAAAATATTTTGAACGCGCTCGATGTCGATGAAATCTCCGTCAAAGGCGCTTTCATCCGCATATGCGGCCACAGCCTCGCCGATGAAGATGGTGTGGTCTCCAGTTGTGACTTGGTTCACGAGTTTGCACTCTATGTGGGCAACGCACTCATCGATACTGGGCGTCTTAGTGACCTTTCCCGGCATAGGCGTAAGTCCGAACTCAGCGAACTTGTCATGCCGCCTCCCGGAGACCTTTCCGCACTCGATCGCCTTGTCTAGGATCTCCATCGTCGGGATATTGATGACAAACTCCTTTGCGCGCTCGATGAGATCATGCGAGTAGCGCCTGGGGGCGACCAGTATCCCCACCATGGGAGGGTTGATGGAGAGCGGGACTGCCCAACCAATAGTGATTATGTTAGGTTTTCCGGTTTCAGGGTCGATGCAGCTGACCAAGACGACGGGCCTAGGGTAGATCAGCCTGTAAGCTTTTGCGCTCGGTATATCCGATTTTGTCATGTTGTCACCTAAGATGTTTGGGTCAGACGGATGGCTTAACTCTAACGCCTAGAATTCCCTGCGAGAACCGGATGTGTAGTTCATTTATTTTCCCTTGGGTAGATGTGCACTGCGCATATCGCGGTCGGCATGAAAATTATTATTCCGATGTTGGCAAGAATTGGACCTCCGGTTATCGAAAATTCATGCTCAATGCCCGAAGGGTATTTAAACGCGTATTCGATACCTCATCACGTATTAAGTATGGAGGTAAAGGGAGGCGTGAAATGACAAATGGAGCATCACCCGGTAGGGGTATGTTAGTACTTGGCGGCGTCGGAGGGATTATCTGGCTTGTCGGCGTAATATTGAGAATAATACAAAATGCGACAGTCTCGAATGCCGGGGGAATTATACTGGGGGTCGGAGTGCTTCTCGCATCGTTCGCAGGAGTTGGCTTATGGCAGAGGACAAAGGATATAATGGCAATGCTCACGTTTGTGTTTGCCATGATTGGAGGGATACTGTTCCTAGTTGGTGGAGCTGTTGGTTTCGTATCAGGATGGGGGGCCACTATTTTTGGGGTTGGCCAAGCGCTGTTCGCAATTTCTCTGATATTACTAGGGCTCGTCATAGGCAAGCTTGGGTCACAGTTGAACACTCAGGCGAGATTGGGGATGGATTTGGTCTTCCCAGTGGTGGCAACTTCGATGGCCGGAGGATGTGCAGCCCTCGGCGCTGCAGTAACCGTGACTGCCCCAGCCGCGCTGTTATTGGCGGTTATGTTCTTCGTGACGAAATAGGACAACCCACAGCGGCTGGGTATTTTTTTCAACAGAGGCAGTTAGAAAACCATTCTTTTTATGATTTCTCTTTGTTGATGTCCTATCAAGTGGGCTCGCGATATTGTAGGTGCCCCGGGCGGGATTTGAACCCGCGTCGCAGCCTCGAAAGGGCTGTATGATTGACCGGCCTACACCACCGGGGCCCAATACCGTCTATGCGTCAAATTATTAAACTCGATTTCCCTGAAATGTTTCTCAGCCATTATGTGATGGTGGGCCCGAAGGGATTCGAACCCTTGACCACTCGGTCTCTCAGGTTTTGCCCTATGAGCCGAGCGCTCTAACCAACTGAGCTTCCCGGCAGTTGTCCTGCATACGGGCCCGGGCCCATTGTTAGTTGAATATCCCCAAATTTATCTTTTCCTCTCTTCTTTGACGATTTTGCCATCTTTGAGAACTACCACACGGTCGGTTGCCCAGGCAACTTCTGGGTTATGGGTGACGATGATAAACGTCTTCTCGAATTTTCGATTGAGGTCACGCATTAGTGCAACAATCTCCTTTCCGATCGTGGTGTCGAGGTTGCCCGTGGGTTCATCAGCCAGCACCAGTTCTGGATCATTTGTGAGAGCTCTGGCAATGGCAATGCGCTGACGTTCACCCGCGCTCATCTGATTAGGTCTGTGCTTCAGTCTGCCTCCAAGACCAACTAGCTTCAGGAGTTTCGTCGCCTGTCTACGTTGCTCAGAGCCGTTTAATCCGGCTAGCGAGAGTCTGAGTTCGACATTTTCTAGTGCAGTTAGAGTTGGAACTAAATTAAAAGTTTGAAACACGAAACCGAGCTTTCGCAACCTCAGTGCGTTTAATTCGCCAGTCGACATCTGCGTGACATCTCGCCCTCCTATCTTCACCTCGCCAGATGTTGGCTTGTCAAGACATCCTATGACATTTAGAAGCGTGGTTTTTCCCGAGCCAGAGGGGCCCATGATGGACATGAATTCTCCTTTCTGAATGTTAAGCGTAACACCGTCCAGAGCTCTTACTCTAGCCGAACCCAAACCGTAAATTTTGCTAACGTTTTTGAGTTCAACCAGAGACATCTTCCCACTTACTCGTATCTAAGCGATTCTACTATCTGCTGCCTGGAGACTCGCCAAGCTGGATAGATCCCGGCTATCACCCCAACCGTGACGGCGATACCGATTGCGATGAATGGGATTCTCAAGGTAACTGCGACGATATTTATCCCGATAAAATTCGAAATGAAGCTCCCTATCACCATCGAGCCAACGTACCCAAGTAAACAGCCGAGCAAACCGCCAATCGTGCACAATAATGTGGATTCGATTAGCACGAGTTTGAACACATAGCCGTTCGAAGCCCCCAGCGAGCGCATGGCCCCGAACTCACGTGTTCGTTCAACTGTTGACATGGTAACTGTATTCATCGCCGCAAGTGCGCCTATGAGCAAAGCGATCCCTGCAACTACCATCCTGATCGCATCGCCGAATTTCATGAAATCCTCCGTCTGCTTCAAGATAGTGATGCCTTCGGCCGCTTTTAGTTCGGGATAGAGATTTTCTATCTTACTCACCACTACTTTGACATTCTCGTTGTCCTCTACCCATAGCCAGATGTTCGATGCTTTATTCCCGGTACCCAATATCGATTGAAATGTCGAGAGCGGGATAAGCCCAAACAGATCAACAACGCCGCCCGTCTCAGCGAGAATACCAGCAACCTCAAAGTTTGCGCCTCTGAATGAGAAATTATCACCGACATTCAGTGAATTCGTTTTCGAAATTCGATACCCTAATTCAACAGCGAAGTTGTCGTTATCTGTCAATGACCTTCCCTCGGATATTTTTAGATCTCCATAGATTTCTTTAGTATCATGAGGGGCCATACCTAATAAAAACGTGAAGCCCTGCCCTTCATCTCCCGTTGCTCCAGATAAAATGATCGGGGCGGCCGTTCGAACTCCATCGATTTCAGCCAAGGCAGTTGCATAGTTATCGTTGAGGTAGCTACCCATACCTGCTTGAAACTCGCTGCCTTCGGCTCTTTTTACATCGATATCAGGACCAAGCCTCTTTGCGTTACCCACTAACGCTTCTGTACCCTCGCTCACAGAAAAGAGCACGAACGCGAATGCTATGGCAATCGCAATGCCTAATAAAGTTAGTCCTGTCCTGATTTTTCTCCTACCCAGATTTTTCAAGGAGAACGTCAAGAGCCTCAAGTTCGCACCCATTTATTTTTAAACAACATTAAAGCTCAAAATTTAAAGGTATTGCGTGTAAACTATTGTAAGGTGAATATTTGGCGGTCAAAATTCTCGCTCACGGCGACACCGACGGCATATGCGCTGCAGCTCTCGTGAAATCACGCTTCCCGGACGCCGAGATCTGGTTCACCCGCCCGGTAACTCTACCACGGGATCTTAAGGAGGTGGAGCCCGGAACCACGGTCGTCATCTGCGACATAGCGATCAGTGAGACACAAAAAGAGGAGTTGTTCAACCGCATTCGGGAGTTGGCGCAGAGGGACGAGGTCATCTACATAGACCATCATCCCTTCCCCCCCGAGACACTGAAAAGAGATGTCCCAGCCACCCAGTTCGCTCATGAGATAGGCGTGAGCACATCGGAGCTGGCTTTCAGGATATTCGTCCAAGACCCGAGTTCAGACTTGGACCGTGTCGCCCTGTGGGGAGCGATAGGCGACTATTGTGAGGAGACCAACTTCGTGCGAGATGTTCTGAACAAATACGACAGGCGGACAATTTACATGGAGGCCGGATTGCTAAGCCAAGCGCTGGGAGAGGCGGCAGGCGATTACCACTACAAGCGAGATGTGGTGATCAAGCTCTCGCAGAAGGTGCCGCCGACAGAGATCCCAGAAATCGTCGATCGAGCTGTTAAGGCAACAAAACGTGAATGGGAAGCCTACGAGTACGTGAAGAAGCATGTGGTGCGTGATGGTAACATAGCGATAGTTCGCGATCTGCCTTCTGGAAGCTTGGGGAAGGCAGCCATGCACGCGTTGGGTGTCACTGGCGCAGATGTGGGCATTTGTACTCGGAGGGGTGACGAAGAGGTCGATGTGAGCATGCGACGTCGCGCTGGAGCCAGAATAGACCTCAACGAGATGCTCCGCCACATAACTTCTCGGCTCGGTGGTTCGGGAGG
>CAZKGC010000008.1:0-21591 GCA_964552335.1 Hadarchaeota archaeon (SeqCode)
GATGAAATAAAAAAGATCCTCGAGCTCATAAACAACTACCGTGAGTAGACCTGTCAAGCCCGGAGGCGTTTTTTTGGTGGACAAAAAGTATGAGGATAGGGGGATAGTACTGGATTTCCTCCCCCAAGGAAACCCCAGCGACCCAAGGCCGATTCACCTTAGGGAGCCCATCGCGCAGATTCTCGGCGACACCTTCTTCACGTTGCTGGAAATAGTACCCATAAAGGACGTGACCTTCTCACCTCACGAGCGCGTATTCATCGGCAAGGGGGAGCGAGAAAAGGTAGACCGGATAAAGCGCCGTGTGGGCTACGAGGAACTCACAGCGGCGGCGAAGGCGGAACTACTCTCAGCCATCGAGAGTTTAATTGCGGAGGCCCCAGAGCGTTTCATAGAATTTTTCAACAGGGCTGCCCCACTCACGACCCGCTTCCACCAGCTCGAACTCATCCCCGGAATAGGGAAGAAGCTGATGTGGGCAATCATCGAGGAGAGGAAGAAAGGCCCCTTCGCAGATTTCCAAGACCTCGAAAAGCGGGTGAGGGGACTGGTAAACTCGAAAGCCTTCATAGCCAGGCGTATAGAGATGGAGCTGCAGGGCGCGGACAAGTACAGGGTATTCGTGCGTCCCCCGTCTAGAAGGGCTTATGGTGCGGACGAGGCGCCTTAGACACAAGATAACTAATGAATGCTATCCTTGGCATTATCTCAAGACATCCTACCAAGATGTAGTTAAGCGATTTTGGACATGGGTCGCTGAAAATAAACAAAAATTTAGAGAGATTATTGCTCCCTTGGTAGAAAAGGCATTGTGCTTCGCTTGAAATGCTGGATAAATAATCTTATTCTTTCTCACCGGAGAACTCTTGGAGGACTTCAATCCACGCGGTATCGAAGCCTTGCTCATCTCTCGGTCTGAACTTAAGCGAGAGCCTCCCTTTCATGTCATGAATGAGATTCTTGACCTGTTCCTGCCCATAACCTCCGTTCAAGACTCGTTTGATTACAGACATTTCCCCACCGACTTCTAAGGCCGAGATTATCCCTTGGAGGGCCAGAAAGTAGCCTTTCCCAAATTCATCGTTGGGGTTAAGGCTGCCCTTGTTTTGCTCCAGCCACTCACGAACCTTTTTTAGGTCTTTTTGCTTCAGTAGCTTCACGAAAGGCTTAAGGTCAGGCACAATAGCTCCACCTAAATCGACTTTCAAAGCAGGGCGCGCTGCGCGAAGCGAGGGCAGGTGAAACCTCAACGTTTGAATACATCATTCGCGAATCGTCTCCAAGATGCTGAGGGCGTTCCATATCATCGTGCGGGTGTGGACCGGCATATTGGGATCGTTGCTTATCTCTTCCATGGTTATCCTCGCAGAAGCAGCCTTGACTACGGAGTCACCCTCTTTCTTCAATAATGCATCTCTAGCTTCACCAGCAGCCCTCCGGATGTTACGGGGGACTGAAGTGTCGTCTGCCACGCGTGCCATTAGCTCTGCTACCTGTTTTAGCTTGGCCTCTGAAGACATGGCTTCCACCTGCTCGCATGGCTAATCCAGTTTATTCTTAAGGGGCGACCTCATAAGGGTTTTGTGGGGTAGAAATGGAGGAGGAGAAGCTAGCAGAGATAACAGAGATGCTATTGGCTGGCGGGAAGATGCTCGGAGTCCACTGCGGTAAATGCATGAGCCCCCTCTTTGAGTTCCAAGGAAAAATCGTCTGTCCGGTATGCAGGGGTGAGGCTAAACCAATCAAACCCGAGGTCGGGGGCCCGCCACTCAAGAAAGTCGAAGAGGTGCTCCATGCAAAGATCAATTCCCTTGCAGAGCAACTTGCTGAGGAAACAGATCACGCGAAGACCCTTGAACTGCTGGAAAGAATCAAATCTGCTCTAGAAGCGCTGGAAAAATTGAGGGAGAGGTGATAAATTGCGAAGGGAGACGATCTTGAAGGTGCTGAAGGAGGCCGGGACGCCTATAACCCTAGATGAACTTTCTAGGCGTACTGGGATCGACATCGTCCAGCTGCGCGTCGACCTCTTCAGGCTGGCTGAGGAGGGGAAGGTCGAGCGCAGACAGCGGGGGGGTGTACTTACTTGGACTTTGAAGGTTAGCTCAGCCACGGATCAGCGCTACGAAAAGCTATATAGAAAATAATCAGTGATTCTTTTGTCTTGGCTCGATCTGGCTAGGGTTCTTGTCGTTGGTGTCCTGCTCGGCGTGTTTGTGGGCAGGTTCGTGGCACGCCGGCCATTCCACATTGAACGGCTTCGACCGCGTTACTGGCGTGAAGTTATGCGTCGGATGAAGTGGAAGGACTGGGCCAAGCTTATTACCATCGCTATAGTGGTCGCCGCCGTTTCAATCTTAGTCTCAAACGAGATCGGGGCATTGCTTCAGCGGGCCGAGGTACCGACATATTCTCCACAGGAGTTCCCTTTCACGGCGATCCAGAAGGAATATCCGTGGCTGCTGCTGGTGCTGGTAAACGTGCTGCCGATTTTCGAGGAGTGGATCTTCAGAGGCATCTTCATCGATGAGATCTTGCGCTGGCGCCACTCCAAATTGCTGGCAGTAGCCCTTTCTACAATCATCTTCGCCGTGTTTCATCTATCGAACCCGGGCACCTACCCCGCATACATTCTTCCTCTGATACCTGGGGGCCTGTTGCTCGGCGTCTGCTACCTTTACACTGGACTTGGCGGAGCAATCATTGCACACAACTTGTACAATACTTACTTGGTGATTATCGGATTTTTCATCTGATAGCTGCGACGACCGCCTGCCCAACCGAAATACAACCGTCTCCGGGAGGCAAGATCTCGTGCTGGACAAATTTGAGCATGGCATCCTCGATCTCTCTGCGCGCCGCCGCCGTAATCGCTCGGTTATAAAAGACCCCTCCAGAAGCACCAACGATCTTGATTCCACTCGGAGAAGCCACATCGATCGCAATCGAAGCCAGCCCACGCGTCACCGCCAGCTGGGCCGCGGCAGCGATATGCTTCCGAGGAACGTTGGCTCGGAGGGCGTACATGACATCAAGAAGTAATTTTGAAGTATCGAAACTCATCTTCCCGTCCACCTTCCCTATCTCCGGTTCTATCTTCACCTCCCGTGAATCTCCCTTGGCTGCAGCTGCTTCGAGCTTGATAGCTGGTTCTCCCTCATAAGTCCGCTTGCTGGAAATCCCGAGGAGGCAGGAAACAGCATCAAGTACCCGCCCGCAGCTACTCGTCCAGAACACATTTAAGCCTCGATCGAGCTGCCTAAGGACCACACCTATTTCGCGCTCGCCATGCCTGAAGCCTTTCGCGCAGTATTCGTTGAGGACGCGCTCAAGCTCATCACGCTCGAGTTGTTCCCAGAGAATGCCGGCGACCATGCGAGCTGGATATATCGCGGCCAAGTCTCCTCCGGGCATTCGCTGCCTCTTCAACCCGCCCATATGCTCAAACGAACCCAAGCGAGTGACCATCACCTCCCCACCCCAAACGGTTCCATCCGGACCATACCCCACACCGTCCGCTGCGATGCCCACGATCTCTTCGAGTCCATGTTCAGCCGCGAGGGAGCAGAGGTGAGCATGATGGTGCTGAACGGCCATTGTCTCGGCGCCCATTTTTCCCGCGATTCGCGTAGCCAATCCAGTTGTAGCATAGTTCGGGTGAAGGTCGTGGGCAACCACGTCCACGACTTCAATGTTTAGCCTGCGCAACAACCACTCGGCGGCAGCCCGCAGGTATTCAAGCGTTTCGAACTTTGTCGTGTCGCCGATGTATTGACTGACGAAGCATCGGTCGCCGCTCAAGACCGCTGCTGTAACATTTAAATCGGCCCCGAGCGCGAGCACCTTCAGCTCGCTCTTGAATGATAGCTTCAAGGGCTCAGGAACGTATCCCCGAGAGCGCCGGAGAAATGCCGGCTTACCATCTACTAACTTTACTACCGAATCGTCACACCGATTAACGATTGTCCTGTCGTGAAGAAGGAAGTAGTCCACCTTTCCCCGCAGTTTCGCCATCGCCTCGGCGTTGTCCGTGAGCATGGGCAGCCCCGGAACATTCGCGCTCGTCATGACGTAGGCTGGGTCCTCGCCGTGACGAAGGATGAGGTGGTGGATCCCCGAGTACGGCAACATCACCCCCACCGAGTCCAACCCCGGGGCAATGAGTTCGGAGAGCACGTAGTCGGGTGAGCGCTGGAGCACCACGATTGGCCTGCGATATGATGTCAACAATTCCGCTTCCGCCTCATCAACCTCGGCAAATGTCCGAACGGTTTCGAGGTCCTTTGCCATCACCGCGAGGGGCTGCTGCGGGCGGTTGAACCATCTACGTAGGCGCGCGAGCACCTCGTCATCCGTGGTCTTGGACGCCACGTGGATGCCACCTACCCCCTTCACCGCCACTATCTCGCCCTCGTCCAGAAGTCGCATAGTTTCCAAGATGGGATCGGATGTACGGACTTGTTGTCCCTCCGCACCATGTAGAGTCATCTGTGGGCCGCAGGCCGGGCAGCAAGTGGGCTCTGCGTGATAGCGCCGGTCCGGGGGGTCTTGGTATTCGCGAAGACAATCGGCGCAGAGTGGAAAATCCTTCATCGAGGTCCGTGGTCGATCATAGGGAAGCTCCTCGATGATAGTAAAGCGGGGGCCACAATTGACGCAGGTTATGAACGGATAGTTGTAGCGCCGGTCGTTCTGGTCGAGCATCTCACGCAGGCAATCTTCACAGAGAGCAAGGTCTGGTGGTATCACAGAGGGGAGCCCTAGGCCAGCCCGCTCGCTCGGGGCCACTTGAAACCTTGTGAATTCATTGGTGGGGGATTTCCAAGCGACCCGAACGTCGTCGATTCTTGAAAGAGGAGGCTGCTCAGGGCGGAGGGTATCGATAAATTTTTCAATGTCCCCCCTTTCACCTTCCACCACCACCTGTACGCCGGCGTCCCCCATGTTCCGGACAAAGCCGACGAGGCCATGGCGGACGGCGTGACGAAAGATGAAAGGTCTAAATCCCACCCCCTGCACCACTCCAGTCACTGCGATTTCAGCACGGGTATGCATTTACCCACGATTTCTAAAATTTGTCGGACGGAGGTTAAGCTTATCTACTCAATGCCCAGCCGCTTGCACTCTTTATCGACCATTCGCTGGATTTCCGCAATTTCCTCATCGGTGAGGTGTCTGAACCTTCCCTGCACTTTCAAGTATTCGGAGACAGGTTTTCGTTTTGGTGGTTTGAAAGTGACTTTAGTTTCGCCGCGCTCGATTTCGTAAAGGTTCCACATTCCGGTCAGCACAGCAAGTTTTGCGATCTCTATTGTCTTACTAGAGTCAATCCTCCAGCCCAGCACACATGGGGCGTGCACATGGATATAGGTTGGCCCCTCTATCGAAACGGCTTTCTGAATTTTTTTGATATAGTCGAGAGGATAGGCGACCGAAGCAGTTGCGATGTACGGGGCTCCGTGGGCTGCGATTATCGCCGGCATGTCTTTTTTCGGGCGATCTTCACCCCGTTTGACCTTGCCGATAGGAGTGGTCGTGGTCCAAGCCCCGTAAGGCGTTGACCCGCTTCGCTGGATCCCTGTATTTTCGTATGCTTCGTTGTCGTAACAGATGTAGAGAAAATCTTCCCCGCGCTCGACTGCTCCGGAAAGTGCTTGTAGCCCTATGTCCACAGTTCCTCCGTCTCCGCCGATCGCGACCGATTTTACCCCTCGTTTGCCCAATACCTTTAAGGCCCGCGAAACCCCGGAGGCCACGGCCGCCGCGTTCTCGAAAGCTACGTGTATCCAAGGGACTCGCCAAGCAGTTTCTGGATATGGCGTAGTCACAACTTCCATGCATCCTGTCGGCATAGAAACGATGACATTTTTGCCCAGCGCTTTCAGCGTATACCGCAGGGCGAGGATACATCCACAGCCCGCACATGCGCGATGTCCGGATGCAATCAACTCTACTTCCGGTATTCCCTTCATTATTTCAACCCCACCATAGTTTCTCTAAGACCCAACCACCGCACGGTTTCTTTTACCTCGCCGGTTTTCGCTGCCTCCATCGCTGCCTTGGTCGCTTCTCTGATCTGAAGTTGTGAGATATCGCGTCCCCCCAGCCCGCATATAAAATTCAACAATAGCGGTGATTTTCTAGCGTTTACAAGAGCTGACGAGAGATCGGCGAAAAGCGCTCCGGTTAAGCCAGGTGAGATGTCTTTTTCAAGCACGGCAACGGCTTTTGCACCGCTGATGGCGTCCTCCAGCTCTTTCGCGGGGAAAGGTCTGAAAGCCCGCACTTTTACAAGGCCGACTCGCTCGCCGTGGCTACGGTATTCATCGACCATTTCCCTGATACTGCCGCTCAACGAGCCCATTGTCAGCAGAATGACTTCGGCATCGTCGGCCCGATAGCTCTCAAGGAGCCCATACCCCCGCCCAAATCTTTTTGCAAATGCTCGATCGACCTCGACTATTTTTTCCTTTGACTTAAGCACATCCTCCTGCAACATGTATCTGAACTCTTCGTAATACTCTGGCACGCCGAGTGGGCCAATTGTAACAGGGTGTTCTGGGTCGAGTGTATAAGGATATTTGTACGGTGGCAGGAATTCATCGACCTCAACCTGCTCCGGGACTTCAACGGGTTCGGCCGTGTGGGAGAGGATGTACCCATCGTAGCACACCATGACGGGTAACAATGTTTCCTCTGCGATGCGAAACGCCTGAATTGTCGAATCGATTATCTCCTGGTTGTTCTCGCAGTAGAGCTGGATCCAGCCGCTGTCACGCACAGTTACCGAGTCCTGTTGATCGCACCAGATGCTGAGGGGTGCGGAAAGCGAGCGGTTCGCGTTGGTCATGACAATCGGCATTCGGAGCCCAGCGGCCACGAACATTATCTCGCTCATCAGCATCAGGCCCTGCGAGGAGGTGGCGGTGAAGGTTCTGACGCCCGTTGCAGCGGCACCTACGCAGGCGCTGAGCGCGCTGTGTTCCGACTCCACCTTTATAAACTCCGCATCGAGCTCACCGTCGGCCACGAAATCGGCAAGCTTCTCGACAACGGTTGTCTGAGGGGTTATAGGGTAGGCCGAAATGACCTTTACACGCGCCAGCTTTGCGGCTATGGCAGCAGCTTCGTTCCCGGTGATGAACTTTCTCACTTCTGCCCCTCCTCAACCATCTTTATCGCCTTCACGGGGCACTCGTTCGCGCATATGCCGCAACCCTTGCAGTACTTGTAGTCTATCTTGGGCGGCTTGTCCCCGCTGATTGCAGGCTCCGGGCACGAGAGCCAACATATCATGCAACTGATACATTTTTCATAATCGATTATCGGCTTTGTGCTCCGCCAGCTGCCGGTTTCGTTTTCCACCGTGCTGCCGGGTTCGGGAATCGCTGCGCCGGGGGGTAACTTCTTCATCAGGCCACCTCAGTTTTTTCGTACGCCTCTTTTATCGCGGCCGTGTTTTTCTCGACTAGCTTGGTGGAGAAGTATTCTTTAATCGCCTGTATGAGAGAATCCAATTTCACCACCCCGGTCGCCTTCACGAATGCTCCGAGCATGGCGGTATTTGTTATCGGCGCTCCGAGTGTTGCCATCGCTATCGAAGTGGCATCGACGAAAGCCGTTTTGACCAGGGGGAACTTCATGGCCTTTTTGGAGTTGAGCACCACTATCCCGCCCTGTTTTAAGCCAGCGACCACGTCCACGACTTCTGGCAGAAAAGGATCCAGCACGATGACGTAATCCGGCTCATACACCTGAGTCCTAGCTCGGATCTCTTTGTCATTGATGCGCGAGAAAGCCAGCACGGGCGCCCCCCTCCTCTCAGCACCGAAAAACGGGGATGCCTGGGCGTACTTGCCTTCTAGGAAAGCTGCTTCGGCTAGCAATCGGGCTGCCGTTACAACCCCCTGCCCTCCCCGGCCGTGAAACCTTATCTCGATCATAAGACCTTTTAAGGGGTTGTCCGTTATCGATTTAACTTTAGCGGAAATGCTGTCCACTACCAGAACTTTTATTGACAACCTCACAAATTACCTTTGGCGCCGGATGGTGGGTCTTGATGGTGCAGGAAAGCCTTCGCGTGATTTTCGATGCCGAGAAAAAAGCGAATGATATGATAGCATCGGCCAAGCGCGAAGCTTCCGCAATCCTCGAATCGGCCAGAAAGGAAGTGGAGAAGATAAAAGAAAATTCCAATGTCGAAAGGAAAGCAAAAGTGCAGAAAATTATCGAGGAGGCTAGGAAAAAAGCAGAGGAAGATGTTCAAGAGTTGCTGAAAAAAGCGCGAAGACAGGCCACAGACATGGGACGAAAAGCAGAGGCGCGTCAGGCAGAGAGTGTCAAACTAGTTCTAGAAGCTATTGTTGAGTGAATCCGATGTTCAGAACCAAGAAGATGAAGAAGTTCCGGGTGATTTTCCACCATCGTGTACATGATAATGTCGTTGCAAAGCTCCACGAGGCCGGCGTGGCCCAGCTGAAGGAGATTTCCGAGGTGGAGGTGGCGCAGAGGGCCCACGGCGAGGAGGTAGTTGAACTTTCATCCCTACTCACAAAATTCAAAGAAATGGAAGAGTTTCTCGGGCCGCCTACAGGAAAACCTACCACTGTCAGAGAGCTGACATTCGAACAAACACTAAAACTGGCAAAAAAGAGCCTCGACAAAATGGAACCAAGAGTAAAACAGCTCAAAGAAAAAAACGATCGGCTCACCCAAGAACATCAGAACCTGCTCGCCCAAATCGAGATGCTTGAGAACTTCAGGGAGATCAGGTTTCCACTTAGGTACCTCCGTTCAACAGATGAGATTCACGTCACCGTCGGGCGTATAGCTGAAGAGCGTGTTAAGGTATTCTTCGAAGCTGTCAAGGAAGCCATGGCGCAGCGGGTTTTCACATCAACTATTGGGGCAGGGAGGCGAAGGATAGTTATTGTTGCGTGCCGCGCCCAAGATTATCCGAAGCTGTCGCCGGTTCTGTACAGGTACGAGGTGGAGCTCTTGGAGCTTCCACCTTTTCTAGGTTCTCCATCGGCGGCGATTAAAGAGTTTAAAAAGCAATTGGCTGACATCGAGCGGCAACAAAAAGATTTAGGGCAGGTTGTGAGAAAACTGGCCCGCTTGAAAGCCAGGGAAATTTCTCAAGTAAGGGAATTGCTAGAGATCCAACACGAACGGCTTGAGTGCGCGGGCCTCTTCGGCTACACCGACGCCACAACGGTAGTAGAGGGATGGGTGCAGGCGAAGCAAGCCTCTGGACTTGAAAAAGTGCTGAACGCCGCTACTGGGGGGCATTATGTCTTCCGCGCTTACGACCCCCAGCAGGACGAGATGGCAGCCGTCCCCATCCAACTGAGTAACCCGAAGGTGGTGGAGGATTTTGAGCAAGTTACAGAGATGTACGGGCTGCCAAGGTACGACGAGATAGATCCCACTCCATTCTTGAGCTTTACCTTCGCGTTGTTTTTTGGCATAGCCTTGTCAGATGCAGGTTACGGCATCGTGCTGGGGATTTTCATGGCGTCCGGCGTCTGGCTCGCCAAGATATTCCCACGAAAGCTCAGGCGGATGATGGTCGTGTGTGCGATATTCACGGTTGTGATGGGCGCCCTAATAGGGGGATGGTTTGGGTTTGGAAGCGGCCTATGGGTGAACCCAATTGAACGGCCGGTACCGCTGCTCAAGCTAGTAATTTTCGTAGGCATCTTCCATCTTCTCATGGCGTTCGGGCTGGCGGGGGCACTCAAGGACATTTTCAGACGAGATTGGAAGAGTTTAATACTCAATCGTCTTTCACCAATTTTGATTATAATCGGGTTTTTCGGGTTATGCTTCTCTGTCCTGGGCATCGGCTTGTACGAGTTCGGGATTAACTATGCATTTCCTAAGATGGAGCTTTTTTCCGCGTTTAATCCCCTTGAGTCGGCCGGGGTCGTCGTGACGATATCGAGGATCCTGTTTTACCTTGGTTTGATTATAGGCATGGCAGGCGCTGTGCTGACAGCTAAGGATGCGAAGGGAAAACTAGGGGGACCAATGAACGTTCTTTACGGTATAACTGGATATATCGCAGATGTGTCCTCTTATACCCGACTTCTAGCTCTAGGCATCGCAGGAAGTGTAATCGCATTCTCGATAAATCTCATCCTCGGGTTAGTATACCGAGGCATGATGCCGACGGAAATCACGCCGCTTTCGGCCATTTATGCTGCCCTGCTGCTAATTGGGCTCGCGTTCGTCTTCATCGCCGCCCATTCGTTCAATATATTTATCAACAGTCTGGGCTGTTTCATACACACTATGCGTCTACATTTCGCCGAGTTCTTTGGGAAATTTTACGAATCTGGCGGGGCAAAATTCGATCCATTTAAAGCTAAAAGGAGGTTCACCAAAGTAGAAGGAGGTGAGTGGCTTGGTAGGTGAAGAATTGGTTGTGTTGGCGGCGGTGCTTGCAGTGGCGATACCAGGGATTATGTCAGCGTTTAGTGTGGCGATGACCGGAATTGCGGCAGCGGCGGTGTCGGCTGAAGATCCCAAGAAGTTCTCGAGGCTTTTCGTGTTGCAAGTGATGCCAGGTACGCAGGGAATCTACGGCTTCGTCGCGGGGTTCTTAATAATGTTCGTGGTCTACTCAAAGCTTGCTACGACAAACGTGGCGGGTTTGGTGATACTGGTAGCTACTCTCCCTGCGATTCTCCAAGGCTTTACATCGTATTCGCAGGGGAAAGTTGCCGTAGCAGGCGTCAGCGCTGTTGCAAAAAGACCTGAGGTATTCGGCCAAAGCGTGATGTACGTAGTGACTGTTGAGCTCTATGCTATCCTTGGGCTTCTAGCGACGATCCTGTTCCTGACAGGTATCCACGCATTGTAGGAGGCCATGGCTTTGCCAGCTGAAAAGGGCGCCCAGCTTATAGTAGAAGATATTCTCAAAGAGGCTAAGGATAAAGCTGCGGGAATAATTCGAGACGCCAAAAAAGAGGCGCAAACGTTATTGGACGCGGCCCACTTCGGCGCTAGGGAAGAGGAAGAGCGCGAAGTGAAAGAAGCTAGGGCGCATGGGAAAAACATCTACGAGGAGACGCTCGCCGGAGGCAGGATGAAGGCTAGGAGGGAAATCCTCCAAAAGCGAGAGGAACTGATAAATAAAATCTTTAAAAAAGCGGAGGAGAGCCTTCGGAAGTACGCCTCATCGGAAAAATACGAAGAGGACTTACCACGCCTCGCTGTAAACGCGTGCAGGAAACTCGGCTCTGATAAGATAGTAATCCAGGCTAACCGCCGTGACCTCAAGCTTCTGGAGAAGAATAAGGACCAAATAATTCGCGAACTGAGCGGCGAGAAAGGCGTGAGCATCTCATTCGGGGCGCCCATTCAAACGATCGGCGGGGTAAAAGTAAATGCACCTGAGGAAAAAATTGAAATCGACGAGACGTTTGAAAACAAGAAGCGGAGAGTGTTCGAAACTCTGCGGGTGAAGGTCGCAAAGGTCCTCTTCGAAGGGTCTAAATGATTGAGATCCTAATTTTGATTTTAGCTTTAATCGGAGCTCTCTTCGCTTGGGTAATAATCAGCGCTAGGCGTTCGATGGGTTATATCTTCTGTAACGCGACCATAAGCGCATGGGAGGCTCGGCTGCTCCCGGAAGCCCGCCTCATTGAACTTGCGGACATGCCTAGAATCGTGAATATATTTTTTGCTTTAGACGAAACCGAATACCGGCCGCAGCTCGCTGAAGTCGAGAAAGGCGAGGAAACTGACATGGTTGCGGTAGAGCGGGCATTAAGAGAAAATCTGAACACGCGATATCGTGAGCTTATCAACATGGTGCCGAAGGAGCGGAGGAGCACTGTTATGAAGGTGCTCCAGCGGGTGGACCTCTGGAATCTCAAGGCTCTAATAACGATGATCCACGAAAATGTTCCGCCAGAGCAGAGACTTCAGGAATTGATATCCTCGCCGACTATGCCCCGTGAAAGACTTGAAATGCTCGCGTCCGCCAAGGGTCTAGATAGGCTACTGGAATTTCTGAAGGGAAGCGAATTTTTCGATGTGATTTCTGAGGCGCTTGGGGATTACGAGAAGCGGGGCCTCATCGCCTTGCTCTCGGCGCTCGATAAGCACTATTATACAAGCTTGCGGGAAGACGCGCTAGCGAAGCGAGCGCAGCGCTCAATCCTGAAAGCGATGATTGGCCACGAGATAGACTCAGTAAACATCAAAATGATTTTGCGGCTCAAACAAGAGGGTGTTCCGCCTGGGGAGATCGACAAATACATCATAAGACCTTCGCACGAGCTGACTGAGGCGATGCTGAAGGCAATGATAATGGCTGAAGATGCCCGCTCGGCGATACACATGATCCACATCACCACCTATGGCAAAATCCTAGCCGAGGCCCTCCCCAAAATAGAAGAACAAGGGATCCCTGCAGCCGAACGGGCCCTCGATGAGGCATATCTTAAGTTGTGCAGATGGTTTGAGTTCACGCAGTTCTTCGGCATAGCGCCGGTGATCTCATTCATTCACATGAAGGAGAATGAGATGAGGAATCTACGCGCGATAATCAGGCTCAAGGCCGATGGAGTGGAGCCACAGAAAATAAAAGAAAAAATAGTAAAGGTGCCGAAAATTGAGCTTTAAAATCGCTGTGATAGGGGATAGGGACACCACGACAGGCGTGGTCTTGGCTGGCGTCACATACGTACACGTCCATGCGACAAAAGATGAAACTCTCGCCAAGCTGAACGAATTTTTGACCAGCGATGAAATCGGGCTCATTTTGGTAACGCATCGAGTGGCAGAGGAGCTAGGGTTCGAGTTCCGCCAAATGATGCGGACGAAGCGGCTGCTCCCTTTGGTGCTCCGAATTCCAGACAGGACCGGATACGTGCCGAAGGTGGATGAGCTTCAAGAGACAATCAAGCGCACAGTAGGAGCGGAGATAGTGGTGAAAAAGGAGGGCTGATGAATGGCGACGGCATTGGCGGTTTCGCCAACTCGGATGGAACTCATGAAGCTGAGAAAGCGGCTGGACTTAGCCCAAAGAGGTCACGACTTACTCAAGGAAAAAATGGACGCTTTAGTCATGGAATTTTTCGAGATATTTAGGAAAATTCAAGAGTCAAGGACGAAGGCGCTCGAACAGCTCTCAACAGCCTACCGCGCTCTGACCAATTGTTTTGCCCTCATGGGAACACTGGAGACTGTACAGGCTGCAAGGGAAACCAAAAGGGAACTCCAGATTGAAATCTCAAGCCGTTATCTCATGGGCACCAGCATACCGGCTGTGGAATTTGGTGAGGTTCAGCGCAATGCTTTGACCAGAGGATACAGCCTGCATATGACTTCCTCCGTACTCGATGAAGCGGCGAGGGAATTCGAGCGAGCGATTGGACTTCTAGTGGAACTCGCCGAGACCGAAGCGGTGGCCTTCGCCATAGCCAGGGAGCTCGAGAAAACAAAGCGGAGGGTGAACGCGCTCGAATACATCCTAATTCCAAGGCTGAAGGGCGCTCTCAAATTTATCATGATGAGGCTTGACGAAATGGAGCGAGAAAACTTCACTCGTCTGAAGCGGATAAAAGCTATCATAGAGGAACATAGATGAACGCGGATCGTCTCATAAAATTTGAGTTGGCTAGGCTCAACGCGCATTTGCCCGAAAGACGCATATCGCTAAAAGAGGCTCTCTCGTTGACCAGGCCCCAAGTCCCAACGCGCAACGGCAGCGTTCACTCGTTTAAGCGAAAAGAACTCGAACTCTTAACTAAGCTCCTGCCAGAAGCTGATTGGAAAAAACTCCATCTGCCAATATTTATTGCGCTCGAACCCAAGCTCGGACGGGGGGCTGCCAGGGTGAGCGGGGAAGTCGAGGCGAAGGTCGCGTCCAAACTGCTCGGAAAGGAAGCGGCTGGAGAATTGCTTATCTATCGACCAGAAGTTGCATTACTCAGGAGAAAGCTTCCAACGACCACCCAGTATTTATTTTTGTGGTGATGGGATGGAAGCCCGCAAATGGCCCATTCTCGCCGCCATCTTATACCCATTTGCCATGGCAACCATGGCTGCTGGACTCCTGGCATTTGTGATGATACTGCTGAACCTTGACCTGCTCCTAATCGCAACCATCGTCCTGTGGTTTTCCTTCGCTTCCGCGGCCGCTATTTACATTATATCTAAAAATATACTCAGAACCCTCGGCCTGCACAGGTTTTTCTTGAGTTTCACAATTACTATAGGGGTGCTCGCCCTCTTATCCGCAATCCTGCTTGGGCTGAGGTTGTTAGGCCGCGTTTGAAAATCAGCTAGCTGAAATCGCGTCTATTATCTTGGCGTAAAATGATCGAGTGAAAAGAAGGGCCAGAATCGTCCCGCTTATCGTGATGATTGTAAAGCCACGAATTGCACTGAACCCCAGCAAAGCTATCGGTATCGTCGCCGCGATTATCACGGACATCGTGGCGTAAACCATTGTGAGTGCACGCGAGGCTCTCCACCCCACGCTTACACTTTTCGCTTGAGGCGACCCTCCCTGCAACATCTCGTCGGTCACAATCAACTGATGGTCGATGCCAGTGCCGATGACTAGCAACAGCCCTCCTATCTCAGGCAATCCGATGGCCAAGCCAAGCACGGAAGTGACGCCAAGAGTTATCGCAAACTCGCACACCGTGATTCCGATGATCGCTAGACAGATTTTCCAGCGCCGGTATCTGAAATAAATCAGCAAAAACACCCCAGCTAAGGCGACCGCTCCTGCAATAAGTGCCTCTCTTACAAATCCGCCACCTAGGCTGGCTTCAACCTCAGTTTCATCTATTATCGATAGTTCAGCTGGTGTTTTGTTGGAGAGAATCGTGCGGATGTCCCTTGTGTCCTGTAGATTGGCTTCAACGATGATCCTGTCTAATCCCACTCCCAAGCTTACTTGGAAATCAGATATGATTCCGCAGGCTCGTTTAATCCATTTATACTCACTCTCACCTTTGAGACGAGAAATATTTTCGACTTGATAGCTCGCGGGAATTTTTTCGATAACGTGCGTGAAGTTCTCCATGCTGCCTAAAAGGAGAACACGTTGTTTGGCTCCCGCCTGATTTTCGAGATAGTCGAGCGCTTGCTGCGATAGATTCTCTACAGAGGTTCCGACAGCCTGGACGAGCAAGGTGTACTGAAGACCTTCCCCGGTCGTGTAAACGAACATCCGAGTACTATTGTCGTAAGTCAGCTGGGGGATTTCTTTTAGCATCTCCTCGTTGAAAATCAAGATGACGTCAGAAGGTCGATCTAGATAAACCACACCGGCGCTATTACCCGTTGTCTCGGCCACTACTTTGAGCCTTTCTCCGCCTTCCTCTGTATACTTGACGGGGATGCTAGAATATACTGAGCTAACAGATGTTGGGGCGCCAAAACTCGTGATGTCCTCATCGGTGAGTATTAGGCCATCTCCAATGAAGAGCTCAAGTCTCCCCTGTTTGGTCAGCAGTTCCTTCGTACGGCCGTTCAACTGGGTTGTCTCGCACAGGATACAGTTTTCCCCGAGCGTCCTGAAACGTGTCCCGAGGAGGCCATAGGGATCTATGCGCGCCTGAAGTTTTGAGACTGTGTCAGCATGTGTGCTCGCGGTTACAGAATTCTCCAGCCATAGAACAGCTCTATATCCACCTGCTATGTCGACCCCTAAATTCAGCCCACGCGCCTGAGGTTCGAGCCCACCCCACGGCCTCCATACCAGCATCGCCGATATGAAAACGACTAGAAGCAGCAGCCCGAAGCGGCGTTGTCTAAAGAGTGACATGATACTCCTTCCTCGGCTGGCGCTCGGCGTGCCTCAACAAAATTCCTGCACCCAAAAACCATGTATTGAGGATGTTTATCGCTACGCCAAAAATGAGCACGACAGTCAGCACGTTAAGCTGCATGGCACTGGTGAGGATGTTCAGGCTCAAGAGGATCACGACCAAGAGCATACCTGTCATCAGCCCCGTGTTTAAGGAGGCGGCTACCTGTTCCCTGGGTTCACCGCCAACCCGTTTGAGGACACGATAAGCGAGCAGGATGTTTGTATCAATGGCATAACCAACGAGCATCACAATTACTAATATTGAGGTTAGGCTCAGAGGCACGCGAAACAGTGCCATATACCCTAAAACACAGAGGATATCGAGTCCAATCACAAGTAGGATAGTCATGGGAACGACGCGACGCCTAAAAATGATTAAAGTAATTATTCCTATCACGACAAATGCTACAATGATAGAATACAGCATTTGTTCACTCTGAAGACCCGAGATCGCTGGCCCTATTGGCTCTATGGTGACTGAATCTGTGGGGATACCAAATTGAGTGAAAAGCGCCCCTTTGACGTTAGTTTCGTCATTTTCATTCAGCGCGTCCGTTTCAATGTGAAGACCATTCTTGATGGGCACGACATCGGCACTCTTGCCGAGCAAACCCTCGATCACTGATTTCACACTGCTGGAGTCAGGCACGTTTTCCAGCCCTTGAACCATTATCAGCGAGCCGCCTTTGAAGTCCCTGCCTAGAGGCACCCCCAAGAGCAAGACAGGGGTTAAGAGAACGATAGATACCACTAGTGAGATCGCTATGAGCTGACGATTTCTTAGCCGCTGATAACGCTCAACTGGCTTCATGGGACTCCTCTTCTTTTTTAGACAGCAAGTATATAACACAATTCGACGAGGTGCTTCTACTGTGGAAGAAGGAGAACAAATAATTCTGATCGACGAGCGCGGCAGAAAATATCTGGTCAGAGCTGAAAGGAGACAACTTCAGACTGATTTAGGCGTGGTCGAGTTAGGCGAGGCGATCGGAAAAGCGCCGGGGACTAGGCTTAAGTCACATTTGGGGAAAGAGTTCATATTGCTCCGGCCCTTAATCATTGATTACTTGCAGAAACTCCGGCGCGTGCCACAGATAATGCTCCCTAAAGATGCAGCACAGATAGTCGCACACACGGGTGTTGGGCCGGGCAGTTTCGTGGTCGACGCTGGCGTGGGGTCCGGCTCTCTCGCGATATTTTTGGGAAACCTCGTGAGACCGAACGGGCGCGTCGTGAGCTACGAGGTGCGAGAGGACTTCAAACGTGTAGCGGATGCCAACATACAGATGACAGGCCTGAGCGAAACAGTGTCCGTGAAGCTCAAAGATATTTATGATGGGATCGATGAGCGAGACTTGGACTTGGTCACCCTGGACCTCCCCCAGCCGGAAAGGGTGCTGCCTCACGCAGAGCTGGCGCTGAAGCCCGGGGGGCACCTTGCCGTGTTTTCGCCCTGTGTCGAACCAGTTCAGAGGCTCCACGAGGAACTGCCAAAACACCGTTTCATACACCACAGGACGATGGAGTGTCTGATCCGGGAATTTGAGGTCTGCCCCGGAGCAACACGGCCGAGCACGCGGATGATCGCACACACGGGCTACCTGACTTTCGCGCGGCGTATATGAAGTGGGCTTAAACCACGAAATATTTAGGACAAAGTTCTATCTTTTCGGCCCAGAAGGATACCTGCAAATCCTTAACACCGGGTATTTTTGCGATATCATTTTTCACTTTAATTAAATGTTCAAAATCTATTGCTACGCAGATAGCCAACAAGTCGTGGCCAGATATTCCAACGATCTTTGTAGCCAAGACTATGTTCTGCATCTTGATCAGCTTTTCTAAAACCAGTGGCGAATTGATGGGAGCAACCTCTTTTGCAAGAGTGCGTGCAGGTGAGGCGTCAATCGTGAACACAGCCATGGCTCCATATCCAATTTTCTTCGGATTAAGTACCACGGTGGATCCTCGGATTACACCATTTTCTTGCAGCGCTGCATACCTTTTTATCACCGTATCTGGTGAGATGCCAAGTTTTTTCGCGATTTTCCTGAAAGACATACGAGCGTCTTCAGTTAATTTTTCGATTATAGCCAAGTCTATCTCATCCATCTCTGTCACCTCTTTTTAAGGTGTTCGAATTCGAAATTTTCTGAGCACAATAATATCTCATCAACCCAAATGCTTGCCACTATCTCTCTAACCATAGGGTGCCCTTTTATGTATTCCCTCACTTGGCCCAGTTTATCAACATTTTTTAGAATTGCTATAACGAACACGTCGTATCTGCCCATAGATGAAGTGCAGAAAACCACTTCTGGTATCTTTCTTACAAAATCAACGACTTCTCTCACATGAGGATAATCGACGCACATGCCGAAGTTCGCTACACAATCATGACCAAAGCTTCGAGGGTTTAACAATATTGTTGTACCTCTGACAATGCCAGTTCTTTTCATTTTCTTGAAACGCCTGCTAATCGTATCCGTAGACACATTGCAATCCTTTGCAATGTCCACAAAATTGGCGCGTGCGTCTCTTTGTAACGCCCTAATAATGCTTACATCAATGTCGTCTATTTTTAATTGAAAAGACATATTTGCGCCTCCTGTTTGAGGATTATCTTGGTCAAAGCTTTTAAATTATGTTATTTTTTCTATAAGTCTTACAATGTCTAATACAGGTATACCGTTTCCAGTCAGATATTATAAGCATATTTAATAATTTTATCTTACAATGTCCGTTTTAATACGAAAAATTCTAACAAAAATATAAATACTTCATAAATAATAGTGGAAGAAGAGGTGAAAAGTATATGGTCTTAAAAAAGAGCGGCAAAATCGAACCTTTCAGCAGGGGAAAAATCGTCAAGGCCTGTATGGGCGCTGGCGCCACACAAAAAATCGCGAAAAAAATCGCCGATGAGATTGCCAAGGCCTCGATTGATAAATCGCTTTCCACAAACGAGATACGAGCCACCGTCCTACGCAAGCTCAAGAAGGAAAATCCTGCTTGGGAAGCAGCATACCTGGCGCACGAGAAAGTGAAGAAAAAATAAGCACCCGAAAAGAGAGGGTGTGGTTGATGTGGGGGATAAAAGTGGTTAAGAAGACAAAGAAAAAACCAGGCAAGATTTGCTAGAGCCGCATATTTCCACTGGGTGCCTTAGAATTGACAACCAATTTCTGAAGCACATAGGGTCTGTGGTGATCAAATGTTAGATGTTATACTCGGAGTCCTGCTCGTCTTCCTTGCCCGCACGATCGACGTTTCGATGGGCACTGTGCGGATAATCATGGTAGTCCGCGGGCGGAGAAAAGTTGGCGCAGCGATTGGCTTTTTCGAGATAATGATATGGGCAACAGCGGTGAGCCAGGTGATCCCCCAACTTAGCATAGAACGCATCCATTATCTAATCGCGTTTGCCGGGGGGTTTGCCATGGGGAACTTTCTTGGCAGTTTCATAGAAGAAAAAATCGCGCTCGGGTACGCGCTTGGATATGTGGTGCCGAAAAATCGCTCAATAGATTTAGCGGACGAATTTAGAAGAGCTGGATTTGGTGTGACGACGATACTGAGCGTCGGTATGGAGGGGCCCAAGCCTCTTTACACCATCGCCTTTAGGAGGAAGGACATGGGGCAATTTTTGAACATAGTAAAAACTTATGATAAAGAGGCCTTCTGCACGATTACGGACATCAGATCCCAGATTGGCGGGTTCATGAGGGGAGCTGCGAAAAAGAAATGATAAACATGTTTAGGTGTTGAATCATGCACATAATGCCTTTAGAACCTTCTTTAAACGGTCTATTTCTTAAGTTTCTGATGCGAGATATCATCAGTAATTACTTTGCCCTTCTAGACTTTGAGCTTTACAGGGAAAAGACTAAATTTTGGGTGGCGTTAGAGAGAGATACCAAGGTCGTAGGGTATTTACTTGAACACGATGGCAAAATCATATACCTTAGAGGCAGTGCAGAGCGTATAACCGAGCTTTTGAAAATGACAAGTTTGATCAAGCCAGAATTTAACGTAGAGCCAGCACACGTTCAAACGGTTAAGAGGTTTTACGAACCAACGAATCCCATAGGTACTGGCAGGGACAAAATTAATGTGATATCTGCCATGGATGTGTATAAAAAACGATTCAAACCGATTGTCAAATGCGTCCCCCAAAAGTTAGGTACGGAAGAATTTGACGCTCTTGAGAAGCTATATGCGAAATTTTATGAAGAAATGACACTGGGGCCCATCACACGTGAACAAATCAGAAGAACATTGGATAGATGTACCAAATATGGTCTTACCTACGGAATTTACGACGAACATAATTTGATCTCCTTCGCCAGCGGCAGCAGTATTTTAAAAGACATTGCTCACATGGCGCCTGTCTACACATTGCCAAAATTTAGGAGGAGAGGTTATGCAACGTCTGCGTGCTCTGTACTTGCGCGGGAACTCCTCAACAACAATGAAAGGATTATGCTTTTTGTCTCAGAAAGCAACATCCCTGCTCTCAAGGTTTATAAAAAAATCGGGTTTACTAAGACTGGGCATACATTTTTAACATTTTTTGCCCACAGGAAATCCAGCGCAGCACTTACGCCGCCAAAGGTTCCAGCGGGACCGAAAAACTAGAGAGGCTCACCCAGTTTTATTGTTTCAAAGTGTTTTGCGTGGAGATATAACTCCAGACTGTCCATCCTGAGACTATTCCGAACTGTGGCTTCAACAGAAAAACTAAATCAAACGGGCCTTGTAGCCGTAGTACAAGATTCCGTCCGCGTTTTCCTCTCCCATCAGTCTGAAGATAAGCTCCACCTCGTCGCCTATCTTGACCTCAGATGGGTTACAATCGGTGATCTGCGCGGTAAGTCTGGGGCCGTCCTTCAGCTCCACGATGGCGAGCAAATACGGCACTTGATCCTCAAACCCATTCGCCCCAACGTGTACCACTGTATACGAAACGACCTTGCCTCGGCGTTCAAGCTTGTACGGTTCGAGCTTACCCATTCGCCTGCAGGAGGGGCAGATGTAGCGCGGTGGGAAATAAATCTTGTTGCAGTTGCCGCAGCGGGTGCCGATGAGATTGTAGCGGTTGGGGATTTCGCGCCAGAAGCGTGGGGCGGCCATCTAATCACCTCTCCTGAATATGTGCACCACAGCCGTGCCTCCCGAACCTCCCACATTATGGGCCAGTCCGACCTTGACACCGTTGACTTGTCGCTTTCCTGCCTCTCCTCGAAGTTGTTGAACGATCTCCACAGCCTGAGCGATACCGGTAGCCCCAACAGGATGCCCTTTTCCCTTCAGCCCTCCACTCGTGTTCACCGAAATCCTTCCCCCGATCGCCGTCTCGCCCTCCTGGGTCACTTTTCCACCTTCTCCTTTCTTACAAAAGTCAAGATCCTCTATAGCCATTATCTCGGCTATGGTGAAACAATCGTGGACTTCGGCCAAATCTATATCATTTGGTCCCACTCCTGCCATCTTGTACGCCTTTTTTGCTGCCTCGCTCGTGGCCCTCAAGCCAGTGAGTGAGGGACGGCTGTGAAGGGAAATGCTGTCGCTGGCCTGCCCTGTGCCAGTAATCAAAATTGGGGTATCGTTGAATTTCCTAGCTTTCTCAGCTGGGGCCACGATAACGCAGGCCGCACCATCTGTGATCGGGGAGCAGTCCAGCAGCTTTAAAGGCAGGGCGACAGGCGACGAGTTAAGTACTGAATCCACGGTAACTTCCGTGTGGTATT
>CAZKGC010000009.1:0-20845 GCA_964552335.1 Hadarchaeota archaeon (SeqCode)
AAAGAACTTCATGTGCTGACCTACTTCTTCGATCACCCGAGGGACGAGGTCTACCTGCGCGAGCTCGCCCGCAGGACCAAAACGAGCCCGGCGACGGTCCTGCGCGCCACGGAGACACTGACCGAGGAGAACCTGCTTGCCAAGCGCGCCGAGAGAAACGCCACCTATTTCAGGGCTAACCTGACCCCGGAGTTCAAGGAGATGAAAAAGGCCCACACGGTCTCAAAGAT
This sequence comes from Hadarchaeota archaeon (SeqCode), assembly GCA_964552335.1. Lineage (GTDB taxonomy): Archaea > Hadarchaeota > Hadarchaeia > Hadarchaeales > Hadarchaeaceae > B75-G9. Next base: position 231 of record CAZKGC010000009.1, read on the forward strand.
ATTCGACGCAGGGGTGGTAGACCTGATCAAGGAGCGATCGGCGGGATTGTCATCCATATCCCTTTACGGGAGCGCCGCGCGGGGGGAGGACGACCCAGAGAGCGACTACGACTTTCTGGTCATAGCCCCCAAGTGCGGGGTCAGGGCCAGCGAGCTGTCCGAACGGCTCGGCAGGGAGGCCACCCTCCAGATCCACGACGCGGCCGGGTGGAAGCGTGTATCCAGGGAGAACAGGGCTTTTTATCTTGAGGTCATAAGTAACTCCATCTCCCTTTACGGGGAAAAACCGGTGATAGACTGAGCCTGGATGAGTGCTTCGCCTCCGGAAAGCTGCGCAGGACACGCCCAGACATGCTTAAGGCGCGAAAATCCCTGGATGCGGCGGCGGTGACACTGACGGAGGCGTAAGCACTGCTGAGGGACGGTCACAACAACGCCGCGCTCCTGTACGCTTATTCCTCCATGTTCGGCGCCGGGAGGGTGGTCCTCTACAGGGATGGAATCCAGGAGAAATCCCACTACTGCATGGCGAAGTACTTGGAGGAGGAATACGCTAGGAAGGGGAAAATCGACCCGGGGATCATCACCCTGCTCAACGCGTTCCGTGAGGAGAGACACGCGATAATGTATGGGTTCGAGGAGATGATGGTTGCGCAGGAGGAAGCTGAGGAGGCCATCTCCACCGCGGAAAAATTTATTCAAAAAGCCAAGGAATTGTTAGAGCACGAAAAATAGCCGATAATAACGCTTTTACGTCGTTTGACCGTTTCAGACTTAGTAACCAAATCTCCTCTCATACTCTTTGTGAGGAAGCCACTCCAATATTATGGAAATTACAACGATCTCGTCGCGCCTGACGGAATACAGTAATCTCCAGCCTTTTGGCAGGTTGTACTTCCAGAGGTTATCCACCCCGTAATTCTTCAAGTACGATCTCGGCATCAGCCTCTTCTGAATCTGGACCCCGCAAAAAGCGTTTTCCTCGAGGTCGCTGAAGGCCTTGGTAAGCTGCTTGAAGAGTTCCCGTCCCGCTGCATCGCCCTTCTCGAGGGAGTAATAGGCATGCTTTACGCTCTCGTCAGCGAACTTTACTCGTGAAGGCAATCGCATCTAAGACCCTGTCCGTCGCGGCCTTTTCCAGAAGAGGTGTTTGAATTTCAGGTCTTGCTTCACCTTCTCGGGATAGTAAATCCAGCCGATCTTTCCCTCTGCGTCCACCGATATCTTGCCGGAGTAAAGCAGGTAGTCTATCACGACACAAAAGGTCTGGTACATCATCCGCTTCGGCAGCTCTCCCCATAGTTGTTTTTTCTTGAATTCCCCATCGTGTTTCTGGATGAACCTCTCGACCATGAGCACGGTGTCCAATCGCGGGTATCTCAACGGGTAAGCCTTCTGCCCCATTCCTGTCCCCATGTTAGTTATATCAATTGATACACTTAAAGCTTGGTTGGAATCCGCGCGTACAGGTGGAAGTGTGATAACGTCCTCATCTGCAGGCATGTTTCCCGCCGAGCCTTTGCGTGAAGGAGGTTTATAAAGAAACAAATTGTCGATTCGTATCACTTTTTAATGGACGGTTTCAGTTTGTAACTCAACGGTTGCGATACCCTTATTTAATCCCTAATTTTTTCAACAACTCCCACGTTCGGATTATCTTAGTCTCTCCTACTTTCTTTAATGCGAGAAGTCCTTTATCGCCTGTGACCAAGTAATCCGCTTTGCTTACGATTGCCGCTGCCAAAATTGGAACATCCGCCTTATCGCCAATCAGCCCGGCATATCGCTTTTCAGACTCTTTGTACGCGCGCTTGGGTATCTCCTCGTGTTTCACCATGCGCAAAAAGAGCGGGAAGAGGACAACTTGTTTAGGAAACTTTTTCTTCAATACCTCGTTTGCCTCGTCGATTATGTCACTGCTCAATACCATCTCCAATTTTCCGTCTATTATCTCTTCCAGTAATTTTCTCTCATTTCCGGCGAATACTATGCCAGATAATAGAACATTTGTGTCTAGGAAAACCTTCAGCTTCCTGGTCATCCCTTTGCCCGCCTGATTTCTTGAATAACCCGATCCAATTCCTTCCGTGTAAAACCAATCTCTTTAGCGGTGCGCTGGAACGTGTTCAGGATTTCCTTGGGGTCCACACCAATCCTCTTCATCAAAATCAGGCCCCCAGCTTCGGTGACATAGAGGTAATCGTCCTCGCTGATGTCTAACTCGTCCCTTATGTCTGCGGGCAAGGTGAGCTGACCCTTTGAGGTAACTTTTACCACAGCCTCCACCATTTTCTCTCCATTAAAAAGTAAGAAATCCTTACTTATAAGTGTATCGAGTTTGTGGGACGAATTTCCCGCCATCTCATCGGCAAACCGGATTTTTGAGAACTTCTTCACGCATGTAAGCGACTTGTTTTTCTTAACACTTTCATCCATCAGCACCTGCCCGCCGAGGCTTTGGGCTGAGGTTGCTTATAAAGGAAAACAATTGGAGATAACTTGGCTAAAAAGTAACCAAGATCGTAAGTGCCGGGTCGGGTATGTCTATAATTTCCACTTTATGGCCAGCACTTTCGGTCTCTTTTACAACCTTCATCTCGTCGGGCGTAAGCCGGAAGAGCTTCCCAGCTTCATGGACCGTTACCTCTCCTTTCGTCAGTTGTTCCGCGATATCCTCCGGCTTTGCCTTGCGCAGCGCCTCTGCTACAATTTTCACATCATCACGCAATCTGGGCCCGAGCTTGGCGAAGTCGGGTTCGACCGACAGCACATGCTCCGCAAGTTCAGGTTTACGGCTTGTGATTTCGACTTCGTTCACCCGCATCGTGCCCGCGATGTCGGCCTTGACTTCATTCAGCTGATCTACAATCTCCTTGTTGGGGGCATAGATCTCCACCCTCGCCAGCTCTTGGCTCAGCGCCATCTTCCGCTCCGACTTGAACTGCCGTAGGGCGCTCACCACAGTGTTCGCAATCCCGCCCAGCCGCTCCGCCGACTCGTCGATTAAATCTTCATCGGCCACCGGCCATTCGGAGACATGGACGCTCGGGTGCGGGTAATTCTTCGCGAAGTAGGTCTGGTAGATCTCCTCGGCGAAGTGGGGCAGGAACGGGGCGAGCAGCTTGGTGGTGGTCAGGATGACTTGATATAGCGTAAATTTAGCGGCGCTGGCAGTGGAGTCATCACCGTAGAGCCTGTGCTTGACCTCCTCGATGTACATGTCGCAGAACTCGTGCCACAAGAAGTTCTGGACCTCGCCGAGCGCGCGGTTGAACTGGAAGTCATCAAGCCAGTCGGTGACCTGCTTCACTAACCGGTTGAGGCGGCTCAGGATCCAGCGGTCTAACGGTCCGAACTTTAGATTCTTCGGCTCAAGCCCAGCGACGTTTGCGTTTAAGTGAGAACTGGCAAATCGGGCGGCGTTCCAGAATTTGCGCATGAACCGGTAGCCGAACTCCACGTCCTTCCAGCTGAACGGGATGTCTGAACCCGTCGATGCGCCGATAGCAGCCCACTGGCGAAGGGCGTCCGCGCCGTACTTCCCGCGCGCCATCGTGGTGTCGACGTAGTTCCCGAGCGATTTGTGCATGGCCCTTCCGTCAGTCCCCAGCACCATGCCGTTGATCAACACCGTCCGATACGGTGCCTCTCCCAGCAGCGCAAGGTGACGGACCAGCAGGTAGTAGTCCCATGTCCTGATGATGTCTGTTCCGTTGGGTTGAAGGTCGGCCGGGAAAAGTCGCCTGTCGAGATCGGGCCATCCAGCGTGGGCGGCTATGGTTATCGAGCTGTCCATCCAAGTGTCAAGGACATCCTCCTCCGGTTGGAACTTCTCGCCGTTGCACTTGGGGCACCGCTCGACCGGTGGCTTGTTCCTCGCGGGAACCATCGGGAGCTGCTTCTCGTCGGCCACCACAGGCTCCCCGCAGCTTGTACAGTACCAGGCCGGGATGGGGGTGGCAAATATCCGCTGTCTGGAGATCACCCAGTCCCAATCCATGGACTCGGCCCAGTCGACAAACCGGGAAAGCATGTGCTCAGGCACCCAGCGCACTCGCTTGGCCTCCTCGACAACTTTCTCGTTCAGATCCAGCACGCGCATGAACCACTGCGGCTTCGTCAAGATCTCAACGGGGGTCTTGCACCGCCAGCATGAACCTACGCTCTGGGCCAACTTTTCCTGTTTTTCAACCAACTCAGCTTTGCGTAGATCCTCGATTATCGCCCGCTTGCATTCCTCGAGAGTCTGCCCGGCGTACTTCCCCGCTGCCTCGCTCATGCGCCCTCTTTCGTCGACGAGCTTCACCACGGGCAGCTTGTGCCGCTTCACCCACCGCACGTCAGTTTTATCACCAAAAGTGCATACCATCACCACGCCCGTGCCGAACTCGGGGTCAACCTCATGATCCTCGATGATCTCTACGACCTGACCAAACGGAGGGACCTCAAGTTTTTTCCCGACATATTTTCTGTAGCGCTCGTCCCCCGGGTGAACCGCCACGACCACGCACGCCGGCAAGTACTCGGGCCTGGTGGTCGCGATGGTGAGATATTCGTCCCCGCCCGCGAGCTTGAACCTGATGTAGCTGAGAGTTGTTTCCCTGTCCTCGTACTCCACCTCGGCGTCGGCTATCGCTGTCTCGCAGCGCGGGCACCAGTTGACCGGGTGCTCCCCCCGGTAGATTAGGCCCTTTTTGTAGAGCTGGACGAATGAGAGCTGGGTCTTGCCGTAGTAGCTCGGGTCCATCGTGCGGTACTCGGTGGACCAGTCCATGGAAAACCCCAGCGAGTCCATCTCTTCCCGCATGTGGGCGATGTTCTCCTCAGTCAGCTTGATGCAGAGCCCACGGAATTTCTCAGCAGGCAGGTCACCCTTCCGGATGCCGTAGCGCTTTTCGACCTGGACCTCGGTCGGCAAGCCGTGACAGTCCCAGCCCTGCGGGAACAGCACGTTGAAGCCGCGCATCCGCTTGTAGCGCGCGACGATGTCGAAGTATGTCCAGTTCAGCGCCGTGCCCATGTGGAACTCGCCTGAAGGATAGGGCGGCGGGGTATCGATCACATAGGTCGGCGTTTCCAAATCGTCGCGCCTGAAGCGGTAGACATCTAGCTCCGCCCACCGCTTCTGCCACTTCGGCTCGACATCCATCGGGTTGTAATCCTTCGATACCTCCATTCAGTTTTTCCTCCTTGGTTTTGCAGAGCGCCTGAGCACTCCTTCATCATTTTGAGCACGCGGATATAAAACAGTCATTAAGTCCAACAAATTACCTGAATGAGAGGCAGCTCCCGCTGATTGAAGACACTAGCCCACACATGCCATCAAGATACGCTCTTTGGCAGCACTTACAAACTTTTTTTACGCTACTATCAGCGAAGTTTCCGTGTACCGCACGCCGGGGATGCCCTGAATCTTGCTGACGACCGACTCGCCGAGCGCTTTTAGGTCTGCTACCTCAACCCGGACGACGATATCAAACCTCCCGGTCGTCGCGGCAGCAAATCTCACTTCTGGCAGCTTTTTGATTTTGTCCAGAAGAGTCAAGGCCTTGCCCGGTTCGGTGCGGATGTACACTATTGCTTGCATAATAAACCTCCTTTGATAATTTTCTCATGCCACATTAAAAGAGTGATTTCAGTTGAGTTCCCTTGATAACCCGTGGTTTTATTCTGCTCACAGCGAAACTGTTAAAGCCACCCCCAGCAAGTATATTCTGATAGCAATGAATTTTAGAGTGCCGAAAAATGTCAACTTCGAATGTCAGCGGTGCGCAAGATGTTGCGGCGACACCTCGCATCGTGGGCGGAATATCCTTCTGCTAGAAACGGAAGTGGATCGGATTTCCAAAAACACTAGCATGAGGCCCTCGTCGTTCTCGTCTCCGGCCTCCAGCAACGGGCAGTACCACTATAAGATGAAAAAGAGGAGCGGGAGATGCGTCTTCCTCGATGGAAAATCATGCAGGATTTACAGCATCAGGCCGATCATCTGCCAGTTTTACCCGTTCTCGATGAAGAAAACGAACGGCTCGTATGTGTTTGATGTGGCTATGGACTGCGCGGGTGTCGGTCTTGGAGACCCCCTAACGAAAGAACATTATGAAAGGATGATAGAAAAAGCCGCTAAGTTTTTCGAGACGGAAGCCAGTTAATTCTCAACGTATTGTGGGCAGATAAAAAAGTTCAGATCCTGACCGTTATCCCTTTTTCAGCTAGGTATTTTTTGACATCTCCGATCCTGAAAATATTGTAGTGAAAGATACTCGCTGCCAGAGCGGCGGTGCCCTTAGTTTTTTTGAAGACTTCGTAAATGTGTTCCAGCTCACCACAACCGCCCGAAGCTATCACCGGCAATTTGACTTTCTCGTTCACAGCTTTGGTCAGGGGGATGTCGTACCCATCGGTGGTCCCGTCCCTGTCCATGCTCGTCAGCAGTATCTCCCCCGCGCCCCTCCGCTCGACCTCTTCCGCCCATTTCAGAGCGTCCAAGCCGGTGAATTCTCTGCCGCCGTATACCGAACACTCATACCAGCAGGGACCCTCAGGAGTCCTCACAACTGTTCTGCCGCTCGCCTCCCCCCGGGAAGTGATGTATCTCCTCTTGGCGTCTATGGCGACGACACACGCCTGACTCCCAAAGTACTTGGCTATCTCATCTACCAATTTTGGGTTTTTTATCGCCGCCGTGTTTATCGCGATTTTATCTGCCCCTGCGTTGAACACCTTCCTCGCGTCCCCAACCGTGCGGATGCCACCCCCCACGGTCAATGGAACAAAAACATTTTCCGATGTCTTCTCTATCACCTCGACCATCGTCCCCCTGCGCTCGTGGCTTGCGGTGATGTCGAGGAATACTATCTCGTCAGCCCCGTCCTCGTAATATTTCTTCGCGAGTCCCCACGGCACCCCGGCGTATCTTATCCGCTTGAACTCTATCCCCTTGACGACGCGCCCTCCGGGTACCGCGAGGTCGCAGTCCAAGCACGGGATTATCCTCTTGCAAAACATGCTCACAGCTCCAGAAAATTATCCAGCAGCTTCAGTCCCGCCTCCCCGCTCTTCTCGGGGTGGAACTGCGTCCCGTAAACATCGCCCCTGCAGACCCCCGCCGTCACCTCACACCCGTAGCGCGTGGTCGCAGCGACGATGTCATCCTCGGGCAGCGGGTGATAGGAATGGACGAAATACATGGGTTCACCGTCAAGTCCCCTGAACAGCGAGCACTCCCTCTTGATTTTGATAGAGTTCCAGCCGATGTGAGGTAACCTCTGACGGGTCCGTATCTTCACCACCTCTCCTCTGAAAACCCCCATCCCCCGTATCCCCGGCGACTCCTCGGAACTTTCGAAGAACAGATGCATGCCGATGCAAATTCCCAATACCGGCACGCGCGAGGCGATAGCTTTCGTGACCCGAGGTATAAACGGAGCCAAGTTTTTTGCACCATCGCCAAATGCCCCAACGCCTGGAATGACGATCTTGTCTGCCTTGAGGTCCGAGGGCTTCTTCACCACCGTGGGCTTGGCACCTAGATATCTGAAAGCGTTGTAGACGCTCTTTATGTTCCCCATGCCGTAGTCTATTATCGCCAAGTCCATCGGATACCCGATATCAGTTGTCCTGACCCCAAAAAAAGCAGATTATGAAAAAAAGCAGAACGTGATTTTATCCTAGTATCTGCTCGAAGAGTTCCGATTCCACTTCGTCTGCCATCGGTATCCCAGTGACTTTGGAGGCCCTCTCGTCCAGAGCCGCCAGATCTTTTCTGTCAATAAGTTCCAGTTTCCACTTCCGCGCCCCGGCCATCAACTGCTTGAGCCCGACCCCTACCCTGTCAGTCAGGTACGTGTAGACACCTATTGCGGGCAGCGGGATGTCCTTGAACCTCGGGCCGTATTTTTCCTCCAGTTCGGGTATCGCCACGAAGAACTTGTTAGGATCCTCGCCATACTGTGAGGCAAAATCCCTGGGCAACTTCTTCTGGGCAGCGAGTTCGATGAAGTACTGGGCCTTCATGGCCGCGGTGACTGGTGACCTCGCCATGGTTACCGCCTTGATGAAGGGCCCGTTACCGAAATTGCTCATGGCGATGCTCTTGAAGACCTGCGTCTCGCTGATGAAGCCGCCCGCCATGCTCATGTCAGGTACATGACGCCCTTTCTTTTTCAGGATCTGGGCGCACTTCAGCACCTGAGCCTCGAGATAAACGGTCGGGGTGCTCATCTCGTTCATCATCGGGACAGGACTCATGCCGGTGCCGCCCCCAGCGCCATCGAAAGTTATGTAATTGACTTTTGCCTCAGATGCCACTTTCATCGTCCATGCAACATCCGCAGGGCTATACGCCCCTGTCTTGAGCGTGACCTTTTTGGCCCCCTGTTCGCGCAGCCACTCGACATCCTCAACGAAGCCCTGTTCGGCCGGCATGCCGACCCTACTGTGTCTCTCGAAGGTCTTGAACAACCCGGCCCTGAACGCCTCCTGAACATATTTATCCTCTGGATCGGGGATGACGAGATATCCCCTTCTCTTCAGTGTCAGGGCCCGCTCTATTGAGTCGAGTCTCACCTCGCCGCCGATGGCCTTCGCTCCCTGCCCCCATTTTCTCTCGATGATGTTGACCTCCAGCTTGGAGATCGCGTAGATGTCGACGCCGAGCCTCTGGTCCTCAACGTTGGTCTGGATAGAAACGTCACCGTGTTTGCCGTCCCAGAACTCCCTGAACTTTTTGACCCGGTATTCCATATCCGGCGATTGCACCAACTTTCCGTTGGTGAACTTTGACTCTTGATCCATTCCGCAGACGTTTTCGCCTATAATCAAATTGATGCCTGACAGCGCCGCCCCGATTGCTAGGGCCTCCCAGTTGTTCCTCGCCACCGCTGTTGAGCCAAATGCCCCGATCGCCAGAGGCATCTTGAGCGGGATCCCGCCGAGTTCGGACTCGATATCGACATTTGGGAAGAGCGCTTGATCCGGATCTGCTGCGATGCCTTTAGCTCCCCTCAGTCGGGCGAGAATGTTGAAGTGAGACCAGTCCAGGCCATAGTTTTTCAATGAGCCCGATGTGCTGGTTCCATATTCACTCGGTATTGGGTATAGGACTTCCCGGCCTCTAAAAGCGGAGAGGCTGATCTCACAAAGAAATGGGCACTCCTTTATGCAAATTGGACACATCCCGCTCGTCGGACTAACGTCCCTCACACGGGTTCTAGTTCCGGTTACGGATTGCCCATCCAAGTACGATGAATTTTTTGTCACTCTTTCGGTCATTCTCTCACTTTCAGATTTTCATGATTAATTTTCCCACAAATCCTCTCACGGTTCCTTATAAATCTATGTTGTGTGCTTCTCCTCCGCTAATAGTCTTAACAGTTCTAAACGATCGGCGAGAATCTCTAATCTCTGTTTATCTCTAGGCAGATCATATTTTTTCGCTAGATTTGGAACTTTAGCTTCCGCCTTTCTACTCCATTTCATTTTTTCACCTTTTTACCAAGGTTAGACTGGAAATTTAACTATTGTTGTGAAGAGTATGAAAAAGTATGATGTCATAATTTAGGTTTTCCACCAACTTCATTCTTATGAGGAGCGCACAGATTGCAATGAGATGTGGTCGACATGAAAAGCGACATGATTTTAATCCTCGATTTCGGTGGGCAATATTCCCATCTTATAAAAAGGAGAATCAGGGAAGAAAACGTGTACGCCGAAATGGTCCAGCCGGGAATAGATCCGAGCAAGATAATGGCCCCTGACCAGGAATATTCCGTGAAGGGCATTATCCTCTCGGGAGGGCCCTCCAGCATCTATGAGAAGGGCGCACCGAGGTGTGATCGTAAAATTTTGGAGCTTGGGGTGCCCGTGTTGGGGATATGTTATGGACATCAGCTTATCGCCCATTATGTGGGGGGAAAAGTGAAGAGAGCAAAAAGGATGGAATACGGTATCACCGAGGTAAAAATAGACAAGCGGGTTAGGATACTGAGGAACCATGGAAAAACAGAAAAGGTATGGACAAGTCACGGGGACACCGTGTTGAGCTTACCAGATGATTTTGAGGTTCTGGCCCACAGCAGAAACTGTCCCATCTCGGCATTTCAGCACAAGAGAGAACCTGTTTATGGAGTTCAGTGGCACCCGGAGGTGGCTCATACTCCCAAGGGCCAGCAACTCTTGAAAAATTTTATTTTTGGAATATGCGGGTGCAAAGCCACATGGACTCCCGAAAACTTCGTTGAGAAAAGCATAAGGGAGATCCGGAAAGAGGTCAGGGACGCGAGATGTATGATAGCCCTCAGCGGCGGAGTGGACTCCAGCACGGCCGCGGTGTTGGCTGCAAAGGCAATCGGGAAGAAACTGACCGCAGTCTTCGTAGATCACGGATTTATGAGAAAAGGAGAGCCTGAAGCGATAAGAAAGACTTTCTCGAAGTTCAACTTGAATTTGATCTGCTTGGACGAACGGAAAGGGTTCATCGATAAACTCAAAGGTGTAACTGACCCTGAGCTGAAGAGAAAGATAATCGGGGAAGAATTCATTCGCGCTTTTGAGCGAACGGCGGCAAAGGTCAATGCGGATTATCTAATCCAGGGAACAATTTACCCGGATAGGATAGAGTCGGGTTTCAGAAAACATTCTGAAAAGATAAAGACCCATCACAACGTTGGAGGGCTTCCCTCGAAGATCAAGTTCAAAGGAATAGTGGAACCGCTCAAGGACTTGTACAAGGACGAAGTGCGGAGGGTTGCGAGGGCTCTCGGCATCCCGAAGAAAATAGTGGGAAGACAGCCTTTTCCGGGACCGGGGCTCGCCATAAGGATAGTCGGGGAAGTGACGGACGAAAAACTGGAGACCCTTCAGAAGGCGGACGAGATAGTGAGGGAGGAGATTGAAAAGGAAGGCTTGGAAAAACAGCTCTGGCAATATTTCGCCGTGTTGCTCGAGACAAAGTCCACGGGGGTAAAAGGTGATTCAAGGGCGTATGGGTATACCGTCGTCGTCAGAGCCGTGGAAAGCAGCGACGGGATGACTGCCAACTACGCGAAATTATCCCATGAACTCATCGAAAAAATTTCTACAAGAATAACGAATGAGATATCCGAGGTCAACCGGGTTGTTTATGACGTGACCCACAAACCTCCGGCCACGATAGAGTGGGAATGATTGAAAACATCGATTTTTAGACCATCTGTTTTTTTAATAATTTTTCAATCTGGGTGTGGCTCAAAAAAAGAGCCTTATAGGGGGAAAACAACTTTTTTATGTATGCCGCCCCCCACAAGGATGACCATAGCATTGGATGAAGAAAGCGAGAGGATTTTGAGAAATTTGGCCAATGAGACTGGAGTTTCCTATAGTGCATTGGTCCGGACAGCCCTGAAGTTTTTCTCACAAAATAGAGAGTTTACCAAGAACTTAGAAAAGACAAAGCTTTGGTCGGACCTCCTTCAAAGCGGAGAGCATATAATTTTAGACATTGACCATTGGCTCCTCTTTTTGAAATATATCGGATCGTCGGGCAAAAAGGAATCATTTTACGAAGACGGCAAAAAAGTAGCAAGGTCTCACGCTGAACAACTGGCCAAAATTACACCGACGCCGGAAGAGTACCTAAAGAGGTTAGAAGCGTGCAACCTCTATAAATTAAGCAAGAATTCTGAGAATGAGTACACCTTAGTCCTAAACTCTAGTCTGACCAAGAGGTTTGTAAAGGAACTCATATCCGAGACGTTGACAGAAATGGGGTTCGACGTTGACATGAAGGAAGACATGATGAAACTCAGATTAAGAATTATCGGATGAAAACTTCAAAATACGCGTGAAAACGCAAGCCTTTTGAGGCTCGTATCCAAATTCTAAAAAGGTGTGTAAAATGGAAGAAATCCTAGCTTACCCTGAAGAAGAGGAAGAAGAGGACGAGGATTGGGCGTTGAAGATAAGGCACGAGATAATAGAATTCGTCCTCCGGCGCTTCGGCCTGCTCAGCGCTTCCGACCTAGCACGTGCCTTGAAATGGAAGGTCGGAGAGGTCAATCGCACACTCAGAGAGCTAGAGAGTTTCGGTCGCGTGAAGCGCACAAAACTAGGCAGAACATACGTCTGGACGCACATTGAGGAACACCATTTCAACAAAATGTATTATTAGACCTTTTAATCGAGGATATCTGCGTTTTGTGAAAGGTGAAAGGTTGAGCTCCGAAGAACACAGGAGAGAAGCGCCGAAGCACCTGAAGATAGCTGTCCTCGTCGTGAGTGATACTCGCGCAGCGGCAGCACGGGGAGGTCACGACGAAGACATCTCTGGCAAGCTATTCGAGCAGAGGGCCCGCGAGCTCGGGCACACGACAACTAGGCTGATCGTGCCGGACGAGGCGGAGGAAATCATCAAGGCAGTGAAGAAGTTTATAGCGGACAAAAAAGTTGATGCTGTGGTAACCACTGGGGGCACAGGCGTGGCGAGCCGTGACGTCACAATTGAAACCATACAACCAATGTTTGAAAAAGAACTCCCCGGCTTTGGTGAAATCCTGCGGCGAATAGGATACGAAAAGGTCGGGACAGCGGCCCTTCTGACAAGAACCTCGGCCGGGATAATCAAGCGAAAACCAGTCTTTTGTCTGCCGGGAGCTCCAAACGCTGTGGGGGTGGCCGCCGGACTTATCCTGCCGGAGCTTGGGCACATCCTCAAACACGCTCGTGAAGGTCGAGCATATTGACATCTTACACTACAGGGTAGAGTTCTGGATCAGACTGAAAGACGAAGCCCGCTGTGTTCTCCTCCTCCCACCACGGCATGGCCCGAACGTGGATCACATAGTAGTTGTCGCCCTGCCACTCGACCCGCCAAGTTGGATAGGTCGAGACGTTGGTGGTGGCAGCAGCAGCCCGGATTGTAGCATCGGAGGGCACCGTGACCATCACGTTGTCGCTCACCCGGCGCCAACTTCGCCCGCGCAGTTGCTCGAGGGTCTGTGAAGGCGAGTAGAGCCAACCGCTTTTCCATGCGTTCTCGACGCTCAGGCTGAATGGGGTAGGATTAGTGAGTTCACCGGCAAAGCTCTCCACGTTCTCGACGATCCAAGAATTGTCAACCAGCCCCACGTTATCACTGTCCTCGTAGCCATTAACGCGAAGAACGCTGGAATTAGTTTGAACAATTATCGAGTTTTCGTTTTCCCTCTGGTAAGCGATGATGTTTTCGAGCGTGTAGTAGTAAGCTTCAATAAGCGCTGATGCCTCCCGAGGATTTTCCTTAGCGAAGTAGTAGAATTGCGGCGGCGTGGAGGCAATATTTTCAGTTGGGATTTCGATATTTTCGGCTTCGATTGGCTCTGCGCTTACGATAATCATGTCACCATTGCGCATGAAGTACAAGCGGCCGCCGGGTGAGAAATCTTGGTTTTCGACCCCCACGATTGCGTTCACTGAGGCACTGTAGCTATTTCCGACCCTTCTTCCACCAGTGATCTCGACGACAAAAATGCTGTTTTCTTGGACATCGATCGCGTAAGGGCTGCCACCGACATCGCGGGGGAGGTCGAGTATCGCTTGGCCGCCGGATAGGGAGGAGAATGCGGTTTGGGCGATGTCGTTCACGAGGGCATTAGCCTGTTCATCGACCCGTGTATCCAACTGTTGATTGTAGAGGGCGATAAAAAGGAACGTCATCAAAAACGCAAGTATAACCCCAAAAAGCACAATCAAAGGGAACGTGTTAGCGCCTTCTTCGCCGAAACCCAGTTTATGCCGCACTCACGTTCACCCCGTTCTCCGCCCGTTCCAACCTGAGGCTTAATTTTTGGTCATTGAAGGTCGGACCACTCACCGGAATGCCTACTGGAAAGTTGTCGGACAAGCTCCCGATCAGTATAACAACTGTGTTGTCCGTGAAGCGCAACTTGCAGTTAGCGGGTATGGATATATCAAAGTAGTCAACCGTGCCTGGGCTCTGGTTCCCAAGCGCCTCTATACGCTCCGACAGTTCCTCCGCCTTGAGTCTGAAGTCCTGTTCGGCCGCGCCCTGCTGGTATTGAACGTATATCGCGAGCTATGGATATGAAAAGCACGGCAAATATCACATATGCAATGTAATTGAGTGTCCCCATACGACCCGAGGTAATTTCGGATCCTGCCCAAAAAAGCATTGGGAGTACATTTTGGATCAGCGTGATGTTTTAAAGTAAGTAGTGAAGATAGCTATGGAGGTGTACGGATGGTGAACGCGTACAGCCTGATCTCCGCTGAACCCGGAAAGACCGCGGAGGTATTCAGGAGGGTCAAAGCCCTTGAGGGCGTGAAAAAAGCGGAGGCGGTCGCTGGTCCATATGATATAGTGGCCCGAATTGAGGTCGACTCTTTGGAAAAGCTGACGAAGGCCATTTTCGGCGATATCAGAAGTATCTCAGGTGTGACAAACACTACGACGTTGATCGTGGTCGAATTGTGATGATATTTGAAGTAATAGGCATCACCGGCCCGCACGGCTCAGGCAAGACTGAGGTGGCCAAGGCCCTCGCTCGTTTTGATGTCCCCTGCGTGCGGATGGGAGATGTGGTTTGGGAGGAAGTCAGACACCGTGGGCAGAAGATAACTGAAGCAAACGTCGCCAAGGTCGCTAACGAACTCAGAGAACGGGAGGGCCTCGGAGCGATAGCCAAACGTTGTATTCCATTAATCAAGGCCCACGGAAAAAGCAAACGGGCCGTCGCTGTAGATGGGATTAGAAGCGTGGCGGAGGTAAACGAATTTCGCCGTGCATTCGGTAAAAACTTTCATTTGATTGCCGTGCGAGCTGGTGAACAGACTCGTTATTCCCGCATAGCTTCTAGAGGGAGGGCCGATGATGCGGAGACACGGGAGAAATTTAGGGAAAAAGATCGGCGGGAAGGCGACTGGGGTCTCGAGAAGGCCATTGCACTCGCGGACTTCACCATTGTGAATGAGGGTACCATCGAGGAACTCCACAGAAAAGCGGTCAAGATTTATAAACAGCTTACTGGTGAAAAAGTTTGAAATTGCGCGTGGAAGCCGAAGTCAGACCCACCGAGGCGCGTGAAAAGGTCGAAGCAGCTGTAAAAAAGATATTCCCAACGCTTGAGCTGAAACAGGTCGGAGATCATATAGTTGGTGAGTCCGCCGATGTCAGCTCGCTGTCTAAACTATACCAACTCTTCCGACAACAGGCGATCTTGGACTCTGCTCGCTCGGCGATGCTGAAACGAAAGCAGGGGGAAACCACCCAGTTCATGCTCAACAAGCAGGTGGCCTTTGTGGGCAGGGTAAGTTTTACGGATGGGGAATCACCCCTCGGTCCAATTGTCGTGACGCTGGAAGCTCCAGACACCAATCGTTTAATTGACTACCTTGCCCCGCGTACGCAAGAAGGTAGGCCGATCCGCGAAATCACATACTGAGGGCCCCCAAGCGCGGCACACAATAAATAGTATTGTAAATGTACTTATGGAGGGACCGAAGTGCAGAGGATAACCGCTAAAAGAAAAATAGCTCCCGGCATCATCTCACTGGAGGTTGAGGCGCCACTGATCGCAAAAAAGGCCAAGCCGGGGCAATTCATAATCTTGATGACAGACGAGAAGGGGGAACGTATCCCGCTGACCATCGCCGACTACGACCGGAAAAAAGGATCGGTGCGCACAGTGTTCGAGGTGGTGGGTAAAACAACGGAAAAACTCTCCCGGATGAAAGAGGGAGATGAACTATTTTCTTTTGTCGGACCTCTGGGCAGGCCCTCTAAAATCGAT
Organism: Hadarchaeota archaeon (SeqCode); assembly: GCA_964552335.1. Taxonomy (GTDB): domain Archaea; phylum Hadarchaeota; class Hadarchaeia; order Hadarchaeales; family Hadarchaeaceae; genus B75-G9. Next base: position 15,995 of record CAZKGC010000009.1, read on the forward strand.
AAATACGGGACTGTGGTGACCGTGGGAGGAGGAACTGGCATAGCCTCAGTCTACCCCATAGCCCGAGAACTGAAAAAAGCTGGCAACAATGTCGTCGCCATTATCGGCGCGAAGACGAGGGATTCGCTCATCATGGAAGAAGAAATGAGGAAAGCTTCCACGAAACTCATGATTACCACCGATGACGGGAGCTACGGGACGAAAGGTCTAGTGACGGAAGCTCTGGGCGAAGTTTTGCGGAAGGACAAAGATGTGAAAAAAGTATGGGCTGTTGGTCCAGCTATGATGATGAAAGCCGTCTGCGATGTCACGAGGCGATACAAGGTAGAGACGATCGTCAGCCTGAACGCTATCATGGTGGACGGGACAGGCATGTGCGGCACTTGCAGAGTTACAGTTGGCGGCGAAACGAAGTTCACATGCGTCGATGGGCCTGAGTTCAACGGACATCTTGTCGACTGGTCGGAATTCATCAACAGGCTGAACCGGTACACTCAACAGGAAAAATTCTCCTTTGAGATGTGCAAGAAAGGGAAAGGGAGGTAAGAAAATGGCCGAGATGATTCCAGTTAAGGAGCGGATGAAAAGATCTCCACACCCGATGTCGGAGCAGGGCCCAAAGGAAAGGGTCCATAACTTTGACGAGGTGCCGCTGGGGTACACAAAGGAAGACGCTATCTACGAGGCTCAGAGGTGCTTGCAGTGCGACCCGGCGCCGTGCGTGGGCGGGTGTCCTGCCGAGATTCACATCCCGCAGTTCATCCGGAAGATAGTCGAGGAGGACTTCGGCGGCGCGTACCTCGAGATACTGAAAACCAACAGCCTCCCGGCCATGTGCGGCAGGGTTTGCCCGCAAGAGGATCAGTGCCAAAAGGCATGCGTGTACAACAAGAGGGGCAAACCGATCGGAATAGGAGGGCTGGAGCGTTTTGTTGCCGATTGGGCGAGGGAGCACGGTACAAAGGAGAAATCTCCGAATATAAGGAAGAAGGGCAAGCTGGTCGCCGTGGTGGGTTCCGGGCCGGCTGGTTTGACATGCGCGGCAGACCTTTCCAAGATGGGCTATCATGTGACGATATTTGAGGCGCTTCACAAGCCGGGAGGTGTCCTGACCTACGGAATTCCCGAGTTCAGGCTGCCGAAGAAAATCGTTGAACATGAAGTAGACAAAATCAAGGAAATTGGGGCTAAGGTTGTAACCGACTTCGTTGTTGGGCTCACGGATGGCGTCGACGAGCTGGCGGAGGGGTTCGACGCGATATTTCTCGCAAACGGTGCCGGTGCTCCCCAGTTCATGCACATACCGGGGGAAAACCTCAACGATGTATACTCGGCCAACGAATTCCTGACGCGCTCGAACCTCATGAAGGCCCACAGATTTCCAGAATTTGATACGCCAATCAAGGTTGGAGAAAGGGTGGCTGTGATAGGGGCCGGAAATGTTGCAATGGACGCCGCGAGGACGGCCTTGAGGCTGGGGGCGAAAGAGGTTCGCGTGGTTTACAGAAGGACCAGAGAGGAAGCGCCTGCCAGAGCTGAAGAAATCGTCCGTGCTGAGGAGGAGGGAATAGTCTTTGACTTTCTCACCCTTCCCGTGAGGATTCTGGGCGATGAAAAAGGAAATGTAACTGGGATGGAGTGTATCAAGATGCGGCTGGGGGAACCAGACGAATCCGGGAGGAGGAAGCCGCTTCCCGTGGAAGGGTCGAACTTCGTCATGCAAGTTGACATGGTCGTAAACGCAATCGGGACAATGGCGAATCCGATCGTGGCGAGAAGCGCGACCGGTGTGCAGACAAACAAATGGGGGTACTTCATGGTGGACGAGAAGACATGCGCAACTAGCAGGGGAGGGATTTTCGCTGGAGGGGACATCATCCGCGGGTCGGCGACTGTGATCTCGGCGATAGGGGACGGGAAAAGGGCTGCCAAGGCGATAGACAGATATCTCTCTTCGGGTGGCAGTCTGAGAAAATCCTCTTCCAAGAAAATGAGGCACGTTTAGACCCACTACCAAAATATTTTAGAGCCTGAAACGCACTCAAAACGAGAGCATGCGGAGAAATTCCAGACCCAACAAGGACGAATACTATCTCGAGATATCTAAAGCGGTCTGTCTCAGGTCTCCATGCATAAGGCGGCAGTTTGGGGCCATCATAGTTAAGGACGATGTCGTGGTATCAACAGGCTATAATGGTCCAGCGAGGGGGGTGGTGAACTGCATGGAGGTGGGCTGCCTGAAGGACGAACTTGATCTCCCACACTATTCAGGCTATGACTATTGCCCGGGTGTCCATGCAGAGGAAAATTGCGTATACAACGCTGCGAGGCACGGAGCAAGCGTGTTAGGAGGTACCCTCTACCTATATGGGCAGAATTTTGGGGATAGCTCACCGATAGAGGGAAAACCCTGTGACAGATGTAAAAGGGCCCTGATTAACGCTGGAATCAAGGAGGTCGTCACGAAAAGGTCCGATGGAGGCATAGTCAAGACCAATGTTGCTGATTGGGTTGAGGAAGATACAAAGAAATACTTGGACAAATTGGAGGAAGCCCGAAAAAAAATGGTTAAATAACTCCAGCCATCTCATAATTTTTAATAAAGCGAAAATTTGAAAATGCCGGAAAGTATTGTATAAACGGGCGATGACGAAAAGAGGGTTACGCGAAACAAGATGAGCTAACCTTTCAGCTGAGCCCATCTATTTGTGTAGAGGAACTTCGAGCACCATGAGGTCGCGCGCCACCACTGTGTTTGGAAAAATCTTCTTGGCCTGCTCGAGCAGCACGGAGTCATCCTCGTAGCGGGGGCTCATGTGTATAAGTACGAGCTGTTTCACCCCTGCACGCTTGGCGACCTCCGCAGCTTCGCCCGGGGTCGAGTGGGAGTTCTCCGCTGCCTTTTCGGCGAGTTCATCGGCGAGCGTACAGTCGTGGATCAGCACATCGGCCCCACGGGCGAGTTCAACTATGTGCTCGCTGGGCCGCGTGTCTCCCGTGTAGACTATTTTCCTTCCCGGACGCGGAGGGCCCAAGACCTGCGCTGGCTTCACCGTGCGCCCGTCCCGCAACTTGACGCTCTGCCCCGCTTTCAGTCGCGAGAAGTCTGGGCCAGCTTTAACCCCAAGGGCCGTCGCCTTTTCAGGATAGAAGCGTCCGGGGCGTTCGTCCTCCACCAGCGCGTACGCAAGTGCTGGGACTGGGTGGTTGACGTTGGAAGTAAGAATTAGATAGCCTTGACGGCGGAGTTCTTCACCCGCCTTAAGTTCCCGAACCTTGACATCGAAGGTTAGAGTGTAGTGGGGAATCTGGAGGTAGCTCTCAATCCGCCCGCGTTCCCCATCTGGGCAGTACACCTCAAGCGGCCGCGTGCGGTCCATCAGCGAGAGCGTCTGGACTAGCCCGACCAAGCCCAAGAAATGGTCGCCGTGCAGGTGGGTTATAAAAATCGCGTCAAGCTTCATTGGACTGATACGGGCGGGGGCCATTTGCCGCTGCGTGCTCTCCGCGCAGTCGAACAACAGGAGTTCCCGCTCGCGCTTCAGGGCTATCGCTGGCAAGCCGCGCTTGATTGTAGGAATACTACCGCTCGTGCCGAGGAAGATGAGCTTCACCTACTTCCTCCTGAATATATATATCCGCCGGGTCAAACTTCGGTGCACTCGCTGCTCATGTTTTTCGATCGTCCGGAGTCCGGCCCCTTCTGCCAACTCATCCAGCTCCAGCTCGGCCGGCGATGTAACGCAGAGATAACCCCTGCGTTTGAGCACCCCGGCCATAGACGGCAGCGCCTCGCGGTAGAGTTCCCCAAGCTCGGCACCACCGGTGGTCGCCTGGCGCCCATAGGGAGGGTCAGTCGCAATCGCATCCACCTCCACGGCGGGGAGCTTGCGCGCGTCCCCCACCATGAGCTGGAAGTTGGATATCCCACTGGCCTCCAAATTTCGGCGGGCCCCGTCTATCATCTCGCGTTCGATGTCCACGCCTATGAGCTGTGCCCCGATCAGCCCGGCCTCCAGCAAGATCCCGCCAACACCGCAGAAGGGGTCGAGGAGGGTGCCTCTCTTGGGGGTCCGAGCCAAGTTGACCATGCATCGGGCGAAAGCCGACGGAAGAGTGCTTGGGTGGAAAGCTGGCCTGAGGGTTGGGCGGCGCCTCGTGAACTGGCTTCGATCCACCCGCGCGGCAGTTATACCGAACACGCACCGCTCACCCGTCAACACGCCCAGAAGCTCGACATCCGGGTGCGCCAGGTCCACGTTGAACTCTACCTCTTCCGCCACGAGATCAGCAAGTCGCTTCGAGAGCGCGAGCGTGTCGATGGAAGGGGCGCTCCTCCGCACACGTTTGATGTGGACAGCGAAGCTCTTTCCGTGAGGGACCAAGTCGACTATGTCCGAACTCCCCACCGTCTCGAACATCTCCTCCTCGGTGGCGCCGGATGTGCACAGGTACAAGCAGATCCCCCGACACATCGCCAAGCGAGAGGCAAGAGATTCTGGGTTGGCCTTCGTCTCGGCGATCAGCACCTGATCGAGCTGTTCGGTAACTTTGAATGCCCGATGTTCAGCTTGAATGGCTGCCGCGGCCTCCGCAGCCGGAAGCGTCGGGTGCTCCCCCGAAAGCACGAACATCAACCTTTGCATAACAAAACCTAATGGATTGTGTTGGCGATGAGGGGCGCGACCGAAACCAAGCTAACTTGATTTTCTATGGTGTCTGTAGCGATTACACGTCTGATCCCCGCAGCCCGAATCCTCTGGAGGGCTTTCCCGGCCAGCAAGGCGTGAGCGCAGGTGGAGTAAATACTGCGCGCCTTCTGACTTCGAAGGACCTTAGCCGCTTCTATGA
>CAZKGC010000010.1:0-13998 GCA_964552335.1 Hadarchaeota archaeon (SeqCode)
CATTCAGGATCGTATCTTCAGGAGGGTAGGCATGCAGCGTCCCCGCGGAACCCGTGACCTCTGGGGCGAAGAACTCGCTGGCATCCGTCACGTCATGCAGGCGATGAGGGAGGTTTTCGAGCGCTTCGGGTACCAGGAAGTGGAGACTCCGATCTTCGAGTACTTGGAACTCTTCACGAAAAGAAGCGGGACGAACGTGGTGAAGCAGCTCTACGCGTTCAAGGACAGGTCGAGCCGGGACATAGCTCTCCGTCCGGAACTCACAGCCCCGGCCGTCCGCCTCTATATTCAGCAGCTGAGGTCCGAACCCAAGCCCCTCAAGCTCTGCTACTTCGGCAACTGTTTCCGATATGAGGAGCCCCAGGCGCAGAGGTGGAGGCAGTTTTTGCAGGCAGGGGTGGAGGTAATCGGTTCGCCGAGACCGGAGGCCGACGCTGAAGTCGTGACGCTCGCTGACAACGTGATGCGGGGGCTCGGCTTTGAAGAATTTGAGCTCCGCGTGGGCCACATCCGCCTGCTCCGCGAACTGCTCTCGCACGCTGGCGTGAGCGGAGATGCTCAGGATCCCATCCTCAGGGCGATCGACTCACGCGAGGAGCAGCGAATCAGGGATGAGTTCAAACGCGCGGGCGTGAGCGACGAGGATGAGAAGGTGTTACGCGGCCTGACTGGACTAAGGGGCGGAACGGAGGTCATCGGAAAAGCCGAGGCGCTGCTCAAGGGGGTCCATCGTGCAGCTTCGGCGCTGAAAAACTTAAAAGAGGTGATCGGGTGCCTTGGCCCGTTGGGAGTCAGAAAATTTGTGGTAGACATGGGAATCGCCCGCGGCCTCGATTACTACACGGATTTTGTGTTCGAACTTTATGTGGGCGGAGTTCAAGTCGCGGGCGGCGGGCGCTACGATACTCTAATTGAGATTTTGGGTGGAGACCCCACTCCAGCGGTGGGAGTTGGTTTCGGCGTGGACCGAATAGCGCAGACACTTCTGAAGCGCGGCATGATAATTCCAGAAGATCGTCTGGACTGCATGGTTCTACCCGCAGATGAAAAGATGCTGGACGAGTGTTTGAAGATAGCTACGGAACTGCGCGAAGCCGGTTTTTCGGTCGATGTCGATTTGATGGGACGGAAGTTGAGCAAGGCTCTGACATACGCAAACGCGCTCAAAGTAAAACGTGTGGTGGTCGTGGGGGCGAAGGATCTAAGCAGGGGGCAGGTATCGCTCAGGGACATGGTGAGTGGAAAGCAGGAACTCGTAGCCCGCGACGAGATAGTCAAAAAACTAGAATCTGTAGCCTAATTTTTCAAAAACCCGCTTCATTTCAAGCGAGTCCAGCTCCAGCACCGGTGACTCCGAAATCAGCGTGATGCTCAATTTACGTTTCAATATTTCCTTTGCGAGCGGCTCGAAGGGTGGTTTGTTGAACTTGATGGGGATGTGGCGTCGCTCGTTTCCATAACCCGGGGCCTTGGCGGGTGTCCACTCCATCGAGGTGAAGTGCGAGTGCAGATGCTTCAGTTTGAGGGGTCTGAGCTTCTCGAACACCTCTGCGTAGTCGATCTTCCCCGCCGCCCTCGCGAATAGATGAGAAAAGTCCACTACTGGCTCACAGCCGCGGACCCGCTTGCAGAGTTGGACTAGTTCGTCTAACGTGCCGAAGGCGCTGATTTTCCCGGTAGTCTCATGCCCTAAGATGACTCCCTTAATCCCCGTCGACTTCATCCGGTCCAGCATGTCCGCACAGGCACGCTCGACCGCCTCGAACGCAGCCTCTGGCGTCAGCGAGCCGTAGTAGCCCGGATGGAAGACCGCGATGTGCGCCCCCATGTGATAGGCCCGTTCGACCGAGTCCAAGATTCGTTTCTTGGACGCTTCGAGCTTTTGTCTGTCGGTCGAGCAGAGGTTGATGAAGTACGGGCAGTGGACGGAGAGCAGGATGTCCAGCTCCTTCGCAAGCTTGCCCACCTCGTCCGCCATCTCGTTTTTCATCGCCACACCCCTGACGAATTCCACCTCCATCGAATTCAGCTCCAGCTCCGCAACGCGCCGGATACCATCTAGGGTGCCGTGACCCTTGCTAGAAATCGGGATTCCTGCCGGGCCAAGGTAAATCATGTGTTCCCCAAAACCCTTATGGCGGGGCACAAAAATCTCTTGCGTTGGAGGGGCGAAAGTGCTGAGCAGGTTCCGCGATCGGGCTAACGACTTGGTGAGGCCAGTAGCGGAGGCCATCGCGCGGACGGGGATCAGCCCGAACACTTTGACCTTCATAGGCTTCTTGGTGGGATCGGTCGCAGCGATATTCTTCGCACGCGGGGAGCAGTTGTTGGCCGGCCTGACTCTCCTCGTGGTCGGATTTTTCGACGTCATAGATGGGGCCGTCGCGCGGGTGTTGCGGCGGGAGACAGCATTCGGTGGGGTACTGGACTCGATGGTTGACCGGTATGTGGATTTCCTGATTTTCGCGGGCATTATCTACGCTTTTCTCTCCTTCAGGCTTGGCGAGGTTGGACTCATCCCCGGTTGGGCATGGGGGGCCCTAGCGATTGCTGGGAGTTTCATGGTCAGTTACATCCGCGCCCGTGCTGAAGCCGCTGGTTCGGGCAAGCTAGATGCCGGCATCGCGGAGCGCGCAGAGCGGCTCCTCATCTTGGCCATCGGAGCGTTGGTTGGTTACACCCAGTATTCAGTGGTCATAATAGTGATCCTGACTCATTTAACAGTGTTGCAGCGATTGTTTGTGGCGAAGCACCGTCTACGTTAGCTGGAGAGCCTTAAATAAAACTCCTTTAAGTATTTGATTCCATCGCGAAGCAGCTCTTCGCCTTTTTTAGTGATTTTATAATACTTGCGTGCGGGTTTCCCTCGTTGCTCCTTCCACTCCATCGTGACGTAACCATTCCGTTGTAGGCGGTAGAGCACGACGTAGGAGGTGACAGTGGCGGGCTTCCATCCGAAACGCTTCTGGGTCTCCTGTTGCAACTCGTACCCGTACATCGGACGCTCCTTCAGCAACTTCAGGAAGTATGGCCAGAGCATCTCTGCGGTTGTCTTCTTCTTCAGTCTAGCTACCATAAGAAACCCTTTTTTCTCTCCTCCGCAAGCCTTATATATCTTACTTTAGGATATATTTCATGTTTGGAAAGTTTCAAAAATGGAGATATGTCGCATGGTGAAAGTAGCAATCGTGGGCGTGGGCAACTGCGCTTCCTCACTTGTGCAGGGCGTGGAGTACTACAAGAACGCGCGCGAGGATCAATTCGTCCCTGGCCTTATGCACGTGAACTTTGGAGGCTATCACATTCAGGACATCAAGTTCGTCGCGGCGTTCGATGTGGACGCGAACAAGGTTGGGAAAGATATCTCGGAGGCTATTTTCACCCCACCGAATTGCACGGTCAAGTTCAGCGATGTCCCCGAGTTAGGGGTTGAGGTCATGAAGGGTCAAGTGCTGGACGGCATCGGAAAGTATCTGAAACCAGTAATCCCGCTTGACCCGACCCAGAAACCCGTCGAGGTCGCCAGAGTACTTGAAGAAGTGAAAGCAGATGTCCTAATCAGCTATCTGCCAGTCGGAAGTTATGAGGCCTCGCGCTTTTACGCACAACAGGCGATCGAGGCGGGCTGCGGTGTCATAAACTGTATTCCGGAGTTTATCGTCTCAAGCAAGGAGTGGGGCAAGCGATTTGCCGATGCTGGGTTGCCATGTGCAGGCGACGATATTAAATCCCAAGTTGGAGCGACTATTTTACACAGAACTCTCACGAAGCTGATGATCGATCGTGGAGTAAAGCTGGAGGAGAGCTACCAGCTGAATATCGGTGGCAACACGGATTTTTTGAACATGCTTGAGGAAGAGCGGCTGAGTTCGAAGCGCATCAGCAAGACGGAGGCCGTGGCGAGTCAGGTTCCATATGAAGTGCCTCTGCGGATAGGCCCGAGTGATTACGTGTCCTTCCTGAAGGACAACAAGGTATGCTACATCCATATGCGAGGACGAAAGTTCGGCGATATTCCCCTCACCATAGATGTGAAGCTGTCAGTTGAGGATTCCCCGAACAGCGCTGGAGTTGTGATCGACGCTATTCGGGCCGTGAAGCTTGCGCTCGACCGTGGCGTGGGTGGGCCGCTCATCGGCGTATCGGCTTACTTCTTTAAGCACCCGCCAGTTCAGATGTCGGATCCAGAAGCAAAGCAGGCCGTCGAGGATTTCATCGTTGGGAGGAGGGAGAGATAAATGAGGGAAAACGGCGCGCCGACCATCGTGATCGTCGGGCATGTCGCCATCGACACAAACAAGTTCTCTCAAGGGATGATAGAGAGCGCCATCGGTGGAGCACCTACATACGCTGGACTTGCCTTGGCCGCGTTGAGGAAAAAAGTCGGCGTGGTGGCAAAGGTCGGGGTCGATTTCACGGAACAGTTCCCGCCCATCTACAGCAAGCTGGGGTTGGACACAGAGGGCATTTTGGTAAGCGGAGAGTACACCACCGCATTCGAAAACATCTATGATGAAAAGGGAAACCGCACCCAGCTGTGCAGGCATGTCGCTCCTAAGATAACTCCTGATGATATCCCTGCCAGTTATCTGGAAGCCAAGGGATTCTACGTTTCCCCACTCGCGGATGAAGTGACTCCGGAGACGATGAAGAGGATAAAGGGGGACAACTTGGTGGTGATGGATCCACAGGGACTCTTCAGACAAATAGATGAAAAAGGGAGAGTCACCATCAGGTCTGAGGTCGACCTCGGACCGTTTCTTGAGCACGTGGATGTGGTGAAGCTGGGCAGAGACGAGGCGAAGCTCATCATGAAAGAACCAAAGCAGCTCTTGAAAAAACTGTGCGGGATGGGGCCAAAAATCGCTATTCTAACGCGGGGCGAGGAGTCAGTGTTGATATTGTCGGGTGGGGAGTTTCACGAGGTCAAAAGTTTGGAGGTGGAAGCCCGAGACCCTACGGGGGCCGGAGATGTGTTCGGGGCGGTTTTTCTGGCCAGATATCTCGAAATTCGTGATGCTGTTGAGTCGGCCAAGTTCGCATCCGCCGCCGCCGGGCTAAAGATAAGGTATAAAGGGCCTGTGGGCTTTCCATCAGAGAGGGAAGTGTATGCCGCGATCCAAAAATAATGGACAGGTCCGCGCGAACCCAGCACCGCTTGGTCTAATGGGGTTCGGGATGACAACAGTGTTGCTCAACTTGTTCAATGCAGGGGTTATCTCTACTGACGGGATGGGGATGATACTGGCCATGGGGATATTCTACGGAGGGATGGCGCAGATAATAGCAGGGATACTAGAGTTCAAAAACGGGAACACTTTTGGGACCACGGCCTTCTGCTCGTATGGACTTTTCTGGCTCTCCTTGGTGGCTTTGCTGGTGTTTCCGACGCTCGGGCTCGTAGCGGCGGTTGGCCCGGTTTCTATAGGGGCTTATTTTATCATGTGGGGGATTTTCACCGCATATATGTTCGTCGGCGCACTGAAGATTAGCAGAGGGCTACAGGTGGTATTCCTGACTTTGGCCGTTCTTTTCTTCCTCTTGGCAACGGCTGAGTTTACTGGAATCAGTTTGATAAAGACCATCGCGGGCGTCGAGGGAATATTCTGCGGGGCAAGCGCGATATACGTCGCGTGCGCGCAAGTGCTGAACGAAGTGTACAGAAAAATTGTGCTTCCTCTCTAAAGAAATCAGTAAGTCCTCGCTATCAGAATCGATGTCTTGGCTGGCTTTGAGCAGACAGGACAAGTTCCATCCACTTTCTTTTTGTCCAGCTCCTCACCGAGAACGCTCCCTCCCGTCTTTTCCTCGATCTCCTTTCCACACGCCTCTTTCCCGCACCACGGCGTCCTGACGATCCCGTCATGTTCTCCCATCACTTTTTTTATCTTCCCCAGATCTTTCAGCTCGTGCATTCTGCTGAGGAATGATTTCCAGGCGCGGTCGTGCATATCCAAGTTCATCTGCTCAAGGGTTTTCCTGATCTCGGGGATCAATACTTTAAACGAAATCGTGGAACGTTCACCGGTGTCCCGTCTCACCATCGTCACCTCTCCCCGCTTCATGTCTTTGGGGCCTATCTCCAACCGCAGAGGGACTCCGTGCCTCTCCCATTCGTAAAACTTCCGGCCTGGGCGGAGATCCCGTTCGTCCAGGTGAATTCTGAAGCCCGCCGCTTTCAGTTCCTCTACTATTCCTCTCGCCATTTGTTCGGCGTCTTTCTCCTCCCCCTTTAACGGAATTGGGACTACCACAATTTGAATCGGTGCCATTCGAGGTGGGAAACACGGACCCAAGTCATCGCCGTGGACCATCACCACCGCTGCTATAACCCTCTCAGACATTCCATCGCAGGTCTGATGCACGTGTTCATGGGCACCGTCTGGCTTCTCGTACTCGATCCCGTAAACCTTCGCAAAGTTCTGCCCAAGGTTGTGGATGGTTCCCACCTGCAGGGTTCTACCGTCCGGGGCCATTACGTCAAAAGCAATTGAGTATACGGCCCCGGCAAAGGTGTCCCATGACGGGCGCTTGGTGACTACATATGGAACTGCGAGTTCATCAAAGAATTTTTTGTAGATCTCTGCAGCCGCCTTCACTTGAGCCTCAGCCTCCTCAGAAGTTGCATGAGCGGTGTGGGTTTCCTTGAAAGTCGTGATCTCGCGCACCCTTATCAGGGGCTTCGTCATCTTCGTCTCGTATCTGAAGATGTTGACGACTTGGTAAACCTTAAGCGGGAGGTCTGCATGCGAGCGAATCCAAATGGCGAACATCGGATAAATTGATGTTTCGCTTGTGGGACGGAGGGCCAGCCTGACATCCAACTTGTCCTTTCCCCCGTGTGTTACCCAGTAGACCTGCCCCCCGAACCCGCGAATATGGTCGGCCTCTTTCTTGAACAGGTCTTCCGGGATCAGGAGGGGGAACATCACTTCCTCATGCCCGGTTTCTTCAAGCAGCTTCCTGATGATGGCGAGCACGTTATCGCGCAGCTTCAAGCCATAGGGAAACCAGACGTAGAGCCCCTTCACCGGGTAGCGGGTCTCTATTATCTCAGCGTTCCGTAAGGCCTCGTCAAACCACTCGCTGAAGTTCTTCTTCCAGCGCTCGCGCTTCATCAATTCACCGGCAGATAGTCGATTCACTAACTTATAGCATTTAGCGCAATTCTCACTTTTCATGCGTCAGCAGTTTATAGCCTTTCGGAGCCACCTCGAGCATGTCTTCCCAACGTGCTCCACCAACCCGCGGTAAATAAAGGCCTGGCTCAACTGTTATGACCATACCCCTCCTCAGGATGTCTTTTGATTCAGGCGCAAGGCTTGGGGGTTCGTGTATATCAAGGCCGACCCCGTGCCCGGTGCCATGTATGTAAAATCTCGCATAGCCAGCGGAGCCAATTATTCCGCGAGCAGTTTTATCTATAGTGCTTGCCTTGGCTCCGTCCTTCACTTTCCCGATGGCAAACTGCTGAGCTTTCCTGACGAGCTTTATCAACTTTAGCTGTTTCCGGGAAGGGTTGATGGCGAAAGTCCTTGTCATATCTGACGCATAGCCGTTGTATTTCGCGCCGAGATCTACAACTACCAGCTCTCCTCTTCGCAATTTTTTCCGCGTGGCGGTCGCGTGGGGGAGCCGAGAATTTCTTCCTGAGCCCAAGATGGTATCGAAGGGGGTGCCTTCAGAGCCAGCGAGGCGCATCGTATGCTCCACCTCTGCAGCTATCTCGAGTCCCGTTCGACCAGCCTCGATCAACTCAGCGGCACAACGCATGCCTTTGACAGCTATTTCCGCCGAGTGTTTTAGCCAACCCAACTCCTGCCTTGACTTGACTTTGCGTAGATCGAGTACAAGTTCGGGCAATTCAAGATAGCTTGCGTCGTGCGCACCGCGGATTTTTCTTAGCGTCTCGAGCCCCAAATTATCGAATCCGACAGCACGAGCCTCAAACTTTTTCAGGCATTCAGTGATGAGTTGCCAAGGCTTGAGGAAGTATATCCGCTCTCCGCGCTGCAAGGGTGCCTTCCAGCCAAAGAACGCGCGGATGTCGCGAATCGAGCTCTCCCGTTTGGCTTGTTCGAGTTCGAGTCGGCTGCAGATGAGGACAGGTTCCCCATCCGCGGGGACGATCACGGCTTTCCCAGCGGTCGTGCCAGCTAAGTAACGGGTGTTCTGAACTGCTATGAACGTGTCCAGCCCGTGTTTGTTGAGTTCTTCCTTTAACCTTCGGATTCGATACCTCAAGTTCAACCCGCTCAAGCTTTAGGGTGCTAAGTAAAAAAGTTGTTCGATGGTCACGCGCAAGCTCGAGCTGAGGCGGCGTTACGACGAGACAGCTGGCTTCTATGATAGACGTTACGAAGGTATTCAGTGCGCCAAGTATAGGACGGTCATGAAAAATTTACCGGATGGAAGGAAGCGTATCCTCGACCTCGGCTGCGGCACTGGTATGTTTCTAAATGAACTTTCGACTCGCGCCAAGTTTGTCGTTGGTATTGATGCTTCGCTAGAAATGTTGAAGGTGGCGAAGGGCCGAGCGAAGGAGGTAGTGTTGGTACAGGCTGATGCGGATGCTCTTCCTTTTTTCGACAGGAGCTTCGATGCGGTCGTGTCGGTTACTCTGCTCCAGAATATGCCAGACCCAGCGGCGACCGTTAGGGAAGTAGCTAGGGTTCTAAAGCTAGGCGGAGTCGCAGTCCTGACCGTCCTGAAGCGCAAATATCATCAAGTGGAACTGGAAAGCTGGGTTAAACAGGCTGACATGGAGTTGGTCGGTTCCGGGGAGATAGAGGGAAGCGAAGATGTTTTCTGCGTTGCGAGGGCATAACTAAAGTTTTTATCCTCCAGTTTGAATTTATTGAGATGAGGGAGTTGAAAATGATGGTTGGTAAAGAGAGGGAAAATCTCTCCAAGGCGAAGCGAATAGTGGTGAAAGTAGGCACCAGTAGTCTCACGGATAAGCGCTCCAGGCTTGATCCTCGGAAGGTCGGAAAGCTCGTCGAAGAGATTATGAGGTTGCGCGCTCGTGGAAAGGAGATCATCGTCGTCTCGTCTGGTGCGATAGGGGCTGGAATGGGTCGCATTAACCTAGAACGCCGGCCGGAGGAGATGCCTTCGCTACAGGGAGTTGCGACAGTTGGGCAGGTGGTCCTGATGCAGGTCTACTCAAAATACTTTGGAGACTACGAACAACCGGTGGCACAAATGCTGCTGACGGGAGAGGATTTCACATATACCAAACGCTATCAAAATTTTAAGAACACCCTCGCAGTTCTGCTGAAGTGGGGCGTGGTGCCAATCGTGAACGAGAATGATAGCGTGGAGGTCGAGGAGATAAGGCTCGGCGATAATGACACCCTCTCGGCGCATGTGGCGGTGGGATCCAGCGCCGATCTTCTCGTAATACTTTCAGATGTAGACGGGCTTTACAGAAACTACTCAGGTAAGGGAAAGCAGGAAGATCTCATCCGAACCGTCAGAAAGATTACACGAGAGGTCGAGCGGCTTCCGACCAAGAATTTCCGCGGCTTCGGTGGCATGCTCACAAAGATCAGGGCAGCTAAAATGGTGACCAAGGTAGGAATACCTGTTGTGATAGCCAACGGCGGAAAGGAGAGGGTGCTTGAGCGGGTTATAGCGGGAGAGGAGATAGGCACGCTCTTTCTGCCGGAGAGGGAAAGAAAATGAACATGGTCGTCTCAAAAGCGATGGCCGCTCGCAGGGCGTCGCTCAAGCTCGCGAACATTACAACCAAGGCAAAAAATACAGCGCTTCTAAAAATCGCGTCCGAAATCTCTAAACACAAGAAGGAATTGTTGAGGGCAAATGCCGAAGATATCGGAGATGCCGAGCGTCTCTTGGAACATGGAAAGCTCTCAAAGGCGTTCGTCCAGAGGCTAAAGCTCGATGATTCCAAACTGCACGATATCGTCGAGATGGTGCGAAGCGTGGCGAGGCTTGAGGACCCCGTGGGAAGGACACTTTACGTGATGGAGCTCGACCGCGGCCTGGAGTTGTACAAGGTCTCGTGCTCGATTGGCGTGGTCGGAGCGATATTCGAGGCTAGGCCGGACGTTCTGCCTCAGCTGTCGGCCTTGTGCCTCAAGTCGGGAAACGCGGTTATCCTGAAAGGAGGGAAGGAAGCGAAGCATTCGAACGAGGCCTTTTTCGAACTCATCCGCAGTGCTACCGAGCGAGCGGGAATCCCACGAGGATGGATCCAGCTCATCGAGGCAAGGCAAGAAGTAAGGGAGATGCTAAAACTTGATGAATTCATAGACTTGCTCGTCCTGCGGGGGAGCAGGGAGTTCGTGAAGTACATTCAAGCCAACACTCGTATCCCGGTGATCGGCCACGCTGAAGGATTGTGTCACATCTATGTCGATGCTGGCGCTGATTTGAAACAGGCATTGGATATCTGCTACGATGCAAAGGTTCAGTACCCTGCCGTATGCAACGCTGTCGAGACGCTGCTGGTGCATAGTGCAGTAGCTGAACAGTTTCTCCCGCGTTTGGCCGAGCGTTATGGGGGAGCCAAAGTTGAGATTCGAGGATGTGAACGGACGAGGAAAATCCTGCCTGGTATTAAAAGAGCGACGGAAAAGGACTGGCGAACGGAATATCTCGACCTGATTATTTCAATCAAGGTTGTGGACAGCGTTGATGAAGCGATCGATCACATCAATACTTATGGATCGAAACACACGGACACGATAATCACCGAAAATGGAAAAACCGCACTCAAGTTCTTGACCGGAGTCGATTCCTCAAGTGTGATGCTCAACGCTTCCACGCGGTTCAGCGACGGGTATCGCTACGGCTTGGGGGCCGAAGTTGGGGTTGCCACGGGCAAGATTCATGCACGGGGACCGGTCGGGCTGGAGGGGTTGACTACTTCAAAATATTACCTGTTGGGGAAGGGACAAACGGTCGCCATCTATCTCGGCCCGACAGCAAGACCTTTCACCCACCGAGTGCTCTCGAAGCGCTGGAGCGATGTCGCACAGGCCCTAAAGAGGCTGTGATCGGTGCTATCGTGAAGTTCAAAAAAGTGGTCATCGGCGGGACTTTTGACTACCTGCATGACGGGCACGTTGCGATATTGACAAAGGCATTCGAAATTGGGGAGAGAGTCCTTATAGGAATTTGCTCCGACGAGATGCAGCTCTTGCTCCGAAAGGACTCTGCAGGCATTCAGTTGCTCGATGTGCGGATACCAGAGCTGGAGAAGTTGCTGCGTTTTCGGGGGTGGTTCGATCGGGCAGAGATAAAAGTGATTTCAGATGCATTCGGGTCAGCGCTGGAGGACACCGAAATGGAAGCGATCGTGGTCAGTCCTGAAACCAAGAGTCGGGCAGAAGAATTAAACAAACTCCGAGGCTTGATGGGGTTGAAGCAGCTTGAGATAGTCGAGATACCATTTGTGCTGGCCGAGGATGGAAAACCAATTTCCTCGATAAGGATTCGTTATGGGGAGATCGACAACCACGGAAAGCCATTGAAACATCCTCGGGTGATCTAAGGGACAATAGTTTAATTTGACAAGTATTGTTTAACTAAAGGTGAGTCAATGCACCCCTCCCATGATATCCGAGGCACAAAAGGGAATGAACTCGAAGGGCGAAAGATTGTGTTCTGCGTAACTGGTAGCGTGGCGGCCGTCAAGTCTCCTGAGATCGCTCGTGAACTCATGCGCCATGGCGCGGATGTAAGAGCATGCATGACTGCTCACGCGGCGGGGCTGATAACGCCCCAGCTTATGCACTGGGCCACTGGCAACGAAGTCGTGGTCGAGCTGACGGGCAGGATCGAGCACGTTGAGCTGGCGCAGTGGGCCGACTTGGTGTTGGTGGCCCCAGCGACCGCGGATACTTTAGGAAAGATGGCGTGTGCGATTGATGACACACCTGTGACATCGGTGGTCTCCGTGGCCATCGGGCTGAAGAAGCCGATCGTCGTGGTCCCGGCGATGCACGAGTCGATGTACGGGCACAAGCTGTTTCAGGAAAATTTGGCAAAGCTTCGATTAGCGGGCGTGAATGTTGTTGAGCCCACGTTTAAAGATGGGAAGGCGAAGCTGGCGTCCACCGAGGAGATCGTGCAGCGGGTTATGGAGGTTTTGGGCCCCCGGGACATGGAGGGCATGCGCGTGCTCGTGACAGCAGGTCCGACTGTTGAGCCGATTGATCCAATCAAGTTGATAACCAACCGAAGCTCGGGCAAGATGGGCGTAGCGGTGGCCAGAGCCGCGGCCTTGAGAGGTGCCGAAGTGACGCTGATATACGGTCCAGGGACGGAGACGCCTCCTCCAAATGTGAAAGTCGTGCGAGTTCAGACTACCAGAGAGATGTGCGAAGTTTTCGGGCGCGAGTTGAAATCCTCTCCAGATGTTGTTGTCTCCACCGCGGCACCACAGGATTTCACGGTCGAACAGCCAGCCAACCAAAAGCTGAGACATTCGGAACCCATAATGCTCAAGCTAGTTCCAGCCCCAAGGGTGCTCGACAATGCACGGAAGCTGGTGCCCGGAGCCTTCATCGTTGGGTTCAAGGCAGAGTACGGTGTCACAGATGAACAGCTCGCAGATGCAGCGCGGAGCAAGCTGGGAGAGCACGGGCTGGACATGGTGGTCGCCAATGACGTATCGAGGCCCGGCGCGGGGTTCGGGGCGGAGACGAATGAGGTCGTGATCGTGTCTCCATCCGGCTCAAAGTCTATGCGTTCAACGAAAGCCGAGATAGCCAAGGTAATTCTGGACGCCGCGGTGGCGAAACTTTGTCGCAAGTGATGCGAAAGGCCGCTGTATTCGTCCCGGCCCACATCTCTGGGTTTTTCCAGCCGTGCGAGGCGAAAACTCCGGAGCGCGCTGGTTCTCGCAACTGTGGCCCCTGTCTCGATCTCGGCGTGCTCACCGAGGTCAGAGTTAAGCCAGCTGACCGATCGGGTGTGAAAATATCCATAAATGGCAGACGCACCCAAGAGGCAAAAACGACTTTGACGGCGGTTGATCAACTCCTAAAAATAGCACAAGGATTGTTTGAAGTCGAGGTAAACCATTCCTGCCAAGTTCCGGTTGGAGCTGGATACGGTGCGAGCGGGGCCGGAGCCCTGGGAGCAGTTTTGGCCCTCTCAAAGGCGTTGAAGTTGCGGGTGCCGCGCGGGAGACTCGCCACAATGGCGCATGTGGCTGAAGTGACATGCCGCACCGGGTTGGGGGATGTCGGCGCGCAGGTTTTCGGCGGGTTGGTGATAGGGCTCAAACCGGGAGGGCCTCCTTACGGGCGATGGAAGCGAATACCAGTGCCTCGAGATTTTAAAGTTGTATGCGCGACGGTAGGCCCGCTATCGACGAGGGAGTTCCTGAGCGACGCCGGGTTCAGGCGGCGGGCGAGCGAGCTTGGTGGACGTGCGATCGAAAAGGTGATGAAACAACCAACGCCGGAGGAGTTCATGCTTGCCTCACGCGAATTCGCGGATGGACTCGGCCTTCTTGACGAGGAGCTAAAGGTCCTGATTCAAAAAGCCGAAGAAGTTGGGGCGATAGGGGTGAGCCAGGTGATGCTCGGGCGGGCGGTCTTCGCGTTGGCCCGAGGCTCGAAAGCGGAGCGCGTCAGAGACGCGTTTTTGGGTGTATTATCTCCAAGGCAGGTGATGGTCTCCGAGTTGAACTTGAATGGAGCGAAATTCTTGTAACATATTTGACAATCAAAAAGTGTTTTCGTGCACGATTTTTTTCAGTGGTAGCCGTAAAGTGGGTGTTGGTTTTTCAGCCGGCCTGCCAATTGGGATGATTGCTAGAGGCCTGACATCGGGTGGCGCTTTTATTGCTTTGGCAGCGGATTCTTCGTCAAAAGACCCAATCCAACAGGTGCCGTATCTCAGCGCATACGCCGTGAGAAGAATGTTTTGCACTGCCGCTGCCGTATCCTGAATGCAGTAGAGCTCGGCCCCACGCCTGCCGTAGCGGCTTGAGGTTCGGGGAATGTTCGCGCACACGAC
>CAZKGC010000010.1:14008-20789 GCA_964552335.1 Hadarchaeota archaeon (SeqCode)
CCACAACAGGGGCTTCGGCCACGAAACTTTGACCAAGCGCAGCGCGCACGAGCTTTTGTTTGGTTGCTCCGTCCCTGACCACGACGAACTCCCAAGGCTGGCAATTTCCGGCGCTTGGCGCGGATTTCCCAGCTTCGAGAATTTTTTCTAAATCTTTATCGTCAACCGGATCGGGCTTGAACTCCCGCACGCTTCGGCGTCCCTTAATGGCATCGAAAACGTCCATCCAAACCCCCAAGCATTTAAGTCTTCGCCGACCTAAAAGATTTGGTGCAGTAAAATGGTCGAACTCTCCGAGCTCGACTGGATAGTCCAGAAAGCAGCTGAGCTCCTAGCCGACAAGGTCAAGGATGCCCCGCTCACCGACCGCGACGTGGAGCTGGCGTTCAATGTTTTCGCGAGACCAAGGCTTGAGCACCTCGAGAATTCTTTCGAGAGCGAGTCGGAGCGCAGGCAGGCGCGCGATTCTATAATGGTGAAGCTTCAGGAGCGGACCAAGCAGCTCAACGCAGAACATTGGCAGAAGCGAGAGTAAGTGAAAATCACAATTCTAAAACTCGGGTTTTGCACGGTGTAATATGCTCTTGGACGGTCGAGTGTGAGGTGTCCTAAATAGGACAGGCATAAATTGAAGTTGTCTCAAATAGGACACGCAACTTCTCAAGCTATAGAAACGGCAGATGCCCGGCCCACACCCAGTAAATGGCGATTACGAAGAGCACGGCGAGCAAGATAAGCCCCGCTCCCCACTTACGCGCCTGGGCCCTGATGCAGATGTATCCGAAGATGCCGGCCCCCATGATGCCGATAATGAGCATGATGGTGAGCACCGTTTGTCCTATCGGCCTGCCCAAAGTGCCGAAGTACCCTCCCATGGCTATGAGGGGCAGAATTATCAACAAAACAGCGACTCCAGCGAGTATAAGCCATCCGCGCAAACTTTCACCTATCTTGTTTATGTTTGGAATCTTTTTAAAGCTAACTTACGGAATTGAACGAAAACCTCCGTGCTTTATTAGCGAGTTTTTTGGCAATTGACATAAACACAATCTCCAAGTCAATTCTGGTTATTTAACCGCGTTTGATATTCATTGTTTTCAGTGACTTCTCCGAAAGACGTAAACCCCAGTGCGCTGGAAAATATGTGAAATCAGGAGCGATGCTAAAATGCCGAGAATTGCCGTGTTGGACCGGGAGCTGTGCCAGCCGAAGCGGTGCTCGCTAGAGTGCCATCGGTATTGCCCCGGCGTTCGAACGGGTGACGAGACGATCGTCATTGACGAGCACACTAAGCGCCCCGTGATCTCGGAGAATCTGTGTAGCGGTTGTGGCATTTGCGTGAACAAGTGTCCCTTCCACGCTATCTCGATCGTCAATCTCCCGCAAGAATTGGAAGGGCGCTGTATTCACCGCTATGGGCCGAACGGGTTTGCTCTCTATGAGTTACCGATCCCTCGGGCGGGCGGCGTGATAGGTTTGGTCGGGCAGAACGGGATAGGAAAGACCACAGCTCTTGAAATTTTAGCCGGGCGAATAAAACCCAACCTCGGCTTGGGCACAGCAGCGACACCCAAGCAGTTAAACGAGTTCTTCAAGGGTTCAGAGTTGCAGGCCCACTTCAAGAAGATCGAGCGAGTTAAGGTAGCTTACAAGCCTCAAGTCGTGGACGCCACACCAAAGACGGTGAAAGGCAAAGTCGGGGACCTGCTCTCCAGAGTGGACGAACGTGGCGTGGCGAAGGAATTGATTTCGGCGTTGGAGCTGGGTGATATTTTGGGCCGGGATGTCAAGCTTCTGAGCGGGGGAGAACTTCAACGCTTGGTTGTAGCGGCCGTGGCAGCCCGCGAGGCGGACATCTACTACTTCGACGAGCCCAGCTCACACTTGGACGTCTATCAGCGCCTGAATACCGCGCGCGCGATTCAGGGACTGGCTAAGGCTGGTAAGGCGGTGATAGTTGTTGAGCACGACCTTGCGATGCTCGACTACATGTGCGATCACGTGCATGTGATGTATGGTCAGCCCAGAGCGTACGGAGTCGTTTCATCTCCCCGCGGGGTGAGGGTCGGTATAAACGTCTTCTTGAATGGGTACCTTGATGTCGAGAATGTGAGGTTCAGGCGTGAGTCGATAAAGTTCGAAGTCAGGCCCCCTTCGAAGGCTCGCGCGACCGGGCATAAGTTCTTCAGCTATCCAAAACTCAAAAAATCATTCAAGGACTTCCAGCTTGAGGTCTCCCCAGGCAGCCTCTACACGGGGGAGATAGTTGGGGTTGTTGGACCAAACGCAATAGGCAAAACCACATTCGTGCGCATGCTTGCCGGGGAGGTCAATCCCACAGCAGGAAAACTTGAATCAAAACTTACGGTCTCCCACAAGCCACAGTACTTGAAGGCAGACTTCGACGGCACCGTTGAGGCTTGGCTGCGTTCCGTCGTCGGAGAATTCGATCCGTTTTTGGATCCCGAAATTTTGCAGCCTCTTGAGGTAAGTCCCCTGCTCGAAAGAAATTTGAAGGAGCTCAGCGGAGGCGAGCTTCAGCGCGTCACAATCGCCGCGTGCTTGGGACGCCCATCCGACCTCTACCTTCTGGACGAGCCCAGCGCCTACCTAGATGTCGAGCAACGCCTTCAGGTGGCTCGCGTGATACGCCGGGTGATCGAGAAACGCGAGGCAGCCGCGTTCGTCGTAGATCATGATATGCTGAGCGTGGATTTTGTCTCGGATCGCCTGTTGGTCTTCACGGGGGAGCCGAGCCGAGCTGGCAGGACTCACGGCCCCTTGGACATGCGCGAGGGAATGAACCTCTTCCTGCGCGAGGTCGGGGTCACCTTCCGACGCGATCCGCATACAGGGAGGCCTAGGGCGAACAAGCCGGGGAGCGCCCTTGACCGGGAACAGCGTGAACGTGGGGAGTATTTTTATCTCTAGTGCCACGATTTTTAGTTGGTAACATGGGAGTCTCTGAAGATATCGACTGGCTCAAGGGCGACGAAAGTCTTGGGAAGATTTTTCAGCTTATATCGGAGAGGGGGATCATAAACCTCCGCACCATAAAGGAACTCTGCGGTTCTGAGGATTGGTGGCCTGTAAAGAGTTACGCGCGTGCATTGGTCGATCGAGGTCTGGTCACAAAAAATGAGAATGGTTACACGCTTACCGAGGAAGGGAGAAAAGTTCGGGAAAGTTTAAAAGCAATGGAGTATTTTCAAAAAATTTAGAGGATTCCCGATGAAGCCCGTCCGCCGCTCCCGCTGCGGCCCGACTCTTGTGGTATTTGGAACGGAATCGAGCGAGAAACCCCGCGCGTTTCAGCCGGGGGATGATAGCGTGTCGAGGGCCGATTCCCTACTCACAACATATAAAGAAATCGCCGCGGGGGCCCGCTTTTCAAAGCAGGGATGAGAGCGGCAGTGGGAATACTTTCGGTGCCCCTCCTCGAGAAACAATGGATCAAAAATGCTGAAGAAAGCGTCAGATCGCCTATAAGGCCGCATTTCTGAAAACTTGGGCGGGATGAAGAGGCGAATACTTTCGGTGGGGGGTGTCCAAAAACCGCTTGAAGGCGGGGCCGGATGTTTTGGTGGGAGTATTATGCAGGTCGTGAAAACCGTCAAGATTCCCGTGCACCACGCGACCACCAAGCGGAAGCTTGACATCCTGAACCGCCTCACCGCCCGCCTGACTTATGGCGTCGGGCTCTGGTCGCGGATCATCGAGACAAATGATATCCGCACCCGCAGCGGGCTGAGGAGGCGAGAATTCGAGCAAGAGGTGCGGGAGCAAACGGGACTGAGCGCGGGATTCGTTCAGTGCTGCGCCGACACAGTTCTCTGGATGTGGAAGAGCTACTGGAAGCTCCACCGTGAGTGGAGACAAAAAGTCGCGCGGGCGCAGCGCGTGGGCGACGAACGGTGGTTGAGAAAATTGGTGAAGCGAGAGCCGCAGCCGCCTTTCTCGAATGGACTGCAACACAAAATTCCGATCTGGTTCGACTATCGCATCGGGAGCCTGGAAGAGACCGAGACGATCAAGCTGTCGCCTCGCGTCGTTCGCATCTCAACGCTGAAGAAATGCGAGCGGATAACCGTTTTGCTCAATCCTGCAAAATACCACCTCAACTTGCTTGAGCAGGGGGAGATCAAGTCCTTCCAGATTGTCAAACGAGGTAAGAAATTCTATGTTCATGTCAAGGTCGAGCACGAGGTTCAGGATTAGCCCGTGAGAGCGGTTCGCGGGGTTGACCTCGGCATAAGGCGGAGCGCGGCGACCGTGTTGCTGCGTCCGGACCAACCTCTGCGCCGGGGCGACTTCGCGGTGATCCGCGATGGGGAGAAAACCCACAGATTGGATGAGCTGAACAAAAAAGTGGCGAAACTGCAACAACTGAAGAAGTGGCAGGCGCTGAAGCGGATGCGGAACAAACGCAGGCACGTGGCAGAATACTACGACCGCCTGACCGCCAAGCGGATAGCGGAGATCTCGAACGGTTGCGCGGTTGCGATAGGTTATCCAAAGGGGATCAAGTACGAGAACTATCGAGGCAACGGAAAGCGAAGGCTAAGGCGCTTGATAGCAAGATGGGCGTACGGACGGATAATCCGCTACGTGCAAGAGGAATGCGCCGAGCAGGGTATCGAGGCCGTGGCTTCCGACGAGCGGTGGAGTTCAAAGACATGCCACCGATGCGGCTCCCGAAACACCGACCGGCCTACGCAGTCAATCATCCACTGCTACGAGTGCGGGCTGACCTACAATGCGGACTTCAACGGAGCGATCAACGTTGGCTCCAGTATTTTGGCAGGGCCTCGGAGCCGATGGGCCGAAGTTGACCCGGCCCTAACCAGCGATGAACTGGCCGAAAAGGTCAGCTAGGCTGGAATCCCAACGTCTTTAGGCGTGGGAGCGGTCACATTGACACATCCAAAACGTTTCCACCTTTCAATAAAATTAGTTTGTATTTGGGTTGGGGGCCGGCTTCCGAGATTTCTTCGCCATCCTCTAGCAGCAGGTTCATGTGCTCGTCGTACTGCGTCAGCTTGCCCCTGAACTTGCGCCCGTCCTTCACGCTTACAAGTACTACCATGTTGAGGAAATTCTCCAGCTTGATTTGGGCGCCTTCCTCTGGCGCTTGGGTTTCGTTTTCCATTCCTGACCCGCAATACTCTTGCCGACAGCTGGCTAAAATGTTATTCTTATGCACAATTTTAGCGTGCCGATAGCTTGCGGCGGGAATACTTTCGGTGCCGCTTAGGTTTAAAGCGTAAAAGTGCCTAAAAATCGGCTCTGGGGAAATATTTGGTCCGGCTAGCGGGTCTTTAAATAGTTTATATATTACTTTCGGTGACCCCCCTCTCCTCAACCCACTTAAAAAGGAGTGCAAGATGGTTGAACGGAGGTGTTAGAATGGCTGAGATTGAAGAACTTGAAGGAGTTGGGCCGGCGATCGCGGAGAAGCTGCGCACGGCCGGTTACGACTCGGTGGAGAGCCTGGCGGTGGCGACCACAGGCGAGCTGATGGAGGCTGCCGAGGTGGGGATGCGAGTGGCCGTGAAGGTGATAAACTCCGCCCGTGAGGCTTCGAACATGGGTTATGAGCGCGCTACCGTGGTGCTGGAGCGGCGGAAGTTGTTGGGTCACATCGCGACTGGGAGCCCTGCGCTCGACAAAATAATCGGTGGAGGGGTAGAGACCCAAGGGGTGACAGAGGTGTATGGCGAGTTCGGTTCTGGGAAATCCCAAATCGCGCACCAGCTTTGCGTGAACGTCCAGTTGCCGCAAGAACAAGGTGGGCTCAACGGGAAAGTGGTCTACATCGACACCGAGAACACATTCAGGCCTGAGCGAATAGTGCAGATGGCCCAGGCGGCGGGGCTGGATCCGGAGCGCGCGCTCGACGGCATCTACGTGGCGCGGGCGCACACGACCGACCACCAGATGTTGCTGGCGGAAAAGGCAGCGGATATAGCGAAGAACGATGGGGTCAAGCTGGTCGTGGTGGACTCGGTGACTTCACTTTTCCGGACAGAGTATTGCGGGCGCGGAGCGCTCGCGGAGCGGCAGCAGAAGCTCGGGCGCCACATCGCGGAGTTGCACAAACTAGCGGAGCTGAACGACTTGGCAGTATTCTTGACCAACCAGGTGCAATCCAGGCCGGACGTTTTCTTCGGGGACCCAACTCGACCTGTGGGAGGACATGTGCTCGGACACGCGACGACGGCACGCCTCTACCTGCGCAAGAGCAAGGCAAACACCCGCACGGCTCATCTGGTCGACCACCCCGGGTTGCCGCCGGAGAGTGCGACGTTCCAGATAACCGAGGCCGGGATCAAGGACTAAAAGTTACCATCAGTAGCGCAGCCATAAATGAAACACCCGATGCAAACAAAAACGCAGCCCATAAACCAATGATCTGCCAGAGAGCTCCAGCGATGAGGCTGGCTGGCAGCAATGCTAATCCAGTAGCCGTGTGAAAGGCTCCCATCGCCGTTCCACGGAGTTTTGGGGAAACCAAATCAGCCACATAAGCTCGCTGGGTTCCCCCCACTAATCCCATGAAAATTCCATATAGGATGAAGAGAGGTATTGCTTGCCATGCGCTAGTTGCCAAAGCGAATCCCAAGGCTGTGAGGCCGAAGATGGAGTAACCTGCGGCGATTACTGGGCGCCTCCCAATGCGGTCGGAGAGCACCCCAGCTGGAAGCGAGACCAGGGCGTAGATAACATTGTAGAACATGTAAAGGAGTATCACCTGCCAAGTTCCGAATCCGAGATCAATGGC
>CAZKGC010000011.1:0-15708 GCA_964552335.1 Hadarchaeota archaeon (SeqCode)
CTAGGTACCGAGGGCGAGCTGGCCAAGAAAGGCATCTCGCTGCCCAGTCAAATCCATAATGTGAAAGCAAGACTCATAAAACTGATAAAAAAACGCGGGGCTAACCGGCTAATTTTCTTGGGCGACATCAAACACAACATCCCCATCGCCAGCTGGCAGGAGTGGCGCGAGCTGCCCGGCTTCTTCGAGGAGTTGGCAAAGCTGGTTCAGGTTGAAGTTGTTCGGGGAAATCATGATGCTTGGTTGGAGGGAATGACACCTAAAGGGGTGAAAATTCATGGAGCGCATGGAATTGTACTCGGCAAGCGTCGTCGCATAGGGCTGATGCACGGACACACCTGGCCGTCCCCAGAGCTGCTCGACACTAAACTGCTCGTAGTTGCGCATATCCATCCCGCGATTGAATTCCGTGACAAGTTCGGAGGGCGGACTGTTGAACCGGTTTGGCTACGTGCAAAACTTAACGTGAAAAAATTTCCGAAAAAACTCCAGGCGCAAATAAAGGGGGACCTGCCGGAGCTACTCGTGATGCCAGCATTCAGCGAATTGGTCGGCGGGGCTGCTGTCAATCGTGAAATCCCGGAGGAGCTTATCGGCCCGATGTTCAAGGCTGGCGCTGTAAAACTTGATGAAGCTGAAGCTTATTTGCTTGACGGGACATTTTTGGGTAAGGTGAGCAGGTTGAGAGTGAAATAGATGGCATGGGCATTTCGTTGAATCTGTAATCCCCGAGTACGAATTGTGGTAAAACACCGCTCGCTCTAAAGACTTTTATATGCGCACAGCGCTAGGCTTCGAGGGATTATACGGCGGATGTGCTCATCATTGGAGCCGGTCCCGCTGGGCTCTTCGCAGCATATGAGCTATCTAAAAATTCAAAGCTTTCAGTGACCGTCATCGAATGGGGGCGGGATATAGAACAGCGCGCTTGCCCCGCATTTAAGACTGGCAAGTGCATCGGGTGCGTGCCGTGTCAAATTATGTGTGGGCTGGGCGGCGCGGGCGGGATGTCCAGCGGCATCCTGAACCTCAGGTACGACATCGGCGGCGACCTCAGTAAACTCACCAAAAGTGTTCCAAAGGCCGAGGCTCTGGTCAAAGAAGTGGACGAGATTTTTGTGAAGCATGGCGCCCCAAAGAAAGTCTATGGCATGGATACCCAGAGGACTGAAGAACTCATGCGGAAGGCAGCTGCAGCCGGCATCGGGTTCGTCCCAATTTCCCAACGCCATATAGGGAGCGAGTACCTGCCGAGGGTTATCAACTCGCTCAGGCGCAAACTTGAGAAGCAAGGTGTGAAATTCATGCTCAACTCGCGAGTCGAGCGCATCGGGAAAAATGAAGTCGTGGTCAATGGAAAGAAAATCAAGGGCAGATACATCTTAGCAGCTCCGGGGAGGGTGGGCGCCGAATGGTTCGCTGGGCAGGCCCGGGAGCTTGGAGTGAAACTGACCCACGGTCCCATCGACATAGGGGCGCGCGTGGAGGTGCCAGCGGTCGTCTACGAGTCCCTCACCAAGATAAACCGGGACCCGAAGTTCCACATCCAGACGAAAACTTTCGATGACTTCGTGAGGACTTTCTGCACCAACGAAAGGGGTTGGGTCATGGAGGAACGCTATGATGATCATGTCGGTGTGAACGGACAATCGCTCCGCGGAAAGAAATCGCCTAACACAAACTTTGCTCTCCTCGTCCACATCGAGCTTACTCAACCCGTCACCGACACAACTGCCTACGGACGGTCAATTGCTTACCTTGCTACGACGATAGGAGGGGGGCGCCCGTTGCTCCAGCGACTAGGAGACCTGAGGGCGGGAAGGCGCTCCACGTGGGAACGTGTAGAGAGGGGGCGTGTTGTCCCGACTCTCAAAAGTGTCACGCCGGGAGACATCTCGATGGCCCTTCCCGGCAGGATCGTAATAGACATCTTGGAAGGACTCGATCACTTGGACAAGGTGGCCCCGGGTGTCGCCTCCGATTCTACGCTGCTCTACGCCCCAGAAGTAAAATTCTACGCCATGCAGATTAACGTTGACCAAAACATGGAAACAAATGTGCCCAACCTCTTCGTCGCGGGAGACGGGGCTGGGCTATCTAGAGGAATAATCACGGCGGCCGCTACAGGGCTGCTCGCGGCTCGTGGGATCATGGCAAAAGCCGCAGTGTAGACCATTAATTAGGGCCAAACTTACATTCGTTGGGGATAGGATGAGGGTCGCTATTGCTGTCATCATCGCCATCATGCTAGCAGGGACGGTCCAAGCGCAAGAGTGGCCGACCTTCAAACCCGACGCACAACGCACAAGCTACACCGATTACATCGCTCCTGATAACGACGAGATCGCTTGGACATTCGACGCAGGTGGTGCGCTTTCTTCGCCTGTGGTCGACAACTACAAGGTGTTTGTGGGGTCGAGCGAGGGGTACCTTTACGCGATAGATGTGTTCAACGGAAAAGAAATTTGGAAATTCGAGGTAGGAGATTGTATTTCATCGCTTACGGTCTTTGGTGGCCGCATTTTCTTCGGTTCCTGTGATAATTGCGTTTATTGTTTGGACGCTGCGACGGGGGAAAATCTTTGGAAATATCAAACGCGGGGCGCGATTTACTCCACGCCGGCAGTGGTCAACAACATTGTCTACTTCACCCCGACGGACAACTATGTCTACGCCATCAATGCTTTGACAGGACATTTGGTCTGGGAGAAGAATCTTGAGAACAAAATCACTTCCTCGCCAGTTGTTAATAATGGCTCAGTTTTCGTGGGGACATGGGGCGGGATTGTTTATTCCCTAAGCACAAGCGATGGGTCGGTGAACTGGAGCTACCAAACTGAAGATTCCGGGATGACTGATAACCACGCTATCGCCTCCACTCCGGCGGTCATGGATGAACGCATATACATCGGATCAAATGACGGGAACCTTTACGCGCTGGACATGAACACTGGAGACAATATCTGGAAATTCAAGACAAACGGACGGATTGAGTCTTCTCCTGCCGTCGCTTACGATTTAGTCTATTTTGGCTCGAGTGATAATAATATCTATGCTATAAGTACTGAAAACGGCGGATTGGAATGGAGATATCTCACCGGAGGTCCTGTACAAGCTTCCCCTGCGGTCACCGACAACAAGATTTTCATCACCTCGCAAGACGGTTATATCCACGCCCTTGACGCAGAGAACGGAGTGTTGATCTGGAAGCAACATATAGGGGCCACGGGGATCGCCTCACCAGCCGCTGCTTACGGCAAAATCTTCGTGGGGACAAGTGATGGTAAACTCTACTGCTTTGGAAGCTGGGGCTCTGTGCCCGGAGGCGATGTGGGCAGGGGGATCATCTACCTGGCCATAGCTGCTCTGTTTGCCCTTGTGCTCTTTGGCATCGTCCGTGTGAAGCCGCCGAAGCCGAAAAGGGTAAGGAGAAAGCCGAAACGGGTCGGGAAAAAACCGGGGCCGAAAAAAGTCAGGAGAAGGAGGAAGTAGGCGTTCGAGTGGTGGGGTCGCCGAGATTCGAACTCGGGTCTCTGACTTTTTCGCCCGAAGCCCCGAAGCCAGAAGGTTGTCCGAGGCTAGACCTCTATAGACCAGGCTACCCCACGACCCCGACAAGATTTATTCTAACCGAGTAAAAAGCTTTGAAATTTTTAACCTACAATTTACGCCCTTCAAGTAGTTTCTCCATTTCCTTTTCCAGCCACTCCACCGGGGCCTCCTGAACGCTGATCCTGAAGCTCTGTCCTCGGTGCCTGATCCCAGAAGGCCGAAGGTCTATCAGGCCTAACTCCTCCATCCGCTTGAGATATTCCCAGAGCTGAGTGTGTTGCCTAGCCTCCTCCCCGTACTCCTCGCAGACGACTTGGTAGCTCTTTTCTATGTCCCCGGTCATCGCATAGGCACGCTTGGTAATCCTCAGCCTCCGCGCGATCGCGAGCAGCGCGAGCTTCTCGTGGAGCTGAAGTTCACGCAGCACTTCCTTCTTTACCTCTGGATAGACCTCAGCCTTCGCCTGGCGTGCGTGCTCAGGCGCCACCACATCTTTTCCCCCGCCGTCCGCTGCCATTCCTGCGTGCCAGAGGAACTCCAATGCCAGGCGAGCGTCTCCCCACCGGGAAGCTATGTCGGCAATCAGCTCTACAGTCTCTGGGTCTACCGCGCCCGTCTTGAATGCCTCCCCGACTCGCTGCATCATGATGTCGGCGAGCTGCGGAGCCGTATAGCGGTCGAGCAGAAGAATGTTGTGCATGAAGGTACTCTGGGTAGCTGTGTCCAAAGAGCGAAGGAAACTTTTGTCCCGCGCTATCGCAATGATGCTTATGCGGTTCGGTCCTCCCGACTCCTCAGCTGCACGTGTCAACGAGTAGAGCAGGTCGGGACCGTTCAGCTGTATAAAGTAATCGAGTTCGTCCAAAGTAAGGACCAAATAAGAATTGTGAGTGTTCAGGTAAGTAACGACCATGTCGAGGAGCTTCTCGGGGCCAAGTCCGTGATAGGGCCACCTCGGGTTGTAATGCTGCACAAGTTTCGCGAGCACTGTGTGAAGTGTCCTGTCTTTACGGCAGTTTATGTGGAGGTAGCTGAAGTTGAGTTTTCTACCTTTTGCTGCCGCCTCGAACTCCGTCCCGAACTTTTTTGTCAAGGCGGTCTTTCCAACGCCGACGCTGCCTGTGACCAACGCTCGCTGGCTCATCTGGTTTTCGATGACGGGTTTGAAAATCCGTGTAAGCTGGCGGAACTCCTCATCGCGGTGCACGAGCATCGGTGGCACATAATCTGGTGAGAGCTTGCTGGCGTCGCGGAAAACCGATTCTCGACCCAGCTCCTCCTCAAAAATTTCCCCGAACATGGCCGTCCCTCTAATACTTGTTTCACCTACACGTTAAAATTAAGCTGTTAACTATAGCCGACAACTAAAAATGAAATTTTGAAAATCTATATCTGAACTTTTCGTGCACTTTTTGCGGTCACTTTTCTTCCTGTGGTGCCCCCTTAAAAGCAATTTTTACCAACACGGGGGTGACTAAGGATGTCACGAGCACGATCATGACCGTCATGGAAAGCAACGCATCGCCTACCACTCCTGCCTTTACACCTATCGCGGCCATAACCAGCGCCACCTCCGCCCTTGGCATCATCCCCACACCTACCCTTATCGAATCCTTGGTCCCGAAGCCGCTGAGTAGAGCCCCCAGCCCGCACCCAACTATCTTGTCGAACATTGCGATGCCGAGGAAGACTAGTGCTAGGAGGCCACCAACCCCGGCCAACGCCCCGAAGTCCGTACGCACACCCATCTCAACGAAAAACAGAGGGATTAGGAATCCATACCCGATTGTTGAAACCTTTGCCCTGAGCGACCCGGCAACTGGCGCCTTGCTGATAACCAGTCCCGCTAGGAACGCTCCCGTAATCGCAGCAACGCTTACCATTTCAGCAAGCGCCGCAATCAAGAAAACCATCGCCAAAGCGACTGAAAGCGTTATCTCCTCCACGCGAAACCTGCTCACATAGGTGACAATGCGCGGCCCCACCTTGAAGCCGATCATTATCACCAAGATGAAAAATAACGCCATCAAAAAAAGATTTTCAGAGAGGCCCAAGAGGGAGAGGCCGCCGTAGGCGAGACCTGAGAGCACGCTCAGGATGATAATGCCCAAAACATCATCGATGACCGCCGCACCGAGAATTGTCATGCCGACGCGTGTGTGGAGCCTGTGTGCGTCCATCAGAGTTCTGACTGTGATCCCCACGCTGGTAGCCACGAGTATCCCCCCCGCGAACGCCGCTTCTAGGGGGGACCAACCGAAGATCGATGCCGCGCCGAAACCGAGCACGAATGCCACCACGACACCCGTGGCCGCGACTAATGCCGCTGGCTTCCCAGATTTTTTTAGCTCTCCAACATCGATGGAAAGCCCCGCTAGAAACATCAGCGTGATTATCCCTATGTCGGCGAGCACGCTCATGAACTGCCCTGCAGGGGCATCCGGATTGATGTAGTAGGAAACGCCAAACAGTTGCTGCGATATTAAACCCGCCACAAATGGACCAATCATCATGCCCGCGATCAGCTCTCCAGAGACCCCCGGTTGCTTTAGCTTCTCCGCGAACAAGCCACCCAGCTTCGCCGCTATCAGGAAAATGGCTAAGTATAAAAGCGTTGTCGAAATCACAATATCCATGACCACGCGCCTACCTTAGAACCCGGTAAAGCTCTATGATGTCCCTCAGGGAGACGAGCCCGACTAGCTTCTCGCCCTCGACGACAGGAAGGCGGCGGAACTTGTGCTCGAACATTATGTTAAGGACCTCAGCAACAGTCATATCGGGCTTTACAGTGACAGGACGTTTCGTCATGATCTCGCTGACAGTTTTCGCTGCGGTTTTCATGAGCTCCCTTAAAACTGGGGCGACCATCGCTTGGTGAACTGGGGGATGAAGCACCCGGAGCACATCACTCTCTGTGACTACGCCGACAAGCCTCTGATCTTTGTCCACAACCGGGAAGCAGTCCTCGATCTGCCCCAGCAGGCGTTCCAGTAGGCCGTCGAGAGAGGTTTCGGGGCGGACGGTCCTAGGTCTATGGTTCATTATTTCTTTCACTCTAATTCCCAACAACCTTCGAGAGTTGAATGCTTTTGAAATATCGGTTATCTTTTCGTCATTCATACTAACACCTTATCAAACTTGTCCTCAACTTTAAAATGTTTAGTTATTACCGTTGTTGTTATAAATACAACAAATTTGGGAGTACCTTTAACTTTAAATATATAAAAATTTATCGAGCGGCATGAAGCCGGGCGCTCTTAAAATCGAGGTCAGGCGCGGAGATCTGACAAAGCAGGCGGCCGACGCGATATGCAACCCCGCAAACAGTCTCATGTTGATGGGCGGCGGGGCTGCCGGTGCGCTGAAGCGGGCCGGCGGCGAGAATATCGAGCGGGAGGCTCTAAAACATGCGCCAGTGCCGGTCGGAAAAGCCGTTGCGACGACCGCGGGCAACCTCCAAGCACGATGGGTGGTGCACGCCCCTACCATGGAACGCCCGGCGATGCGGACGACAGGAGAGAAGGTTTACCGAGCAACAAAGGCAGCCTTTGAGTGCGCGGAGGTGGCGGGCGCTAAGAGCATCGTGATCCCTGGCATGGGGACCGGAGTAGGCATGGTTTCTTGTGAAAACGCTGCGCGGGCGATGGTGAATGCAATAAAGGAATTCAGCAAATCTGCAAGATCTCTCAGAGAAATCTTTTTGTGCGATTTGGACGATAAAATGGTAGAAGCTTGGACGAAGGAGTTATCCAAATGATAAAACTGCAAGGCCTCTCCCGCGAGTTCAATGGTGTCAAAGCAGTCGACGGGCTAACTTTTGAGGTCAATGAGGGGGAGATATTCGGCTTGCTCGGCCCGAACGGCGCTGGAAAGACAACCACCATACGAATGCTGTGCTGCTTGATCGGACCTACGGCGGGCAACGCATTCGTGGGCGGGCACGAGGTTGGCAAGGACGCGATGAAAATAAGAGAGATAGTCGGCTTGCTCCCCGAATCACCCGGGTTGTATGGCGAGCTCAGCGCTTACCGCAACCTAGAGTTCTACGCCAAACTTTACGGTGTGCCCAAGCAGAAGCGCGAAGAAAACATCGAGCGGTTTCTGAAAATGCTCGACCTATGGGAGCGGAGGAACGATGCCGTGGAAACATTTTCGAAGGGGATGCAGCAGAAAATCGCGATCGTGCGGGCGATGGTGCACGAGCCAAAAGTCCTGTTTTTGGACGAGCCGACCGCCGCCCTCGCACCGGAGTCGGCGAAGATAGTGCGGGATTTTATCTTGGAGCTTAAACGTGAGCGACGAACTATCTTTCTTTGCACTCACAACCTTTATGAAGCTGAGAGACTTTGCGACCGCGTGGCAATTTTGAACACGAAGCTCATCGCGTTAGGGTCTCCAGCTGAACTCGAGCGGAAATCTGGGCCTAGTAAAACTGAGGTGCAACTCGAGCGCGTGAGCGAGAAAATAGTAAACGCGGTCGAGGGGCTGAAAAATGTTAAGGATGTGGAGACGGAGGGGGACAAATTGTTGGTCGTGACGGATGACCCGGAATCGGCTAACCCTGCCATAGTCGAAACTATAGTGAAACAAGGCGGAAGAGTGAAATACGTGACTCGCACAGCCCATGCGCTCGAGGAAACTTATCTCAGGCTGGTGAAGGAAAGTGAGAGCTGATCGGGTTTGGGAAATAGCCAAGAAGGACATGACGAGCGTGCGAAAACACAAATATGTGCTCTATAGTCTTATTGGTGTGCCATTGATTTTCGCCATCTTTCTACCATTGACCTCAATTTACCCGGTCATGGGTGCTGAAGTGCCCTCAACAGGTGGGTTACCACCATTCGCCCCTGCAGGCATGCCATACAAGCAGGCGATGATATCGGGGCTTGTTAACATGACTGTGCTTATGTTCATGCTTTTACCCGCTCTTATTCCCTCTGTGATAGCTTCATACACCTTCGTCGGGGAAAAGGTAAACCGGCAACTTGAACCCCTGCTTGCCACGCCCACGAGTGATTCAGAGCTTTTAATAGGAAAAGGATTGGGTGCGTTCGTGCCGGCGATGGTAGTGACTCTTGTTTCTTTTGTGGGTCTAATAGTTTTGGTTGACTTGCTCACTTTTCAGCTCTTTGGCTACCTCTTGCTACCGAACTTGCTCTCGATGTTTGTTCTGTTTGTTTACTGCCCCTTGGTGGCTCTCCTCTCCGTCTCATTTTGTGTTTTCATTTCGTCGAGGGTGACCGATGTACGCGCGGCGATGCAGCTAAGTTCAATCGTGATATTTCCTGTTCTTGCGTTTTACATTCTGTTCTTGAGTGGAATTCTCTCACTCGAATGGCCGACGCTTGCTGTTTTCGCGTTGGTGTTGGGATTAGCGAGCATGGGGTTGTTTTATCTCAGCAAGGCGACTTTTCGGAGAGAAGAGATTTTAACCAAGTGGAAGTAATCTAAGCGGTGAGCGGACGCCATACGCGGAGTTCAAGGCACCGAAAGGAGTAATCAAGGTTGAGTTGGAGACGACCGGCAAAAAGATTTCACATGTCTCCATTAGTGGTGATTTCTTCATGTACCCTGAGGAGGCGATCGAGGCGCTTGAGCGGGCGCTTGAAGGCGTCGAAGTCAGAAAGGAAACATTGCTCGCGGCGGTTCAAAAGTTCTACAGGTTAACAGGTGCCCTGACCCCAATGGTGGAGCCGGAGCACTGGGCCGAGGCGATTTTGCGCGCAGCCGGTGGTGGGCGGAAATGAATTCTGCTATTGTTATAAATATGGCAAAAGAACGGAAAGACATGGAATCCGAATGGCGGCTGATCCCATTACGAATCGACGACGCTTTCACAAGCATGGCAATTGACGAAGCATTGCTGAAGCTAAACGCTGAAGACAAATCTCCAAACACTATCCGCTTTTGGCGCTGGCAACCATCGACCGTCTCGATCGGCTGCTTTCAAAGCGTCGAGCGCGAAGTCGACCTAGGAGTAGCGAAGCGCTACGGGGTGGATGTAGTCAGGCGCATCACGGGAGGTGGAGCTGTCTTCCACGACCACGGCGGAGAGCTCACCTACAGCGTAGTGTGTAAGCAGGGCGATGTGCCGGACGATATAATCGAATCCTATCGCCTGATCTGCAGCGGCCTGGCGCGGGGGCTCGGGCGGCTGGGCCTGCGGGCGGAGTTCAAGCCGGTCAACGATGTGCAGGTCAATGGAAAGAAAATCTCGGGCAGCGCCCAGACGCGGAGGTGGGGCTCCGTGCTCCAGCACGGGACGGTGCTCATCTCCCCGGATGTCCGCCAGATGTTTGAGCTGCTCAAGGTCAGCCCAGAAAAGATCTCAGACAAGTTCATAGCTTCGGTTTACGAACGGGTGACCACAATTGAGCGCGAGATCGGGCGGAAGCCTACCTTCGAGGAAGTGAGAGAGGCTATACTGACCGGCTTTGAGGATTCATTGAATGTTAAGCTTAACAAAGGCGAGTTAACGAGCGAAGAACTGGACCTTGCGAAAAAGCTTAGGCCAAAATACGCATCAGATGAATGGTTGAGGAAACGTTGATGACAGACGAATTACAATCCAGAGCATTTTCAGTGAAATTCAAACGAGATCCCACTTTTTTTGCTTGTTACCCTCATCCCAGATTTCCGGTGATCTCGATAACCGGTAGTGGATGCGCCTTGAACTGCAAACACTGCGGAAGGCGCTATTTGGAACACATGCGTCCGTGCCTGACGCCGGATACCTTGTTTACAACATGCGTAGAGTTGGCGGCAAATGGCGCGCGTGGTCTGCTCATAAGCGGAGGATACAATAACGAGGGATACGTGCCTTTCGAGCCGTTCCTCGATGCAATTGAGCGGGTGAAGCGCGAGACCGGATTATTCATCAGCGCCCACACGGGTTTGGTGCCAAGTTGGCTCGCACGCGAGTTGGGCAGGGCAGGCATCGACTTGGCGGATTTCGATCTCATAGGCGATGATGAAACGATCAAGCTGGTGCTGGGCATCGATCGGACCGTTGAGGACTATCGAAATTCCATGAAGGCTCTCAAGCGCTCGTTGCCTCATGTTGCTCCACACATCTGCATTGGCCTGCACGCGGGGGGAATTAAGGGCGAGCGAAAGGCGCTTGAACTCGCGGCGGAAATCAACCCACAATCGCTTGTCATGCTCGTCCTCGTGCCCACACCTGAAACTGACTTCGAACATGTCGTTGGACCGAGCCCGGAAGCAGTTGGGGAGATTATCGCGGAGGCCAGACTCAAGTTACCGGAGACAACGCTGGCGCTTGGGTGTATGCGGCCACGCGACAGCGAACGCGTCGAATTTGAATTCCAAGCTCTAAGCTCGGGAATCGATCGGGTTGAACTCCCAAGCGAACAGACATTGGAAGCCGCACGCAGAATC
The DNA here is from genome assembly GCA_964552335.1 of Hadarchaeota archaeon (SeqCode). Lineage (GTDB taxonomy): Archaea > Hadarchaeota > Hadarchaeia > Hadarchaeales > Hadarchaeaceae > B75-G9. Next base: position 10,954 of record CAZKGC010000011.1, read on the forward strand.
GGACTCAATATAAGAAAACTCGATACATGCTGCGCTGTTCCAAACGAGTTGGTGGAGGCAGCTGCTTGGTCGATAGCGTAAGAGTAGCTTTCGGCACTGGTGTCGTTCTGGGCTTATGGCGTGGACAGCTTGCCGTAGCCCCAACGACGGCACATTTTTTGACCTATCACGAGGGGCGCTGCAACGCAAACTGCCAGTTCTGCCCCCAAGCGCGAGGAAGCACGTCAGACCTGAAGATGCTATCACGTGTTTTCTGGCCGCACGCTGAGCTGGGAAAAGTTCTCGCTGGGCTGGGCGAAAATTCAAATGAGTTCAGGCGCGTCTGCATCCAAGCTGTTAACTATCCAAGAGTTATGGACGACATCTGCGAGCTCGTGGCGCGTGTCAAGAGCGTCTGCGGTCTGCCCATCTCCGTTTCATGCCAGCCTTTAAAGGTGGACGATATCCAAAAGCTGGCTGACATCGGAGTCGAGCGGGTTAGCGTGGCGTTGGATGCCGCGACGCCGGAACTCTTCGAGCGCATTAAGGGGGACTGGTACAACTGGGAGAGCCACATCCAAGCGCTCGAGCGCGCTCGGGTTATCTTTGGCGATCGGGTTTCAACACATCTTATCGCAGGATTGGGGGAGAGCGAGGAGGAGATGGTGCGGGCGATCCAACTCTTGCACGATCGAGGCATAACTATCGGACTGTTCGCGTTTACTCCCATCGCCGGTACCGCTCTCTCTGGCCGTCCACAACCTGATGTTTCCAGCTACCGGAGAATCCAGCTCGCTAGATTTTTTATCATCAACAATATGAGCAGGGCGGAGTTGATGCATTTCGATGACGGTCGGATTGTTGAATTTGGAGTAGGGCAAGATGCCTTAAATAGGACACACACTACGCACGAAGTGTCTCAAATAGGACACGATGTCTTAAATAGGACAGTCGCATCTGGTGCGCCTTTTCTCACATCAGGATGCCCGGACTGCAACCGTCCATTCTACAACGAATCTCCCAAGGGCCCAATTTACAACTACCCGCGAAAGCCCACACCAAAAGAAATCGAAAAGATAAAGACCGAATTGAGTTTGATCGCATAACCTGCTTGGACCATACCTCAATCTTTAAGTTTTAGTATGCGAGTTCTACTTTGCAGGATAAACATGGTTAGAGCAGGCAATTACGAAATCCCCGAGGACCTTTACTACAGCCGGGATCATGAATGGGTGAAGCTTGAAGGTAAGCTGGCGCGAGTTGGCATCACCGACTACGCCCAGAACAAGTTGGGGGATGTTGTCTATGTGGAGCTGCCAGAGGCTGGGAAGGGGGTCAAGCAGTTGGCCGAACCCAAGGGCAGGGAAATGGAGCTGGGAGCGGCCGAGTCGATCAAGGCAGTTTCAGCTTTATACAGCCCTCTGAGCGGCACGATCAAGGAGGTAAACTCAGCGCTTCAGGAGCGCCCAGAACTTATCAACACGAGCCCCTACGGCGAGGGCTGGATTTGTGTGCTTCAACCAAGCGCCATCGAAGCTGAGCTCAAACATCTGATGGACGCCAAGGCCTACGCAGAATATCTCAAGAAAATCGAGTAGCTGGTGCGCATGCCTCACCACTACATCCCGAACGTGCGGGAGATCAAGGAGCAGATGCTGCGGGAGATCGGCACCGCTAGTATAGCCGAGCTGTTTGCGGACATCCCGCCTAAAATTCGCCTCAAGCGCAAGCTGAACCTGCCACCGGCGATGTCGGAACTTGAGGTAAAGCGTCATGTACAGGCAATGCTTTCCAAAAACAAGCCTTTCACCCGAATGCCATCCTTCCTCGGCGGCGGTGTCTGGCCTCATCACATCCCAGCTCACGTTCAATCGCTGATCCAACGCGCTGAATTTTTGACATCCTACACTCCCTACCAGCCGGAGGCCAGCCAAGGGATACTCCAAGCGCTGTTCGAGTACCAGAGCCTCGTCTGCGAACTCACGGGCCTCGAGGTTGCGAACGCTTCTATGTACGACTGGGCGACCGCGCTCGGTGAGGCGGCACTAATGTGCGCCCGCGTGACGAGACGCAGAAAATTCATCGTGCCCAAGCTCATCTCCTGGGAGCGGCTCTCGGTGCTGCGAAATTATGCGTCGGGCTCAGACCTGAAGGTTGTAGAGGTCGGATATGACGGCCGCACAGGGCAGTTAGACCTCGACCAACTCCGCAGGGAACTAGACAGGGACACGGCGGGAGTTTACATTGAGAATCCCAGTTACTTGGGTTTCTTGGAAATGCAGGCTGATGAAATCGCCGATGCCGCGCACGAGGCTGGATCACAGTTCGTGGTCGGCACCAACCCAATTTCTCTGGGCATCCTCAAGGCACCAGGAGACTACGGGGCAGACATCGTGGTCGGGGAAGGACAGCCTTTGGGCAACACCGTCAGCTTCGGCGGGCCAGCGCTCGGGATATTCGCCTGCCGCGGGGAAGAGAAGTTAATCAGACAGCTGCCGGGCCGCCTCATTGGGATGACGACGACGCTCGACGGAAAGCTGCGCGGGTACACGATGACACTGCAGACGCGCGAACAACACATCCGGAGGGAGCGGGCTACATCGAACATATGCTCTAACGAAGCGCTCTGCGCGGTTGCGGCGGCGATTTATCTCTCTTCACTTGGTCCGATGGGGCTCCGTGAGCTGGCCGAGACCTGCACGGCGAACGCCAGTTATGCGATGAAGCGACTGAACACTATCGAAGGATTAAAGGCGCCGATCTTCCGCTCGCCGCACTTCAATGAGTTCACTCTCAGGTGTACCAAACCAAAACTCACAATCGAGAAATTCAACGCAAGACTTCTCAGGGAAGGGATTCACGGTGGCAGGTCAATTCGAAGCGAGTTCCCGGAATTGGGCGAAACGGCTCTTCTGTGCGCAACGGAACTGCACACAAGGGAAGAAATAGACAGACTTGCGGAGGCCGCCGCCAAAGCAGTCGGAGGGAAAGCATGATCTACCGCCAGGCGCGCTGGGGGCGCGAGGGGTGCTTGGAGCCTTTGGTATTTGAGCTGAGCAGAGCGGGTCGTAAGGGAGCTTCGCTGCCTCCAAGGGCACCTGCCAGCATAAAAATTCCTGAGAAGCTCATTCGCCGCTCGCTTGAGTTGCCCGAGCTGTCGGAACCTGAGGTCGTCAGGCACTACACCAGACTCTCTCAGATGAACTACGGCGTTGACCTGGTTTTCTACCCAATTGGATCTTGCACGATGAAGTACAATCCAAAAATCTGCGACGAGCTGGCAAATGCAGAGGGGGCCGCTTGCATTCACCCCTACCAGACCGAGGAGACCGTTCAGGGGGCACTGGAACTGATGTATAAGCTTGAGCGTTATCTGGCCGAGATAGCGGGAGTCTCACGAGTTTGCCTGCAACCATCGGCGGGGGCCCACGGCGAGCTTTTGGGCATGTTGCTCGTACGCGCTTACCAAAGATCTAGAGGAGAAACTCGCACTCAGGTAATTGTGCCAGATTCCGCACACGGCACGAACTTCGCGAGTGCCGCGATGGCTGGGTTCAACGTGGTCATCGTCCCATCCAACAATAGAGGGAGAGTTGACCTAGAAGCCCTTCGAAATGCTGTTTCTGAGAAGACCGCTGCACTCATGCTGACAAACCCCAACACTTTGGGTCTGTTTGAGGATGAGATATCGGAGATCGCGGGAATGGTCCACGAGGTTGGAGGGCTGCTCTACTACGATGGTGCTAACATGAATGGGATTTTAGGCAAAGCTCGGCCAGGTGACATGGGATTCGATATTGTCCACTTCAACCTCCACAAGACATTTTCCACACCACACGGAGGAGGAGGCCCCGGGGCCGGCCCGGTTGGGGTGGTTCGTAAGTTGGAGAAGCTTTTACCTGTACCGGTCGTCGAATATGACAACAAGCACAAGCGTTACTACCTCGATTATGACCGCCCCAACTCAATTGGAAAGATCAGGTCCTTCTATGGGAACTTCGGCGTGCTTGTGAAGGCGTACACTTACATCTTGATGATGGGCGCGAGCGGGCTGAAGGAGGTGGCTGAGACCGCGGTCCTGAACGCGAATTATGTCATGAGGAAGATGGCGGATGTCAGCGGATTTGAGGTCAAGTTTGATGGTCCCTGCAAGCACGAGGTCGTGTTCAGCGCGGAGCCACTCAAACGCAAAATTGGGATCACCGCGCGCGATGTGGCAAAGCGTCTACTCGACTACGGCATGCATGCACCTACCTACTACTTCCCACCGATCGTCCCCGAAGCGCTCATGGTCGAACCCACGGAGACGGAAACAAGGGAAGAGCTTGACCGCTTTATTGCAGCGATGCGTGAGATAGCTGATGAGGCCCGATCGAATCCTGAGAAGTTGCGGGGCGCCCCCACCGCCACCGCGATCGGAAGGCTGGATGAGGTCAAGGCATCCCGCGAACCTATTTTGAGCTGGAAAATGTATCGTAAACTGGCGAAGTGATGAAGAAGCTAGGCCTGATTGTCAACCCCATAGCAGGTATGGGCGGCCGCGTGGGGCTGAAGGGCACTAACGGCGCAGATATAGTAACTAAAGCTCTAGAGCTTGGCGCAAAACCAGTTTCTCCGGCTAAGACAGTGGAAGCGTTGCGGGTTTTGAAAAAAAGTGGAGTTGAGTTCGAGCTGATCACTTACCCTGCTGAGATGGGTGAGTTAGAAGTAGCGGAGGCCGGGCTAAAGGCGCGAGTTATCGGGAACATCACCTCCGGAAAAACTACAGCGGATGAC
>CAZKGC010000011.1:15718-19694 GCA_964552335.1 Hadarchaeota archaeon (SeqCode)
GTGAGTTGGGGGCAGACCTTATCCTAGTAGCTGGCGGGGACGGAACTATGAGCGATGTTATCGAAGCGATAGGAACTCAAGTACCGATCCTAGGCATTCCAACCGGCGTAAAGCTACACTCCGCAGCTTTCGCCAATACACCTGAAGTGGCGGGTCTGATTGCAGCACGTTTTTTGATCGAAGGGCTACCGCTTCAGGAGGCGGAGGTCATGGACATAGATGAAGATGCCTACCGCGAAAACAGATTGGTCGCAAAGCTCAGGGGCTACGCTCTGGTGCCCTACGAGCCCGTGATGATGCAGACGACGAAAGAGGGCAGCGCTGGCTTTGAGCTGGCCGACCAAAAAGCGATCGCGCGGTGGACGATTGAACTAATGGAGCGCGGGCGCGTGTATATTCTGGGGCCGGGCACGACCACGCGCGCTGTGGCGGAGGAGCTCGGCATCTACGACTCGACGTTGCTCGGCGTTGACCTCATTCTCGACTTTAAGCTTCTCGCGCGCGATGCCAATGAACGACAAATTCTAGAAGCGATCGGGGATAGGCCCGCGACGATAATCGTGAGCCCAATAGGAAGGCAGGGCTTCATCTTCGGGCGGGGCAACCAGCAGCTCAGCTCAGCAGTTGTTAGAAAAGTGGTAAAGAAAAATATCCTGGTGCTAGCGACTCCCCACAAACTCTCGCTGACCCAGACTCTGAAGGTTGACACTGGCGACCCCGAGTTGGATGGCGAACTCCGCGGCTACATTCCCGTCATAGTTGGCTACCTTCAAACGCGGATGGTGAAGGTCATCTAGCGCGCAGTTTCTCCTCGCAGTTCTCGCAGAAGGCCGCCGTAGTTTTATAAATCGTCGAAATGTTTTCTAAAACAGGATCGAAGGGAGGCGAGCATGCCACCAGTTTTTAACTGGTGATACCCCGGGGCACAAATTGACAGTTCTTCTGAATACCAGTGATAGTAAAAGTTTTTGGATGACCCTAAAATGACACGAGCTGAGGCAAACTAGATAAACTATTCAGGGCACTATTACATTATTATCATACGAAGCCGCTAGAGATTCTTCCTCACCTGCTTTCTCTGGTTCTTTGACCCACTCGATGTGTAAGTTGTATGTTCCTGGATTGAATAAACCGGAAAGATTAGTGTTAGTGGCGAACCATGGGCCCCCCGTATTAATCCATCCGTAATACGCCCCCGTGAAAATATGTATGGCACGCCCGCCGACCCAAGCTCTAAGATAATAACCGAAAGCCGGTAGGTCGCCAGTGTTTCTTACCCATATGTCAACAGAATTCGGCATGTACGTTCCCTCGGCTACGTAGCCCCAACTTACACTGGCATTCTCAATTGAGATATGAGGCCCTGAAAAGGTGAATGTATTCTCCCATATCTCATCGACGGGGTTACCGTAGGCGTCGAGCGGATACACAACCATCCTGTAAGTTCCCGGTGATGGTGATGTATTCGACTGACCAAGAGTCATACTTATCTTACTTGTACCTGATGTTTGTAGAATATCATATCCGGATAACGACCAATAAGCCATAGATTCACCATTCGGGTCTATGAGATCGACTGCAACCGGTGAATTGATCGAGTAAGTGTATTCGAGATCGGCCCAGCCATCTGTGTGGTCCTCGTCCCAATCAACAACAACATCCCATCCTGTCAGCTCGAAGGTCGTCGTGGTTGGTGTGGTGGTTGTTGTGGTTGTTGTATGAGTTGTTGTCGTGGTTGTGGAGGTTAGTGTGTGGGTTGTTGTGGTGGTTGTTGTGTGGGTGGTTGTCGTGGTTTGTGTCGGGGTGCCTCCCCCAAGTCCTCCTGCGGGCCCTCCGATAAGGAAGTGGAGGCCAACAGCTGTTGCAACAGTTACTACAGTTAGAACCACGGCAACGGCTACTACCCCACCTGTTGATATCCCTCTCTTTCACCAATTCACCTTAGATGATTGTTGTATCCTGCGATTAAATAAGCGCCCAAAACGCGTTTCCTCGGAATCGTTAGTATGGGTTTCGAAAATCAGTTTTGGTGCCATAATCCTCAAGGCGGGGGTCTACTGCAACAGCTAAACGCGGCGCCCAGTCAGCGCACGGATCAACCTAGATGTCGTTTCCTTGACGGCAGGCTCCTCGTATGGAACATACGGCAAATCGGCTTCTCCCGCGATGATCTTTGCTAATTCGTTGACCGCAACTGACGCCTCACAATCAGGCTCGTACACGACCACCGGGACTCCCTCGCGCTCCGCCTCCTGGACTTTCGGGTCCTCAGGAATCTCCGCAAGCACCGGCATTGCCCCGAGCGTACGACCAAGGAACTGCTCTACCTCGCCAGTTGAAAGATCCGCCGCTTTGCCCGTGCGATTGACGACCACGCCCCGTGTCCAAGAACCCAAGACATTTGCCATGCGGATTATTTTATAACAGTCGACCAAACTCGTGTAAGTTGGGTTTGTGACCGGTATCATCTCCCGCGCAGCAGCAATTGAAATAATTGTCGCGTCGGCTATGCCGGCAGGCGCATCGATGAGCAAGAATTCTGTCTGCCTCAGAAGCTCATTGATGGTCTCCTCGACGCGCTCGCGCTTCACCTTAGAAAGCACTTCATGAACATCCTCGAAACGAAAGCCCATCGGGACGACTTTGATCCCATAGTTTTTGTACACGACATCTGAGACATCGGCCCTGCCCATCAGTGCGTCGAGGAGAGATGATTCAACTTTATGCATGCCCAGGACCAACGCCAAGTTCGCCATTGTGAGATCTGCATCTAAAATAGTTGTATCGTGTTCGAGCGCCCCCAACGCAACGCCCAAGTTGGCGGTGAGTGTGGTTTTCCCAGTGCCGCCCTTCCCAGAAGTTATCGCTATCGAACGCGGTTTTATCCGCAAATTCCAGCCCCTAAGTTTATTTGCGGCGCTCGATTAAAAGCTTGCATCGCGCATCTTTTTTGAAAGATTTATACCTGAGTTGTTGAATTCAATCAAAACTGCGATGTTTTCGTAAGTTTCGCTTCTGGATGCGCCGCGAAGTAATCTCTGACTGGCGTGAGCAGCTCAACCAAAGCTTCCGCGACCGCCCCCTTCAGGTCCGCCGGATGAAGCTTGCCCGCCGCGTAAAGCTTCTTGAGTTCGGCTGCGCTGGTCACCTCGAGCGGCCCTCCGTAGCGTGCTGGCCTCTTGATCTCGAGTTTACCAGCAGACGGCAAAACAAAATATTCAGCATGCTCGATGATCGGGTTATCCTTCGTTTGCTTCGGCGGACAGAACGCCTTGTTTATCTTCTCTTTTATTGTTGAAGGCTCGTCATCGATTGCGATAAAGTTGCCCTTGCTCGACGACATTTTTGCTTCGCCGTCTATTCCGTGTAAAAGTGGAACGTGCACGCAAACGGGTTTTTTGTACCCCAACGCCGGCAGTTTCTCCCGCGCGATCATGTGTACTTTTCGTTGATCTATCCCCCCGACCGCAACATCGACATTGAGGTGCGCTATGTCAACCGCCTGCATGATGGGGTAGAGCACCTGCGCTACGTCTGGGTCCTTGAGGTGCCTGGCTATCTCGGCCATCGACCTTCGCGCCCGGAGTAGCGTGGTGTCCGTGGCCATCCTAAACACATCCATCATGAACTCAGGCTTAAGCTGAAAACCGGAGCCGAGCAAAAATTCCGTGCGCTTTGGGTCCAACCCGAGAGCGATAAAACAGTGCCGGTTGTACTCGGCCACCCGCCTGATCTCTTCCAGCGTTCCCTTGTCATTAAGGTAGGCGTGCAAATCCGCGAGCAATACAATTACGCGCGCGCCTGCTGCCTGAAGATCCACAAGCTTTCGAACCGTCAAAGCGTGGCCGAAATGAATTTTACCAGAGGGTTCATAGCCGCAGTACGCTGTAAACTTTTCATGTTTCAAGAGTTCCTGCAATTCTGGCTCTGTGATTATTTCAGCGGCGCCGCGTGCGATGAAGTTAAACCTTTCTTT
>CAZKGC010000012.1:0-19507 GCA_964552335.1 Hadarchaeota archaeon (SeqCode)
TGCCAGAACCACCACCGCTGACAGCTCGATCAGGTAAGCGAGTGCCACCCCGGCCACTCCGAAACCGAAGTAACCGACCATAACGACCGCTAGGAGGAGGACGAGGAAGTTTCTGAGGAACTGCAGCAAGGCGTATACGGGCATATCCTGAAATCCCTGAAACACGCTCAGGAAGAGGAGAAAAATCATCACGAAAGACCAGACCGCCAGAATTTGAATGATCGGTACAGCGGCTTCCGTCCTGAAAAACCCTAAAGCTATTTGGCTGGAAAAGACGAACATCAGGGCCGAGAGGGAGAACGAAAGTATGGCCTCAAATGCCAAGATAAATGTAATGGAAGATTTTAATTCGCCGAACCGCTTTTTGAGGTTGAATTCTGGGATGTACTTGGCCAGAGCGCTCCCGAACCCCAAGTCGCGGAAGAGCCCGAAGAAAGTGACAAATGTGAACACGGCGTAGAAAAGCCCGTACTCGGCAACGGTGAGCTCTCGGGCGAGGAACATGCGCAGCAGAAATGCGACGAACTGCGACCCGATGAGTGACACGAAAACTATCGCGCTCCCCTTGACCAATCGACTTGCGTATTCCTTTGCGTCGGGCATACGTTCATCCCCCACATTTACGGTGATGATATCAATTATACAGCTAAAAATAGTGAATATAGGGAATAAACTTTCGTCCTATCTGCAGATCTTGGAATATACTTTCTCAAGCAAATCTACAATTCTCTCCCAGTCATAGTTTTGTGAGAACTTTACAGCATCCGCGCCCATACTGTTCCTAAGCTTTTCATCCCTCAAGAGCAATCGAATTTTTTCCGCTATATTTTCAGGCGATAGTTTAACAAAGAAACCCGTTTTGCCATCTAAAATAAGCCGTTTGTCTATCCCGAGGGGGTGATCAGCGGCTACAACGGGCAAACCGCAGGCGTTCGCCTCTAATGTCACTATGCTCGCCCCGCCCTCCTGGGTCGACGGTATAACAAAAACCTTTGAGGATTTCATCAGTGAGATCACCTCGTCGAAGTCCTCCACGAACCCGAAGAATCTGACGTTTTTTTCGACGCCGAGCTCCTTTGCTAGCCGCTCCAGGTTTTTCCTCTCAGGCCCGTCACCGATTATCCCTGCCCTCACCTCGGGGAACTCGGACCTCAGGACAGAGACGGCCTTCAGGAGCACGTCCACGTTTTTAGGCCTAATCAGCCGCCCCAAGTAGACTATGTCTATTTTTTCCGCGGCTGGCTTCACCCCCGATATGGCCTCAAAATCTATCCCGTTCGGCACCACCCCTATCCTGTCGGCGCTGACGCCCAGGGAGACTAGGTCATCCTTGGTCTGGTCAGAAACCGCGATGACCCTGTCTGCAAGCCCCAGCAAGATTACTTTTTCCATAAGGCCCCCCACGGCACCTAGGGGCCCCAAGTATTTCTGCCAGTACCCGCGCCAGACCTCGTGCCACGTGACCGCAAGCCTTGAGCTCTTTGCGACAGCCCCTAGCTTGGTTGGAAACGCGTGGAGGTAAGGGGCCTGATAGCAGTCTATGACATCGAACCGCTCCTTCAAGAGAGATGGCAGGACGCTCTTGGCGAACATCGCGGCGGCCCTGATCGACCTTCTGCCTTTTGAATACAGAGGGATTGGCTTGCAGACCCCATGTAGGTGAACCCCCTCCATCTCCTTGGTCGGCTCGTCTCCCCACCACCTCATGCCAAAAACGTGGACTTCATGGCCACGCCTCGCCAGCCGCCGGGAGAGTTCGTACACCCGCTTCTCGGCGCCGCCCTTGACGAACGGGTAAACTGCGTCGTGAACGTAGGCTATCTTCATTTTAGCCCCATCAACTAATCTCGCTGCTATATATGAGAACACGCATGGGGGCCCTGTCGCCATCTATCCTGCGTGGCCTGGTCGGAGGCCCCGGCCAGTTCCCCCTTTGCTGATATGTGATTAACAGAAACTATATAAATACCTTGTTATTTCAATAACAACTATGAGAGAGGACGATTTGGTCTTCCAGAACCCGTGGTGGGCCAAAAAGGAGAGCATCCTCAGCGATGAAAAGGTCAGCTCCGCGATGGGGAGGGCGCACAAGCTGCTCTACGATTTCGAGGAGGGCAACTTTCTGATAGCGGGGCCGAGGCAGGTTGGAAAGACGACCTATCTCAAACTTCTCGTGAAGAAGCTGCTGGATGAGGTGAACCCGAGAAACGTCATGTACTTCGCCTGTGACCTGCTGAAGGACCACAGGGATATCGTCGAGGTGGTGAGGGTTTTCGACTCGCTGGCAGGAGAGGGCGAGAAGCACGTTTTTCTGGACGAGGTGACTTTCGTCGCCGGGTGGGAACGTGCGGTGAAATTCCTCCTTGATTCCCCCCTTCTGAAGGACAAGCATCTTTACGTGACTGGCTCCTCCTCAATCGGGCTGAAAAAGGAGAGGTTTCCGGGCAGGCCCATAAAAGTGAAGGAGTTCATGCCGCTGAGCTTTAGGGGGTTCTGTGGGCTCTTTGGGAGCGGAGAGCTGAAGCGCGCGCTTGGGAAATCCGAGCTACACAGGCTGAGGCCCAGGGACGCGTTTAAACTCGGAAGGGAGCTAATGGTGTTTATCGATGAGGTCGCGAGGCTGTTCAACCTCTACATCCAGAGCGGAGGGTACCCGAAGGCGTTTTTCGAACTTATGGAGGAGGATGGAATAAAGGAGGAGACCTACAGGGCTTGCTTTGACGCTACAGTGTTCGACGTGACGAAACTGGGAAGAAGCGAGAAGACAGCCGCCTCTATCCTGCAGGGGGTGCTGAGAAGGTATGGCAGCAAGTTTTCACTGAACTCGCTCGCGAAGGAGATGGAGATCGAGTCTCATCTGACTGTGAGGGACTACCTGCAGATCATGGAGGGTCTGTACATACTCAGGAACTATCACCAGATCGAACTGACCAAAAAAGCGGTCCTCTACAGGAAGGAGAGAAAAGTGTACTTCACAGATTCCTTCCTCTGTCAAACTTTTTCGCGGGCCCTAAATTTTAAACTGGAGCAGGCGCAGCTCGTGGAGGGGATCGTCGGGGAACACCTGGCGAGGAGTTTCGGGAACGTCTACTTCCACGGCGGGAAGCGGGAGGTCGATTTCGTCGTTGGGGACGTGGGCGTTGAGCTCAAGTGGCAGGGGCGGACTTCGAGCAGCGATTTTCCGAGAATTGGGCTCCAGGAGAAGATCCTGCTCAGCAGGCGTGACCTCGATTATGTTGAAGAGCGCAACTTGGCGATACTCCCCGCCCCGATCTTCTTGCTCGGGTTACCCGGCGGCGAATCTAAAGTTTGACGATGCGCCCGGTCTTGGAGGACTCATACACAGCGTTGACCCTATACCTCATGCCTACGCCTGACCAAGCGCTTGGAGAGCTCGTACACCCGCTTCTCCGTGCCGCCCTTCACAAATGGGTAAAACCGCATCGTGGACATAGGCTATCCTCATTCCAGCACCAATCAACTGATTCCGCCCCCGATATATGAAACAAACTCATCAGATTTTGCAGTCCACCACGCGCGAGTGATGACATTTTCAAAAACCGCGGTGAGAAAGCCCCCGGCTCCCTGAGGGTCTGGAATACAGTCGCGCGGAGCGTCAAACTTCTTTCAACAGTTCAAAAAATCTACTCCGTGTAAGCTTTGCTTCTCGGATTATCGCCCTCACGAGCCCCGGCTTAACATCCTTGCCCGGGTGAACTGGAACGACAGTCCTCACACCTTCCTTCATCAGGATGACGTGAGAGCCCTTGGTTCGGACTACCTGGAACCCCTCACGCTTCAATATCTCGACAAGTTTCTTCGGTGGGACAGGCCCGATTTTAGGCATGTACTTCTACTCTTTGGAGGCCGAGGACCGATTGGGCTGCCCTAAAAGCCTCAGATTTCTCGTCCTTCCCAAGGGTCTCCAAGTAGAGCTCAATCGCCTCTTCCACATTTTTTAGGAGTTCCTCTAGTGTTCCCCCTTGCGTGTGGCATCCGGGCAGAGAGGGAACAAATCCGATATAACCCCCGCTTTCATCCTTTTGAACCACTACATCAAATGCGAGCTTTTTCATGCCATAACCCACTTATAATTGTGTTCGAGTGAATAAAAAGGCCCCCTGTCCAATATCGGGAGCGCAGTACTGGAGGAATCCGTCGCACCGAGCAAAACACGACACGAGCATTGAACATAGGTGCGCCCACATCGGAGGGCACGTCAAAGGAGTGGTGGCATACCCCTGGAGGTTCAGGTATGAGCTTCCAAGAATCCCCCGGCTTTAGTCTGGGGAGTGCCAACATTGAAGAGCCAACCTGACGATACTCCCAGCTGGTATCTTTTTGCTCGGGTTACCCGGCGGCGAATCTAAAGTTTGACGATGCGCCCGGTCTTGGAGGACTCGTAAATCGCGTTGACCATCTCGACAACTTTCATGCCGTCGTAGCCACTGGCCATCGGCTGGCGTCCCTTCTTCACGCAGCTGATGAAATCCCTCAGCTCCAGCTCGTAGGACTGGGGCGGCTCGGCAGAATAATCAAACACTTGGCGGGCCCCATCTTTCGCCGTGTATATCGTATTGCTGATCACAACCCATTTACCGGTGTTCACAACCTTCTCCCCACGGTTGTCGATGATGACCGAGCCCTCCGATCCGTAGACCTCCATGTACATGTACCCGGACCACTCCGTCCACGAGGACTGAACGAAAGCCATCCGCCCGTCTCCTGCCCTGAACAGCCCCATCCCGTTGTCCTCGACTTCTATCGGCATGTGGAGCGTGCGCACGTGGCCGAAGCAATCCGAGAAATCCCCGATGAACCAGCGGAAGAGGTCTAAGATGTGGGCCCCGTTGTCCAGCATGGTTCCTCCTCCAGCTAGATCCCGTTTCACATTCCAGGCGTGCAGCACCTTCTTCCCGTCGTGGCCGATCCATCCCCGGACGAAGAGAGGCTTTCCGATCGCCTTCTCATCGATCAGCTCCTTCGCCTTCTTCACGTTTGAGAAATACCTGAGGTTAGACCCCGTTTTCAGGAAGACCTTGTTTCGCTTCGCGGCTTCGACCATCGCGCGCGCTTCCTTAGTATTCCGAGCCAGAGGCTTCTCGCAGATGACATCCTTCCCGGCCTCTAGAGCGGCGATAGTGATAGGGGCATGAAATTTGTTTGGGGTGGCCACTATGACACAATCAATGGCATCTTTTTTCATTGCCTCGCGATAATCGGTGTAATATTCACATCCGATCTCCCGAGCCAAGTTTGAAACAAGTTTTTCGTCAATGTCCACCAGGCAGGAAATTTTAGCACCGATTTTCCTGAGCGCGTTCACCCTACGTGAACCAAACCCCCCGCAACCAACCACGGCAAAACTGAGTTCCGACACGTACTCATCTCTCGGCTGAGGCTATCGTTTCGACTATAAATCTTATTTGGTCCTTTGTGAGGGTGTTGCCAGAGGGGAGGTTTATCCCTTTTCTTCCCAGCTTCCCCGCGACAGGGTATTTCTCACCCTTGTACTGCTCCGCATATACTGGCTGGATGTGGATAGGGTAAAAGGCCGACCTCGTGTCAATCCCCTTTTCCTTCAAGTATACCATCAGCTTGTCCCTCTCCATACCGAAGGAATTCTCCACGAGCACCGTGTACATCCAGTAAACATTCTTCGCCCAAGGAGCCTCCGGGGGCAAGGTTATCCCTTCAACATCTTTTAACAGTGAATTGTAAAATCTGGCATTGCGCCTCCGGGTTTCCACAGATTCATCTATCACTCCCATCTGAGCCACGCCAATAGCCGCTTGCAGGTTTGTCATACGATAATTGAAGCCGATGTACCGATGGAGAAAGCGCTTGGGCTCAAACGCCTGGTCACGCAGCAGCCTCGACATCTCCGCGATCTTCTCGTCGTTGGTTACCACCATCCCGCCCTCGCCGGTCGTTATGATTTTATTGGCATAGAAGCTGAAGCAGCCTGCGTCTCCCAATGCACCGACCCGCTTACCCTTGTACTCCGCCCCGTGGGCCTCGGCGGCATCCTCGATCAAGCAGAGATTGTGCTTCTCCGCTATTTCGAGAATCGAATCAAAATTAACGGGATGGCCGTAGGTGTGCATGACCATGATCGCTTTTGTCCTTTTGGTAATCTTTTCCTCGATCTTACTTGGGTCGATGTTCCATGTCTGGGGCTCGGAATCAACCAATACTGGCTTTGCCCCAGTATAGGTGACGGAGTTGGCCGTTGCAATCATCGTAAAAGTTGGAATTATCACCTCATCACCTGATTTTATCCCCAAGCTGGCCAGCGCGAGGTGCAGGGCCGTGGTCCCATTGCAGGTGGCTATCCCATACTTTGCGCCACAGTATTTGCTGAACTTCTCCTCGAATTCGGTGATGTACTTTCCCTTGGATGAAATCCAGTTGGTCTTTATGCAATCGGTGACGTATTCCAGCTCTTTCCCGCTGAGCTTCGGCTCACATACAGGTATCATATTTTCACCTCTGGTTTGTTATTCCTAATCTTAAACCCGAACCTTAAAGATGTTTTCCGATGGCGGGCCCGCAGGGATTCGAACCCCGGATTTGCAGCTTAGAAGGCTTGCGGGTGTTGCCACTTGCCGCCTTATCCTGACTAGGCCACGGGCCCAAGATGAACTCGGGCAAGCACATCTGGAAACTGTTTTGGTTAATTTTAAGGTAAAAAGAACATATTTAAAGAAGGTAGAACAATTAAAAGCAAGGGAAAACAATGATACCCGGATCGGCTCTGAATGTGGTGAACGTCCTTCTTAACAGTGAAAAGCGGCTTTCTCTGCGCGAGATCTCCAGGGAAGCGCAGGTCCCCCTATCGAGGTGCTCCCGCTATATCAACGAATTGGAGAGGCTGGGCTACGTGCGAAAAAGGCCAAGGATAAAAGTGATAAACGAAGAACTGGTCTATCTCATAGCATACGGTCGCCCGCTGAAATCGTTAAAGACGACCAACTTCGAGAGCCTTGAGAGACCCCAGTACCTGATCAAAAAAATAGCCGAGCTAGCGGGGGAGAGACTCGCCCATGCCTACACCCACCTCGCGGGGGCTGAACTCGTTGCCCCCTATGTCGTGCCAAACGAGGTCTATGCATATGTTGAGGAGAAGCAACTAGGGAGATGGACCGAGGTCTTCGAGAAAAACCAGATTTATCCAGGCGAGGGAGGTTCAATTCATTTGGTGGTATCCGATCTGAATCCGTTTTACGGTGCACGGGAGGTAAGGGGGGCCAAGGTGGTTTCGAACTTCCTGCTCTTCGCGGATCTCTACAGCTGTGGCGGTAGGGAGCGTGAGGCGGCGAAATTCTTGGCGGAGAGGGTGGGGCTGAGAGTTTGATCTACGATCCCCTTGAGACGGAGGCTTCAAAAAGAATCTTGCTTGAGCTTCTTGATGAACTCAGACCTAGCGAGAGTTTTGGCCTCGTCGGCGGATGGGCGGTGCACTCCCTGATAAACGAAAATTTCCTCCGGGCCACTGGACGGGAGTTTCTGAGATCCCGCGACATAGATGTCTTCATCGACTGCAAGAGCAATTTCCCCCGCCAGTTTGCGCGTACAATAAAAAAAATTGGCTTCGCACCTGGCGAGTACAGGTTCAGGTACACTCTGATCCTAGACCGGGACTCGATGAAAAAATTGAGCGAGGACGAAGCGAGGAGAAAACAGGCCTTTGAGCTGATTTACGTGTTTCTCGACGTGTTGGGTAATGGGGAGAGTGACGCGGTTGGGGTCTGGCCGAATGAAATCGTCGCCAAGGTGATCGACAGAAAAGCGGTGAAGATTCTGGAAATAGACGGGCGGAAAGTGTTCGTGCCTAAAGAAGATTTTCTCTTTTTGCTGAAGATGGACTCTTTTTTGAAAAGGGAGACGAAGGAAAAGCGGATGAAGGATGCCTGCGACATTTACGGTTTGCTCTTTTACTCACGCACAAAAATTTTGGAACTCGTAAAAGAGGACCTGTGGAAATCAGAAATTGCGAGTCGCGGACTTGGAGCGATGCTCGAGGATGAAACCATGGAGTTTATCGCGGGTGTACTCTTCGGCGACAGGCTCAAATCTGGCTTGGTGAGGCGGAACCTGTCTCAGCTGTTGGAGGCGCTGAGCCCAAGAGGCTCGAGATGAGCACAGGTGATGAGCGTGCAGGATTATTACGAGATCGATGAGAGAATATTTACTCCTAGCCTATGAAATCGAATTTCCATCAAGCGCTAAGTTGCTTAATCTTGCCCCTGTGTTCAGCCACAAGCGACCAACTAGCGCCCTGCCAAAATACACCCACGACTTTGAACGACCCAAACTTCCTTTTGGCCGAGTTCAAAAGCTCAAGTATACCGGAGGGCCTATTTCCGAAGCAAAGCTCGGATGAGTCGACAGCAACCCGCTCTGCCTTCAACAGCAATTTCCCAATCTCATCTCGTATGGCCCTTGTAGGGATACGGGCTCCAGCCTCGTGGTATCCTTTTACCAATTTTTTGAAGTCTCTCCTAACACGGAGGATCTCGCGATAAAGCTTTTGTAGTTTAGGATGCTTCGACGCGCCCTGAATGACTTCCCAGTCGGACATCGGCATCGCACCAGTCTCTTTAACTACGAGCGCCCTCAAGGCATGCCTTGCGCAATGATATGCGCAGTTAATAGATTCACATAAATCTAGGCCAGAGAAATAATCGTTGATAGATATCGAAAGCGCGCGAAATGCGTGGTCGATCGATGTCCTAACCGTTTGCTCGGTAGGTCTGAACCCGGCCTTTCTCGCCCTTGAAAAGGCTCCTTTGTCGTGAAAGAGGGTCCCTTTGAGCATCAGGAGGGCACCCGGGCTTCCTGTTTTAAGCATCAAAACGAACTCCCTGCGGGAGAGCACGACAGGAGAGAGGGAATAGTCGACGGAGGAGGCCAGACGCCTGATTTGACTTTCCAAGCTCCTTGACCGGCGGTCGACTATCACGAGCACATCGATGTCGCTCAACCCCTTCAGAAAGTCAGATGGCCTATTGACCGAGCCAAAGGCAACTATCGACATAATTCTATGTCGAACGCTCTCATCTTCCAATAAAACCTCGCTGAACTTCGATGCAACTTCGAGCGGCCTTCGCTTAGGGTCTAACCCTGCCTTGAGCATGGGCATAGACTTCCCCCAAACTAGTATCTTTCTTTTGAACTCCCTTTAAACATCTTAACTTAACCATTGCGTAAAAAACGGTGAAGATTATGGAATGGCAGGGCATATCGAAGTTTTAGCCAAGAGGTATTGAGTTCATAAAGTGATAAACTACCACTAAGGATTCGTTACCCTACACAAATCCTCGCAATCACTTATCATTCAAGTTGGCGGGCCCGCAGGGATTCGAACCCCGGATTTGCAGCTTTCCTCGCCAAGATAGAAGGCTTGCGGGTGTTGCCACTTGCCGCCTTATCCTGACTAGGCCACGGGCCCGTTTTAAATCTGGCATTAGGTGATTTAATACGTGTGATGTAATAATCCACGGTGCTCATGCCAAAATTATTCGGGACTTTCGGAGTTCGAGGGCTAGTGAATCAGGAGCTAACTCCAAACACTGCCTTAGACCTCGGCTCGGCCCTTGCAACGCATTTAAAAAATAAAGGGCGGGTCGTGGTAGGGCATGACAACCGCACCTCAAGCGAGATGTTCGAGCACGCCATCATCGCTGGACTAACCGCTGGAGGATGTGACGTACTCAGGCTCGGCCTGGTTCCAACCCCTGTGTTGAGCTTTGGGACTCGCCACTTTTCATGTGACGCGGGAATCATGATCACAGCATCTCACAACCCTCCTGAGTACAATGGAATTAAGTTCTGGGACCGGGAGGGCGCTGGGTTCGAGCGAAAACGCGAACGGGTGATCGAGCACCTCATGGAAGAGGGCGGCAAGCTGGTGGACTGGCAGCACATTGGGCACGTGAGCGATGCCGATGCATTAAATCCTTACATCCAAGCCGTCCTCAAGCGCGTCCCCAAATTCAAGCGCAGGTGGAAGGTGGTTGTCGACTGCGCGAACGCAACCGGCAGTATTGTGACCCCCCGCCTGTTTCGAGAAATGGGATGCAAGGCGATATCGATGAACTGCCAGCTCGACGGAACCTTTCCCGGGCGCGGGCTTGAACCAGTTGCCGAAAATCTGGGGGAACTTGCCAAAACCGTTGTAGCCCAAAAGGCTGACTTAGGGATAGCCCACGACGGAGATGCTGACCGAACAATTGCCGTGGACGAGAGAGGGGAAATCCTCACCGGCGACCGGGTTTTCGCAATTGTTGCATCACATCACCTCCGAGGGAAGAAAAGACCCCGCATCGTGACCACGGTGGCGACAAGCTCCGTGCTCGACGATGTCACAAAAAAACTCGGGGGCAGGATTGTCCGTACAAGGGTCGGGGAACCGGAAATCATCGGTGAATATCGAAAACGGGGAGGAAACATAGGCGGGGAGGAGAACGGCGGGGTATTCTTCTTCGACTGGCTTCTATGCCGCGAAGGGATAATGACTGCGGTGAAATTCCTGGAAGCGCTTGATCGGAGCGGACGTAGTGTTTCCGAACTGAACGCATCTCTTCCAAAGTACAGCCAAGTCAAAAAGAGGGTAGAATGCCCGAACGAACTCAAGGTCAAGGTCCTGAACTCCGTTGCCAAATGCTTCGCCAAGTACAAGGTGGATCGAACAGACGGAGTCCGTGTGATTTTCGACGACGGATGGCTCCTGATCCGCCCTTCCGGGACCGAGCCGATATTCAGGTGCTTCGCGGAGGCTAAGACGGACAAGCAGGCTGAGGAGCTGACTGCCATGGGCATGAAGGAACTGAAAGCTGCCATCGGACAGGGCGAGTAGAATTTATTCAATCAGCGACCGCGTACTCCCCAACAACGTTTATTTCTGAATTACACTTCGGACATCGGTGATCTTTCAGCTGGTACTGCACAACACCGAACCCGTAGCGCTCGATGAGGAGTTCCCCGCACTTAGGGCAGTAGGTGTTGTCTCCCATGTGCCCGGGAACGTTGCCTATGTAGACGTAATGCAAACCCTCTTCCTTTGCTATCCCCAATGCGCGTTCGAGCGTCTGGACGGGGGTGCCCTCGCGGTCTGTGAGCCTGTGGTGCGGGTAGAAACGGCTGAAGTGGGTTGGCACCTCCGGGCCGAGTTTTTCAACGACCCATTTACAAAACTTACGAATCTCCTCCGCGCTGTCGTTCTCGCGGGGGATCACCAGATAGGTCACCTCAAGGTGAATGCCGTGCTCGACCATCCACTCGCATGTATCCAAGACAGGACGGATGCCGGCAACGCCGCAGATCTTCCGATAAAAAGCATCGGTGAAGGCCTTGACATCCACATTGGCACCGTCCAAGTAGGGGCGTAGCTCTTGGAGGGCTTCCAAGGTTATGTACCCGTTGCTCACGTAGACATTGTACAGGTCTTCCCGGTGGGCTAGCCTTCCAACGTCGATTGCGTATTCCGTCCAGATCGTTGGCTCAGTGTATGTGTGGGCTATGCCCTTGCAGTTGTAGCGCTTGGTCAGTTCAATCGCTCGCTCCGGCGCGATATCTTCGTGACTTATTTCCTCAACGCTCACCTGAGAAATGCTCCAATTCTGACAGTGCAGACACTTGAAATTGCAACCCGGAGCCGCGATGGAAAAAGCATCACTCCCGGGCCAAAAATGGTAGAATGGTTTCTTCTCGATGGGATCAACCGCCATCGAAACAATCGAACCATAAACCAAGCTGTAGAGCTCGCCGTCCTCGTTTTTTCTGGCATGACAAACGCCTACCTTGCCGGGGGCTATAATGCACTTCCACGAACAAAGCGTGCAATTGACTTTTTTATCCGGTAGCTTCTCCCAGAATTTGGCTAGTTTTTTCACGTCATCCCTATGAAAAATTGGTCTGCCAAGCTTTAAGTTAGATGCCCGCCTCGACACCCAAACTTTTCATATAGCAGCGAAAATATGAAGTGGGGTCTGGATGGCTGAAAAGCTGAAAGAAATCGATCGCAGCGCTGAGGAAATCGTCGAGTCTTTTGTTGAGTCCGCGAAGAAGCTTCCAGAACTCAAGGAAACCTACTACAGCCAAGAGGCCTATAACATCGTTCGCCAAGATGAAAAGCCGACGCCAGCGGGGGAATGCGCCGAGTTCAGAAAACGATTCCTCTCAAACATGCCGGGCTCGGATGACCAGGGAAACCTTAAGGTGGAGGTCGCGCGATGGGCAGGGGAACATTAGAGAAGCTGGCGGCGATTCGGCGCGGGGAGCTTTCCGCGGTCGAAAATGTGCAGAAGGCGCTCGAGCGAATCGAGAAACAGAACAAAAAAATAAACGCCTTTATCGAACTCAACCCCAAAGCACTGGCTGAGGCTGAAGCCATCGACCGCAGGCTCAAGCGGAGGGAGCAAGTCGGGAAGCTGGCCGGGCTGACGATCGGGGTGAAGTCCAACATCAATGTCGAGGGACTCCGGGCAACATGCGCTTCGCGTACACTTGAAAATTACGTCTCAACTTATGACGCTGAGGTCGTCAAGCGGGTTCGCGCTGAGGGCGGCATCGTCATCGGTATGAACAACATGGACGAGTTCGCGTGCGGATCGAGCGGTGAGACGAGCGCCTTCGGCCCCACCGACAATCCTTCCGTCCCGGGACGCATACCGGGTGGCTCAAGCAGCGGGCCAGCAGCAGCGATCGCGGCAAAATTCTGCGACCTTTGTCTGGGCACTGACACCGGTGGCTCGATAAGAAACCCTGCCAGCCACTGCGGCGTGGTTGGGTTCAAACCAACGTACGGGTTGGTTCCGCGCCAAGGACTTATCGACCTCGGAATGAGCTTGGATCAGATTGGTCCTCTTGCACCCGATGTCCATGGAGCAGCCCTCCTCCTCGAGACGATATCGGGCAAAAGCTCGAACGAGTGCGTGATGCTGGACGTGGATCGAGTGAGCTATTTAGAGAAGTTGAACGGCGGCGGGCTAAAAAGGATCCGCATCGGCGTAAGCTCGAAATTTGCAGAACTCACGGAGCCTAGGATCATGAACGTCATCGACAGTGCGGTGGAAAAGCTGCGTGATCTTGGGGCCGAAATAGTGGATGTGGAACTGCCAAACCTCGAGCGCGGCCTTCCAGCATACTATCTCATCGTTTCGGTCGAATTCTTCTCCGCTACGCGAAAGTTCGACGGGCGGAAGTATGGAAAACGCATCGAGGAGGTCTGCGGCGAGGAGGTTCTACGCCGGATACTGCGCGGTCAGTACATAAGCAGAAAGGAGTACCGGGGGAAGTACTACCAGCGCGCGCTCCAGGTGCGGACGCTCATCCGGCAGGAGTTGATGGCGGCGCTGAAAAAGGCGGATGTAATCGTCGGCCCAACGATCCCCAAACTCCCACACAAGCTCGGGACGAAGCTCACCCCGATGGAGATGTACGCCTACGACTACCTGACCATTCCCGCCAACTTGGCAGGTATATGTGGAGGGGTGATCAAAGCGGGCGAGGTCAACGGCATCCCTGTGGGACTTCAGGTCCAAGGAAAGATCCTCGGAGAGCTGGAGGTGCTTAAAGTAATGCGGGCTCTGGAGGCTGCGGCGTGAAGGTTAAAATCGGGTTCGAGGTCCACCAGCAGCTGGCGACCGAGCGCAAGATGTACTGCAACTGCCCGACCAACTACCAAGATGTCCCGCCAAACACAAACGTATGTCCAATCTGCACGGGGATGCCTGGGTCAAAGCCGCTGCCACCAAATGAGCGAGCGGTCGAAGCGGCGATCGAGATTGCGCTCATGATCGGGTGCAAAATCATCACCGACCAGACAGTTTACATCCAGCGCAAGCACTACGACTACCCTGACCTCCCCTCAGGGTATCAGCGCACGAGCCTGCCTATCGCCAAGGACGGAAAACTCGATGGCGTGCGGATTCGGGAAGTACACCTCGAGGAGGACCCCGGACAATACGACCCAACCGCCGGGGCTGTCGACTACAACCGCTCGGGGGTCCCGCTGGTCGAGATCGTAACCGAGCCAGATATGCGGTCACCTGAAGAGGGCCGAAAGTTTCTGCGTACGCTCACACGCTTGCTTGAGTACACTGGGAAGGTTCGACCAGAGGCCGGAGGGGCAATGCGGACCGATGTCAACATCTCGTTAGAGGGTGGAGGAAGGGTGGAGGTGAAAAATATCAACTCAGTGAAGGGGGCTTATCGAGCGCTGAAGTACGAGATCATCCGGCAGCGAGAGCGGTTAAGGCGGGGCGGGGCGGTCGCGCGCGAGACTAGGGCTTATCTTGAGAGCCAGATGGTCACAGTGCCCATGCGCGCCAAGGAGATGGAGGAGGACTACCGCTACATCCCAGATCCAGATATATTCCCGCTCATTTTAGACAAGGCGAGGGTCGAGGCGGTGGAGGCGAAAATGGTTGAGGCTCCGCACCTCCGCGAAGCACGTCTGATCAAAAAGTACCGAATTCCCAAAGCATCAGCGAACGTGATAGTTAGCGAGCGAGAGCTGGCGGATCTGTATGAGGCAGTGGCGCGTGAGGCAGATCCGAAGTTGGCCGCGACTTGGTTTAGGACGAAGTTGAAGAAAGTGTTGAACTACATGAAGCTTCGCGCCGCTGATATCAAGTTCACGCCGACCCAGCTGGCCAGTCTGCTCAGCATGGTGAAGCGTAAGCGAGTGACGCCTGAGCAGGGGGAACTCGTACTCCGTGAAATAGTGAAAGAGCCGGCGGATCCGGAAAAGCTGTTGCTTAAGCTGGGGTTGATCCCGCTGAAAAAATCTGAGCTTCGCGCCGCCGTTGCAGAGGCGATCAAGGAGAACCCGAATGCAGTTAAGGACTACCGAGCCGGGCGGAAGGAGGCCCTGAACTTTCTAGCGGGTAAAGTCATGAAAATCACGCGAGGACGGGCAGACCCAAGGGAAGTCTCCAAGCTCCTGAGGTTGAAACTCAAGAAATAGCGAATTTTCATTAACCGTACATCTTCTCGGGCTTCGGCGCGAGCTCTAGGACCTCCGATATCCTGCTCGCGGGCAAGACCTTCGCTACCGCCTGATCGAAGTCCAGTTTCTCCACCTGCTCACGCTCGTCCCGAATTGCGAACATGCCTGCCTCAGTACATATGGCCTTTATGTCAGCTCCCGTGGCCTTCTCGGTCGCGCTGGCAAGGACCTTTAGATCAACATTCTTGAACAGGTTCATTCGTTTTGTATGAATCTTGAATATGACGAGCCGCGCTTTCTGGTCCGGCAACGGGAAGTAAATCAACCTGTCAAAACGCCCGGGGCGGAGGAGCGCGGGGTCAAGGATATCGGGACGGTTCGTCGCTGCGAGGATCCTGACATCGCCTCGTGGGTCGAACCCGTCTATCTCGGCCAGCAGCTGCATGAGGGTGCGATGGACTTCCCTGTCTCCGCTTGTGGATGCATCCATGCGGCGGGCCCCGATCGCGTCAAGCTCGTCGATGAACACGATTGAGGGCATCTTCTCCCTTGCCAGCTCGAACATCTCGCGCACCATCCGGGCCCCCTCCCCGATGTACTTCTGCACGAGCTCGGAGCCGATGACCCGGATGAAACTAGCCTTGGTCTCGTGAGCCACCGCCCTCGCCAACAACGTTTTCCCTGTCCCGGATGTGCCGTACAGCAGCACTCCTTTGGGGGGCTCGATCCCAACCTTCTTGAAAAGGTCTGGCTTGAGCAGCGGGAGCTCGACGGTTTCTTTGATCTCTCGGATCTGACCCTCCAGCCCGCCCACATCCGAATAGCTGACATCCGGAGCCTCTTCGATCTCCATCCCCAGCACCAGAGGGTCTTTCTTTGACGGCAGAATCTCAGTGATGCTGAGGGTGCGCTGGTTGAGGGCGACTCGCACACCGGGCTTCAACTCCTCTGGCTTGATGAACTGTGATGTTGTGACCACGAAGTGGGGACCTGTGCTGCTCCGGACGACAGCGCGTCCGTCTTCCAACACGTCCAGCAGGGTCGCCGCGATCAGAGGCGGCGCCCGGACGCGATCGAACTCGGCGCGCAGACTTGCCAGCTCCCGATCCAACTTTAGGTACTGGCCTTCCAACGCGCGCTTTTCTAGCTCAAGATCACGGACTCTGCGCTCCAAACTTTGGATATAATCCGTGACGTAGGTTTCGTCAAAATCTTGGGCTTTGCGATCTTTTGATTTGGTTCCGTCAAGCAATTTTTCTCCCCGTGAGTACTCTGAAGTTCTCTTAATAAATTTTCAGTGGAAATTGTGGTGACCTCTGAAAGCTTGTGACTGACTGTAAAACTTGATAAACATCAACTCTTTTTGGAATTAGTGTCTATTATTGAAGTGATACTCATGCGAGTCGTCTTGGTTGAACGCCGCTTGCCGGGGGAGCAGTCCCGCTTGGAGGAACTCGCGGCCCTATCGCGTACGCTGAACTACGAGGTGGTCGCCACGCTTCAGCAGGTACGAGAGCCCGACCCTGCTTACAATATCGGTAAAGGAAAGGCGAAGGAACTGGCGGACCTCGTTAAATCTAGCGGGGCCGAACGCGTGGTCTCCGACAATCAACTGACGCCTTCGCAGGCCTACAAATTATCACATCTCGTGGGAGTCGAAGTGGTGGACCGTTTCCAGCTCATCTTGGAAATTTTCGCGATGCGTGCTGGCTCTCCGGAGGCCAAACTTCAGGTCGAGTACGCAAAGTTGAGCTACGAGCTGCCGCGAATCCGGGAACAAGTCCGCGCTCTCATGTCGGTGGAGCAGCCGGGTCTGATGGGCGGCGGTGAATACGAGGTCGACGTGCGCTACGATATGGTCAAGCGGAAGCTGGCGAACTTGAGGCGGAAGCTAAAGTCTGTTGCGACGGCACGAGAACAGCGGCGCAAGTTCAGGCGCCGGCGGGGTTTCAAGCTTGTGGCGCTTGCTGGCTACACAAACTCCGGCAAGTCAACCCTGCTCAACGCCCTGACAGCAGCCAATGCCGAGGTTGATGACATGTACTTCACCACCCTGATGCCGCGAACCCGCGCTATCCTCACCAGCCACAAAATCCTGATCACGGACACGGTCGGGTTCATCGACGGCCTGCCCCCGTGGATGATTGAGGCTTTCAAGGCGACGCTCGAAGAAATCTATCTGGCGGATCTGGTCATGCTGATGGTCGACGCATCTGACCAAATTCCCGAACTCCTCCGGAAATTTAGGACCTCGCGGGATGTGCTTGCAGAGTATCCTGTTAAGGTTGTCACGGTGCTCAACAAGATAGACCTGATTTCTCAGGATGACCTCGAGCGCAAAATGGATGTGCTGAACAACCTTTCCTCCAGCATCGTGCCGATTTCGGCCGCCAACGGCACCAATTTTGACGCTCTCTTGGATGTGATCAGGGCGAGAGTTTGACCTCTTTAAATAGGTTTGCATTTTTAAATATGCTTTTTTTTTGGGTTTAAGAAATGAAAAATGGGTCATAAAAGCTAAAAATGGCAATAATTAATGATTTTTTATGCCAAAAGGTCAAAAAACAAGTAAATCACCCTCATTTATGTTTTTTAAGCCCATAATTTTTATTAACAAGTTTTTACAAAGTATAATGAACTTAGGTGGTTTATTGGTTAAGAAAAAAGTACAAGAGAAGACTCATCCAAAGCTGCCTGATGATCCTGTTATAATAAAACTGCTCAATCAGATATCTGGCAAACATGGGCACATGGTAGCAAAGGTTCTCTCGGGGGAAGAACTCACAGACGACGAAGTGGCGAACCGGACGGGAATACGCATCAACCTCGTCCGAAGAATCCTATACGAATTGTACGAGAACCGGCTCGCTAACTATCGCAGGGTCCGAGACGAAAACAGCGGGTGGTATATCTACTACTGGGAACTTGACCCCGGGCGGGCGTTGGGATACGTCAACACAAACCAACGTCAACTCCTCCAAAAGCTTGAGGAGCAACTAGAGCTGGAGAAGAACACTATATATTTCAACTGCAACAACGAATGCCCCAAGATGCCCTTTGAACAGGCGGCGGAAAACGACTTCAAGTGCCCGAAATGCGGGGGGAAGCTTGAATCCTACGACAACTCCAACGTAATCACTTCGCTCAAGCAAAGGATCCAATCACTTCGACAGCAGATACTGGGGAACTAAAAGGCAATTAAAAACTTAGCATCATAGCAGAAATAAATAAGTGGTAGCGCCCTTTTGACATATTGGGGAGCTGTTGACCGAGAGAGAGAAAGCGATCCGCGCCCTTCGCGAGGCGGGGTGTTCTAAAAAGATCATGCAACATTGTTTGACAGTCGAGCGGACAGCACTTGCGGTTGCCAGAAAAATCATTTCCAACGGGCACAAACTTGACCTGCGCCTCGTGAGCCTCGGAGCTCTGCTGCACGACATCGGGCGGGCGCGGACTCATGATATCAAACATGGAGTTGAGGGGGCCAAGATAATGCGCGAGCTGGGCTTGGGCAAGTTTGCGAGATTTGCTGAGTGCCACATAGGTGCGGGAATCCCTGTGACAGAAGCTAAAGAACTCGGACTCCCTGCCCGTGATTTCGTCCCCCGAACGATTGAGGAGAAAATAGTCACCTATGCCGACAAGCTCGTGATGGGCGGCCAAAAGATCTCGTATAAGCGGGCCTTGGGGTGGTTTAGGTCGGACCTTGGGGCTGAGCATCCGGCCATCAAACGTTTTGAAGAACTCCACCGTGAAATAGAAAAGCTATTCACTGAAAAGTAGTTCACCTCAACCTACAGGACAACACCGCTACAAAAACTTCCAAGATGTCCAGCGATGTTCTAAAATATCAGCCGGTCACCTAAAATTGCCTGTATGGATTATGTGGTGGGCCCGCCGAGACTCGAACTCGGGATCTCCACCTATCTCACCCAGATGGATGTAAGGGTGGCGTCTTAACCACTAGACTACGGGCCCAAGCTAATTTTTACCTAGTGAATAAAAAGGGTAACAAGTCGCCCTCATTTCAACGCTAACACAACAGCAAGGATGACCTCTATCGGCTTAAGTCCAAGCTCTCCATACTTCGGCGCGAGGATGCGTGCTCCTTTTGTCGGGGCGAGTTCTATAATCCTGAGTTTTTCACTAGGCACCTTATTTAAATCTACATCGCCGCCGCAATCGTAGAAGTACTAAAAAACTACCCGGCCCGTAAGCAACTGGTTTTTTCGGTTGCCGGAATCCCTCCCGATAATCTCTGTTTTCATTCGATTAAAATGGCGCCGGGGCAGGGATTTGAACCCTGGATGCGCTTACGCGCAACGGGGTATTTGCGGCTCTGCCATAGCAACCCCGCGCCTTACCTGGCTGGGCCACCCCGGCATAGCGACGAGCGCGCCCGAGGTTGACGCCTTCCCCGCACGCCGATTGCTGGCCCCAAGCTCCATTCCGTGGTCTGCCAGCGCCGTACGTCCTCCCCACCCTTGCTGACTTCCGCCCCTGGGGGGTTCGAGAGGTAAAGGCAGTTCGCCCCGCCCCTCCGGCCAAGGC
>CAZKGC010000013.1:0-19350 GCA_964552335.1 Hadarchaeota archaeon (SeqCode)
AAGGGCCTACGTGGTTATCCTGAAGAAATGATCAGCGAATTTTGTCCCAAAGCCGGGGTGGGGGGCTTTGCACATTTAATCCGTCTTGCACATTAATTCAGGTACTTGCACATTAATTCTGGAAAATTCGGGATCGGTTGCCCAAATTGATTTAACCCGCCTAGGTGCCACAAAAACTTTGCTAAAAAAAGAACCCCGCTACTTAGATAGCACAGCAAAGACATTCGCCGAGCATTAAGCGTCGGAGTAGTCCATCATCTGCGGACAAAGCCAGCGCCGCGCTCTTTCTTGCCGCTTGCGTCCGGCTTTCGCAGGGGATGCCCGCACTTGGGGCAAGGCGCAACACTTATCATGTGGGCTGGCATCCGACCGCGCCACTTGCAATCACGGCACTCGACCATTATTCTTGCCATAGTGTTTTCCTCGATGTCCCTTTTGCATATGGTGACATCCCCCTGTTTAAAAAGTCGGGGCTGTGTTTAAAAAGTAGTTTTTGCAAGGGGCTTTGCACATAAATTACTCTCTGCGCATAAATTAAGCTCGTCCCTTTTGAGATCGGAGGAAAGAAGTCTTAGCCCTTCACAGTCGCGAGCATCCCCGATAGAAACAGATGGGTCACTTCACGTAGACGGAATCCGAACACGCACGGTTCAAAAGTCAAACGGTGGAAATTCCCATGTGCATGACTGGATGTATTGGATACAGTTGCCATGATTGTCCCATCTAATACATTCTGGTTTACATACCATATGGCCAGGAAGTTTCTGGGCACACTTCTTCGGCAGACGCACGACAAGCCCTTCTCTGAATCGGGCAATTTCACTTCCATTTGCGTCTACTATGGCACGCCCGTCTTCAGATATTTTGAGATCCATAGTACATGGTCCTACATTCTTGCTCTGTCGCTTCTTGCTAAGACATTCCTGATTACTTCTCTTTTTATTGCTTTTCATTTCTTTCCCCCCTTTCTTTTTTTCTCAACTGTGTATTATATGATTTCAGTATAAGAACCCTTAACCGGCGTTTTGTCGGTATAAGACGCGGGTCCATTTCTTTTAAGCCCAATAAGTTAACAGAACCCGAATTGTGAATTGTGATATGTAGGATTGAAGACCCTTTCTATTCCTGAAGAAGTATTTCATAAGTCCTGCGCAACACACCAAGTTTATATTAGACCATTCAAACAAGTGATGAAAGATCAACCCGTGATCTGGTGTTTCTTTGCACGCAATAGACGCCATAAATCTCACTAAAAGCTTCGGCCAAGTGCGAGCAGTCAGCGGCATCAGTTTTCAGGTCGAGGAGGGAGAGGTGTTCGGCTTCCTCGGGCCAAACGGAGCCGGCAAGACGACGACGATCAGAATGCTCACGGGCCAGATAAAGCCGACCGGAGGAACAGCGAGGATATTCGGCCACGATATCCAAACCGAGACCTTTGTAGCCAAGAGGAACATGGGGATCGTGCCCGAGC
Organism: Hadarchaeota archaeon (SeqCode); assembly: GCA_964552335.1. Lineage (GTDB taxonomy): Archaea > Hadarchaeota > Hadarchaeia > Hadarchaeales > Hadarchaeaceae > B75-G9. Next base: position 1,472 of record CAZKGC010000013.1, read on the forward strand.
ACTCAAACGTCTATGACGACCTATCCGCTTGGGACAACCTCATGTTCACCGGCGAACTCTATCAGGTGCCGAAGGCGCAGAGGGAAAGTAGAGGGAAGGCGCTACTCGAGCTTTTTGGCCTATACGGCAGGAAGAAAGGGAAGGTCAAGAACTTCTCCAAGGGCATGAAGCGTCGACTCACGATAGCGATGGGGCTGATAAACGACCCGAGGATACTATTCTTGGACGAACCCACCTCGGGGCTTGATGTCCAGAGCGCTTTGCTGATAAAGGATGTGACCAGGGAGCTCATCGATAAGGGCGTAACGATTTTCCTGACCACCCACAACATCGAAGAGGCCAATGTCTGGTGCGACAGGGTGGCGATAATCCAGAAGGGGCGCATATTGGCCACGGACACGCCAGAGGCGCTGAAGAAGACAACGCAGAGCGTTCAGTCAATAGAGGTCGCATTTGCCGCTCCGTTGAAGAATGAAACTGGGGAGCTTTTGAAAGGTTTGCGGAAAATCGCCGCCGTCAACGATGTGGCCAAGGAAGGCGACAAGTTCAGGCTCTACACCGCCGAGCCCTCGACGGTCCTTTCGAACATGTACGAGTTCTCAAGAGCTAGGGGGCTGAGGATCCTTAGCGTTAACACACTCGGCCCAAGCTTGGAGGATGTGTTTGTCAAACTCACCGGCATAAAGATAAAGCCCGAGGATGGGAACCTTGAGTAGAATAAAGATAGATTTCAGCAGGTTGAGGAGCGACCTCAACGCTGCTTGGGCGATAGCCAAGAAGGATGCCCACATCTACTACCTGAGGCCTGGCCCCCTGATGTTTGGGATAATGTTCCCGTTCTTCATGTTCCTCTCGTTCGCGATCGGGAGAACCGCCCCCGTCTATACATTGATTCCCGGGCTGGTTGCCATGACGATCTTCTTCAGCGCATCCTCGATAGGTCCAGTTTCAGTTCCCCTGGAGAGGAGGGTCAAAACCTTCGAGAGATTGCTCTCCGCCCCTGTTTCCTTCTATGCGGTTTTCCTGGGGAAGGTGCTGGCTGGACTCTTTTTCAGCCTTGCCATAGGGATAATCCCCGTCGTCATAGGGGTAATTTTCTTCGGCAACCAAATCGTCAACGTAGCGCCGCTGATCATCGGGTTTGTCCTACCGGCATTTTGCTTCTCAACCTTGGGCATAATGTTCGCCTCATTCCCCACCGAGAACCCGGGCGATGTGATGATGATGCTAAATTTCATCCGCCTGCCGCTGCTGTTCATCAGCGGCATTTTCATACAGCTGGAGAGCATGCCGGATTGGGGAAAATTTGCCTCCGTATTCTCCCCGCTTACTTACTCAAATGACCTCGTGAGGAACGGCCTCACAGGGCAAACATATTACAACCCGGTCGTTGACGTACTCGCCCTCTTGGTTTTCTCAGCTGTATTCCAGATCATCGGGGTATTGATAAACAGAAGATTTAGGGAATGAACCAAGCCCGGTCTGAACCAATTCTCTACTGCTTTCTCCAACGACTAAACATCAAAATTCAAGTTGTGGCGCGCACCCCAAGCATTTTAACAACAGGCACGAAATCGGTGCTTGTGGAGAAATGCGCGAGATACTAAAAAAGGTCCTAGAGCGAGTCAAGCCCACCGAGGCCGATGAAAGACTCGTGAAGCGGGCGACTGAAGAAATTATTCGGCGCGTGAAAGCTGCGTGCAAAAAGTTGAAAATCGACGCCAGGCCCATGCTGGTCGGCTCGGTCGCCCGTGGCACTTGGCTCAGAAATGAACGCGACATCGATATTTTCATCATATTCCCCGAGGAACTTTCCCGCGAAGATCTCGAGCGCCAGGGGCTCGCCGTAGCGCGCAAGGTGGCCGGGCGCAATGGCAGGGAGCGATTCGCCGAGCACCCTTACGTGATGATGAAGTTCAGGGGGTTCGATGTCGACTTGGTGCCCTGTTACGACATCGCCAAGCTGAGCGAGATAAAGAGCGCGGTCGATCGGACTCCCCACCACCAGCGATACATGAAAGAGCACCTCGCTCCCGAACTCGTCGACGAGGTGCTCCTTGTAAAAAAGTTTATGGAGGGGATCGGCGTGTACGGCGCGGAGCTTAAGACACAGGGCTTTTCGGGTTACCTCTGCGAGCTTCTTACCCTCCACCACGGCTCGTTTCAAAAATTGATAGAAGCCGCGAGCGAGTGGAAGCCGGAAGTCATCATCGACCACGAGCGGAGTTATGCAGACGAGTCCGAGCCCGCGATACTTTTCGAGGGGCAGCCACTCGTTGTGATCGACCCCGTGGACCCGAACAGGAATGTGGCCGCCGCCGTCTCCACGCAGAATTTTGCCGTCTTTGTCCGAGCGTGCCAGGAGTTCCTCTCCGGGCCCCGCCGAGAGTTTTTCTTCCCTACAAAGGTGAAACTGCTGGATGCTCGAGAAGTGCGGCGCATCCTCAAGCGACGGGGAACCAAGATGTTCTGCGTGGTTTTCGAAACTCCCGACCTGGTGCCGGATGTCCTTTATCCCCAGCTTAGGAAGACGGAGCACGCGCTCGTGGCTCGGCTCGAGCAGGCGGGGTTCGAGGTGCAGCGCAGCGATGTCTGGGGCGACTCGAAATCCGTCATCCTCCTTGAAATCGGCGCATCAAAGCTGGCGAAGGTTCAAACGCGCGTCGGGCCTCCAGTCACCATCGAGGTCAGGGACTTCATCCAAAAGCATTTGAGGTCAAAAGAAAAGATAACGGGGCCTTTCATGGACGCCGCGGGGAGAGTTGTGTTCGAGCTGGAGCGGGAAGAAACCGATGCCAGAGATGTTCTCAAACAGGCGCTGGAAGAACGCACGGCATTTGGAAAACACGTTGCGGAGGCAATCAAGAAAGGATACAAGCTCATGGAAGAAGCTGGTCTAGTAAAACTCCTCCATGACCGAAAGTTCAGGGAGTTCGTCTCAGAGTATCTTACGCGCCGCCTGCCATGGTATCGTTGAGTTGCAGACAAAATCGCTCGACCAATTTTACTTTATTTTTTCTTTCTTCTTTTGGCTAATCTCCATATCCCTAAAATCAGGTTAAACCTCGGAACTTCTTTCATGTACTTCCTGTATTCGTCGCCCCACTTGGGTATGTCGAGCGTTCTCTCCTCCACCACGCACCCGTAGTAATGAAGGGCAATTATCTCAACAATCGCGATTACACTTAAAATTGTGAAAGGAACCGCTCCGCTGAGGATTATGGGTGCTGTGGTAAAAAACACAGTAAAAGAGAAGGTGCCAGGGTGCCTCACTATCCTATAAGGGCCGTTTTTAAGAAGTATCACTGTATGGTCTTCGGAACGACATCCCCCTTTCCTAGAATTAGAGTAATAGAGCCACACTCCAAGTGGGATCATAGCAATGAAAAGGGCGATTGATAAATAAATTACAATCGGTGGAAATTCTATTGCGGGTAGTTGAGCAAGGAAACTCAAAAACCCTATGCCCGTACCCTTGGCGGCTGCGGGGAGGAAACATAGAACCCCCCACACCACGTATCCGATGGAATCTTTCCACGTTTCTTCGTGCCCGAGCCCTCTCTTTCTTAATTCTCTTCGCGCCTCCTCTTGTGTAATCTCCCCCTTTCTAACTTTCTCCGCCAAATCCTTTGCTGCGCCTTCTTTTTCCTGCATTCGCTCACGTTTTACCCATCATCTCGGGTTGAGGTGCTCAGAAAATCAGGCTTTGTATCTGTCCCAGAAGAAACCGACGAGAACTCCCCAGATCAAAGCGGATATCAAACTCGACACGATTTGATATGCGTTAATCACGGTTCCCAAGCAATAGGCGAGTCCCAGCCCCATGACAAGCCACCATACTATTCCGACGGATATCCCCTTCACAATGCTTTTAGCTCCAGGCAAACGGCTGTAAGCCGCTGCATATATCGCCCCAAAAATCACTCCGACTATGGCACCAGCGATGGCATACCCTATTACGAGCACAATCGCCCTCTCGATGACTACGAACTGCCCAGGAGCGAGTTGCGTGTAAGTGTAGACAATGCCTATTATTGCAATTATTATCCCGTAAACAACTCCTGCTTTTGCGCCGGAGATCACGCCCCTTTTAGACTCCAATCGTTCACCTCCTTCGCTCTTTCCATCTTCCTTTTCTTTTTAAAATCACTTCGATTTGATTTTCTGCAGGTCCGCCTTGAACTCCTCCCACTTTTTGCCAACATCGCCTTGTTTCATGAGTATTTTACGGACCTTACTTCCATCCGGGGCCAAACCCTTTATGACTATTCCAGTCACCCTTCCCCCGATAGGCGCCTTGCGGATTTCAAAGTCGGTCACTTTTTGGATGGTTATAAGCTTAATCTTGCGTTTCAATATGACACCATCTTTACCGATGATGATTTCCCTTATTGCAAAGTATGGGTATATCACGAAGGGGTACAGGAAGGCGACTACGGCAAGCACCGGGAGGATTATCACGAAAATGTTTATTGGTATTTCAACGAATGGAGGGGCAGCACCCATCGCCGCCCGCCCTGCAAGAAAAAGGAGGAATAGAAATAAAAGCACAATTCCTAAGAATATGAACGTGAGTGTTTTCCTCTCCTGGTAAGAGTAAACCTTTTCCGTGAAATCACCTCCCACCATTTTTCACTCCTTCATCTTGGGATATAAGTCACGTGCCCAGCTCGATTCGCGCTAGGGTTCTGTAGATCGGCCCCTTCTGCGTCAGCGTGCTCTGCTTCAGCGCCACCGCCTGCGCGCGCGTAACGCCGAATTCTGTTTCCGCCTCCTCTTTTACGAATGCCGCAAGTCGTTCCCTGTTCTTCGCCGTTCTGACTCTGGCAATCGTCAGGTGCGGCACGAAATCTCGCTCCGGGCGAAATCCGAGCGGCTGAAGTTCTCCATCAATTTTCCTCTGTATGTCCACGAGCTCGTTCCCCCCTTCATCGATACCGGCCCACACGACCCTGACATAGTGTAGGCTCGGGAAAACACCTATCCCCTTTACCCCGATGTCGAACTGGCTTGTCCCCGCAACGCTTCTCTTCAGGGCTTCTTCGATCCCGCTGATTTTGTCCTCCGGGACTTCACCCAAGAACTTCATCGTCACGTGGATGTTGGGCGGTTCGACGAGCTTGAGATCGGCACCCGTCGCCGCGAGCTGCTCCTGCGCGGCCACAAGCCTCCGCCTGACCGTCTCATCTATGTCTATTGCCACGAACGCGCGCATTAGATCACAAGCGTCTATGCATCCAAAATATAACAGCTTTTTGATGATATTGGCTAGGCCCAAAGCGCCAGTTCAGCGGCCAGCCCCAAACATGCTACGGCGGCCACAATAGGCGTTATCAATAGACCATACTTTGAGAACTCTGAGAAAGAGACCGATTGCCCCTTGTCTGATAGGATTTTCGCCCACATCAATCCTGCCAAGCCACCCATGAGCGTCAAGTTAACCCCGAAATTGGCCCCGAGTAACAGTGCTAGGGAGGACCCTATGCCGGATGCGGCTGAAACAGCGAAAAGCGGGCTTTGAAATGTCCTCACGAGAAATATGCTGGCCGGATGATTGTTCATGAAATTACAAAGCGCCAGCGATAGGTAAGTAACGGCTATTGTCATCAGCACCGGGCTGCCGATCCTGGACAACTGAGAGGCCAACATGCCCGTCCAGCCAGCTGAGTCAAGGCCATCCACTATAATGAAGAGACCTATGATAAAAGGAATAATTTTCCAAGGAACTCTCCGTATGATCTCCTTCAAGCTCGAGTGCTGCGAGATACCCTCCACCCCTTCATGCGGACGACGGCGAAAGAGGTCGTACAAAAACATCGCTACGGCGAAAAAAGGCGGCGTGACCCACGGGGCGATTCCTATCACGTCTGATGAGATGCTGAAAACGGTGATGCTGAGGACCAAGATGGTCGAGCCGAACAGTGCCCCGCTTCTGTCCTTGAGGGTGCGGCTGGGATCTATCTCCGGCACGGCAAGCCTCTTCGGTACTCTTCTCCTAAAGGCGAGCCAAAGCAGAAGTAGGCATACTACTTCGGCAAGGATGGATGGGATCAGCATCCACTTCATGTACGGGACGAAGGTGAGGCCAGCAGCATCCGCCGCTATTATGTTTACTGGATTCCCAATGTACAGGGTCACGCTCATTATGTTAGCAGCGAAGAACATGCTGAACAAGAATGGGATTGGATCTATCTTCGCGGCCCTGCATGTGTAGATTATAATCGGAGTCATTGTGAGGATGACGATGTTGTTGTCCGTGAAGAGGGTGAGGAAGCTGGCGAACAGGAAGGTATAGATGAAGAGCCTTTTCCCAGAACCCCTAGAGATTCTGACCACGCGCATGGAGAGGTACTCGAAGAAGCCTGTGTAGTCGAGAGAAACGCAGATGTAAGAAAAAGATACGATGATAACCAGTATGCTATAGGGCCTGATGTTCCCGACCCCCATGACCCCACGCCAGATTGAATCAACGCCGATGGAGAAGGTCAGGAAAAGCAGGATCACTCCGATGATCGGGGCGTAGCCGTAGTCGATGTGGACATATCTGGATGTGAAGGGAATTTTTACACTCGGGTGTTTGTAAACAAGATAAATCGTCAGGACGAAAACAGCGACAGGTACTAAGGATAAAACGTCCAAAAGCAACACCCGATGTGTCCTCGGTGCTCCAACGTCACACCGGCTGCCCAGCTTTTCTCACGAGGATGACCGTGCACGGGGCATTTTTCACCAAGTAGTCGGAGATGCTTTCCGAGAAAAAGCCGAGCAAGCCCTTCCGTGGAATTGTGCCGGTCACTATTGCGTCGCAGGAGTTTTTCTTGGCGAAGGAGATGATCGCGTTTTTGATGTCCGTGGACTCGACTATCTCAAGCTGGCTCTTCAGACCTGCTTTTTTTGAAGAGATCGGTCACCCAAGAGAATTTATCTGAAACTTCATTCCTGACAAAGTCGCTCAGGAGATGGACGACATGCAGCACGTAAACTTCGGTATCGTTGGAGCAGAGCTTGACCGCGGCCTGGGCCACTTCTTTTGGTGTAGCCTCGGTTATGCACAAAAGCATCTTCTTGTACATAATCTCTCCCAACCCTCCCTCTACTTAGCCAACTTAAAGTTTCCCGTTGGCACCATATCAAGCGTTTTAAGCATTCAAGTTTTTAACTCGACAACTTTTGGCAGCTCCAGAACACTTTCGATTATGGCATCCGGACCGTACTTTTTCAAAAGCTCCCGTCGCATCTGACCCGTCAGCACCGCCACCGTCCTCGCGCCAACCGCCTTGCCGTCTCTTATGTCGTTCCAGTAGTCGCCCACGACCACGCAATCCTCAGGGTCGACTCCAAGCTTTTCAGCAGCCAGCCCAAATATCTCGAGTTTAGAGAAGTGGTTTCCCGCTTCTAGGTTCTTCAAGACATCTTGAGCAGTAACGATTGCCCTCACAAATTTGCCGATCCCAAACCTCGTCAGTTCCTTCCTCAACTTGGCCGCAGGAACGATACAACTCGTGATGACAGCGATCGGAATTCCCTTCTCCGAAAGGTCTTGAAAGATCTCTACAACACCAGGAATGAGTCTGCCATTCGGGTCGCCATCACGATACCTGTGAAGGAACTCCATCCAGAACTCGTGCAATTTTCTTTCTCGTTCCCTATCCGGGGGTTTGGCGATCAAATCATCGAGGGTATCCGCGACGTAAATCTCAAAAAATTTGTTCCATAAGAGAGGTTTCTTCCCGCGCGCAACTAGCAGTTCATTGAACAGATTAAAAAATCGCCTTAGTGTATCGACGAGCGTGCAATCGAGGTCGAAAATCGCGGCTTTTGCTGTTATCATGGAACCAACCCACTCTGGTCTTCAGGGGGATAATATCCTTACTGATAATTCCAGTAATAAGAAAAATTGTAAACAAATTAACTTCAGATTGAGTCTTGTGCTAATTATTTTAACCCCACATATGCGAATAGAGATGGGTCTGGGATGAAAGCGGTTTGTTTAGTCTCAGGTGGGCCCGACAGCGCTGTGGCGGCAGCGATAGCAAAGCGTGAAGGTTACGAGCTATACTGCCTCTCCTTCGATTACGGGCAGATAGCGACCAAGGAGCTTGAGAGCGCCAAAAAGATCGCCAAGGCGCTGGGAGCAAAAGAGCACCGAGTTGTGAACATTTCCTTCCTGAGAGACCTCTACGGCTCAGGTGTTACCGCGCTCCTCGACAAGAATATGCCGATGCCAGAGGGATTCGAGCAGAGTGTGATAGTACCCTTCAGAAACGGGATCCTCCTTTCGATTGCCGCCGGTTACGCTGCGGCTATCGGGGCTGATGTAATTTTTTACGGCGCCCATGGTGAAGATGCGAGATTTTACCCGGACTGCAGGCAGGAGTTTGTGTCCGCAATTTCGCAGGCGATATCGTCAGGCACCGAATCCAAGCTCAGCGTCAGGAACCCGTTGGGGGACAAAACGAAAGCAGAGGCGATAAAGCTGGCAGTTAAGCTCGGAGTACCTCTCGAGCTGACATGGAGCTGCTACCTAAACCTCAAGGTACACTGTGGGCGCTGCGAATCGTGCCGAAACCGAAAGCGTGCGTTCAAGGAAGCAGGCGCCAAAGACCCAACGGTGTACGCTGACAAGTCAGTCTGATTATTTTGCTATCATCCTTGCCAATATCGAAAGTATTATCCCAACTATTCCGCTACTCGTTCCCAAAGCGAGCTTCATGCCCCCCTGTTGTAAACCGGGCAACACTATCGCGAGAATCAGTCCGATTAGTCCCGTTCCAGTGCCCAGCCCAATTAACAGCTTGCCGACGGAGGTTCGCCCAACTCCGATGAGGATTCCGCCGCATATCACAGCCACCCCTCCGAGGGACGCTATTATAATCAGCACTTGGAATAGCAGTATTATCGCCCAGTTGTCCCCAAGGAAGGTCACGACAAAATTTCGTATCGTCCCCCAAGTAGCCGCGCCCGTGACTCCGATTCCCAGCAGCAGAATCCCCGCGACAATCGCTAGGTACATCGCCGCCTTGTTCCGCACTTACTCACCTTCTTTCCCTCCGCAATCTGGCTTAAGTTTTTTTGGAAGAGATGTGACAAACGGCGGGACCTTTTAATCCCGTGGGCGAAAACTCTACTTAGGATGAGATGACCGAAGCTATAGCAATTTCCGCCCCGGGTCCCTCCGCCGTTCAAGAGGCGATGGGCGCGCTGCGAACCGGGAAACATGTTGTACTCCTGAGCACCGGTATCACGCTTACTGAGGAGGCGGAACTCAAACATCAGGCGTCCGAGCGCGGGCTGCTTCTACTCGGCCCTGAATGCGGTACTTCAATTGTGGATGGGGAAGGCTTCGGGATCTGGAACTCCGTCCGACGTGGGCCCATAGGGATCGCGTGCAACACGGGAAGCGGGATCCAAGAACTTTCATGCCTCGTGGACAAAGTTGGGATCTCACATGCATTTGGGGTAGGCACCAGAGATCTTTCCCAAAAGATCGGTGGGACAGGGATTCTCTCGGCATTGAAATTCCTCGCGGCGGATGACAAAACTAGGGTAATTCTGGTGGCTGCTCGGTTTCCAACTACCACCGTTGCCCGCAGAGTGCTCGATGCGGTCAAGGGCGCCGGGAAACCAGCGGTGGTCTGTTTCTTGGGAGCAGGAGGAGTAGTCAAATTCCCGAATGGCGTGGTCCCTGCTCAAACGCTCGAGGAAGCAGCGACTCATGCTATCTCTCTCGCCAAAAAGCGCAATCTTGGCGAGACGATTTTTGCGCTTCCGCTTGATCAGATTGAGAAAATCGCAAAGTCAGAATACTCGCGCTTCGGCTACGGACAGCGCTACATCCGCGGGCTGTATTCAGGAGGGATGCTGTGCACGGAAGCCCAAGTTATCCTGCTGAAACTTGTGGGAACTGTCCGATCCAATGTTCCGTTGGAACTAAGATCACGATTGCCGGACGCACACTCTAGCCGGGGTCACGCTTGCGTCGACATGGGGGCGCCCGATCTCTCCGGGAAAAATCATCCAGCAATCGACCTACGCCCGAGATGTGAGCGGCTTTTAAAGGAGGCGAAATGCTGGGAGGCGGCCGTGGTGGCGCTGGATGTTATACTGGGACACGGGGCACACCCGGATCCTGCCGGGGAGATGGCACGAGCTGTGGAGAAAGCCAAGCAAATAACCGATCGCGGCGGTGGACATCTGAGCGTTGTAGCGTCTATAGTCGGAACCTCTAAAGACCCACAAAATTTGCCATTGCAGCGCGAGAAACTGGAAAAAGCCAGTGTTATAATTATGCCGTCTAATGCCCAAGCCTCACGAATGGCCGCGCTGATAGCCACCAGCGGAGACGCATGGAAAAAGTTGAAATATTAAGGTCGGCACGAATTGAAAGAGTTTTTGCGAAAGAATAAATTAGGAGTGGTATAAGTAATCAAGATCCTAAATGGCAGATACAATGTCATATGAGCTGATTGTGATAGGTGGAGGACCCGCAGGCCTGAGCGCTGGAATATATGGTGCTAGAAGTGGTTTGAAGACGGTGATATTGGAGAAAACGATCGCTGGAGGGCGCGCAGGGGAGGCCCCCTTAGTCGAGAACTACCCGGGCTTGGACCCGATAAAAGGTATGGAACTTGTAGAGAAGTTAAAGGCGCAAGCGGCGAAATATGTCGAAATCAAGGAATTCGAAACCGTGAATGACATTGATGTGGGAACAAATTTCTTGGTCAAAACCGACAAGGGCGAGTACTCCACCGAGGCCTTGATAATTGCGACTGGCACGACCCACAGAAAACTAGGGGTGAAAGGGGAGGCGGAGCTGCTGGGCAAAGGCGTGTCCTACTGCGCCACCTGCGATGGTTTCCTCTTCAAGGGCAAGAAGGTGGCGGTGATTGGCGGAGGAAACGCTGCTGTCATGTACGCGATCCATCTCGACAGCTTGGGGTGCGATGTGACCTTGATTCACAGAAGTGGCGAGCTCAGGGCGGGGGATTACTTTCAAAAGAAGTTGGAGGGAAAAGTTCACATAATATTGAATTCCGTGGTGGAGGAGATAATAGGCGATAATTTCGTCAAAGGGATTAGGGTTTACGACATGAAAGAAAAAACAAAAAAAGATCTCGAGGTGGCAGGAGTCTTCGTGTCGGTGGGAGAGGATCCAAACAGCGAACTCGCGGCGAAAATCGGAGTTTCACTTAACGAGGAGGGCTACATCATAACCGACAAAACTCAGCGGACGAACATCCCCAGAGTTTACGCCGCAGGCGATGTGACGGCCGGGGTGAAACAGATAGTTGTCGCCTGCTCCGGGGGTGCAGTTGCCGCGTTATCAGCCTTTGAAGACCTTAAAACCCCATATTGGGCAAAAAAGGTTCGTTAGGGCAACTTGTGAAAGTTATAAAATCAGGTAAACAAAAAAGGATTTGAAAAGGGGCCTAAAATGAACGAACTCTCTTGGATACTCGTCGCCACATTCATGGTCAGTTCGATATCGTTCATAGGCGCCGTTACTCTGGCCATGTCTGAAAAGTTGCTGAAGAGAATATTGATCGTTCTGGTCGGTTTTTCCGCCGGGGCGCTGATGGGCGGGGCCTTTCTGCACCTGTTGCCAGAGGCGATAGAAACCCAGCCCGGCGCTGTAACGAACCTCTTTCTGATGGTCTTAGCAAGTTTCATGATGTTTTTTGTTTTAGAAAAATTGTTGTGGCGCCACTGCCATGAAAAAACTTGTCCCATCCACACCTTCGCCTACATAAATCTTTTCGGCGACAGCGTACACAACTTCATCGACGGTCTGGTCATGGCCGGCAGTTTTATGGTGAGCATCCCGCTCGGCCTTATCGCGACTTTGGCCATTGCGGCGCACGAAATCCCGCAGGAACTTGGCGATTTTGGAGTTCTCATCTACGGCGGCTTTAAACCACGAAAAGCGCTGGCGCTGAACTTTGTAACCGCGTTGACGGCAGTGGCGGGAGGCATCATAGGTTATTATCTCTTCCCGTACCTGGGGGGCGCGATGATATTTCTGTTACCCTTCGCCGCAGGAGGATTCCTCTACATCGCAGCCTCCGACCTTGTCCCTGAGCTGCACAAAGAGAAGAGTACCGTCAGGACTGTGGTGTCTTTCGCTTCGTTTCTCGTTGGGATCATTTTGATGTGGGCAATAAAAGTTGTCTTTGGCGGTTGAGCATTCTCCTCCTTCATTTTTTGCGCATGGGATAAGGTTTCCCATAGCAGGGCGTATATCTTTAGATACCTGAAAATTTCTTTTGACCGAGCCTCAGGGCTAACAAAAAGATTGCAGCATGTTCGGGCTGCACGGACAAATCCAAAATAATAGCCTGACTTTAAAGTAATACTTTTATTAAAAAAAGTGATACTAAATCATGGCGACGACATGCTCAATTATATGATTAAAAGGATGACTAGGAAAAAAGTCGGAAATGTCAGGTTTTCCAGAACCAAACCTGAACTCCTACATGACAAGGAAGAAATCGGCTTATACATCCACATACTCTTTTGCAAGGCCCCATGTCCATTCTGCGCTTACATACGCTATCCTTGGGATCCAAAGCTTGAGCGACCCTATGTGGATGCCGTGAAGAGGGAGATAGACCTCTACCGGGAGAGGCTAGGCAGCGTGAGGATAGATTCTATCTATGTGGGTGGGGGGACCCCAACCATCATGCCTGAGGGCGTTGCCGAGATCCTCATGCATGCTCAGGACACCTTTGATGTGAGCACAAGTATAGGAGTGGAATCAAATCCCGACGATTTGAACGAGAAGACTCTTGAGCTGTTGCTGGACGCGGGCGTGAGCAAGCTCAGCATGGGAGTCCAATCCTTTAGCGACGAGATCTTGAAAGCAATAGGGAGGAGAAGCCACGACGCAAAACAGGCACTCGATGCGATAGAGCTTGTTATGGACAACGATGAATTCGACACCTTCAGCATCGATTTGATGTTTTCCCTGCCGACCCAATCCCTCGCCAGTTTGAAGAGAGATCTTGAGATAGCCGTCGAAAAGGGTGTGCCGCAGGTTACAACTTATCCCCTCCTCCTGTTCCCCTACTGCAAGATGTACCGCGACAAGAAGGAGGGGAAGGTGGGGCTGCCGAGTGAAAAAATCGAAAAGCGCATGTACAAAACTATCGTGGATTTCTTCACAGATGCGGACTATGAGCCGTGCTCGGTCTGGAGCTTCATAAAGCGGGGGATCGACAAGTACGGATCGGTCGAGCGCGATGAATACATCGGGATAGGCGCGGGCGCGATGAGCTCTGTAGACCAGTACTTTTACGCCAACACCGCTTCGGTCGAGGAGTACATCCAAACGGTGGGAGAGGGGGCCCTGCCAATAACGATTGGGGCGGAGTTCCAGCTGGAGGGTGTCGCGGCGAGATGGCTGTCCATGTCGCTTTACGAGATGGGATTCGACAAGCGTGAATTCAGGAAGCGCTTCAGCATGGATGTCGACGAGAAATTCAAGTCATTTCTGCGCTGGCTCAAACTCTTTGGAATTATAAAGGTTAAGGGGGATAATGTTCAAGTCACAAGAAAAGGAATGTATCTAATTCACTTGATGACGAAAACCTTCCTGCTCACGTTCATAGCTAAAGCGTGCATCGCATGCATGGAAAATCCAAAACCAATCGCTGGATAGCGAGCCCTCCAGAGGGTGTTGCTATTCAACTCGCTTGAGCACCCGCAATTTCTCCGGCCCCACCGTCCTTTTCACTTCAGGCTTTTTCACCTCGTAGACCGATACAAAGTTCATCCCTTCGAAATCACGCTGAACTTCCTTCAGCTCTTCAGGGGTCAGAGGTCTTACTGGGCTGGGCCTGAGGGGAGTGTTGATTTGAACCTCGTCCGGCCCGATCGTTCTCATGATGCTTGCAATCTCTCTAGAGAAAGGTCTGTTCTCCGGGACAAACATCACCTCCAACGCGAATTTTCCGCTGAATTCCCGCCGAAACTTCTGCATCCCGCGCACGATTTTCGAAAAGGAGATCTGCTGATGGGGTCGGTTAACCCGCCTTAGGAGTTCCTCGCTTGGCACGTCGAGCTTTCCCTTCACGATATCAGCCCTCGCGAGATATTTCCGCACGTCTTTCCTGAACCAGAGCGAAGAGTTGCTCAGCACAGCGATTGGAAGATTTGAAACGCTTTTGGCTACTTCTATGAGCTCGCCGATGTTCTTCGCGAGAGTAGGCTCACCGGTTCCTGAGAAGGTCACGACATCGGGTTCGACCGCCGCTAGGGCTTTCTTCAATTCCTCTTCAACGAGTTCTGCGCGAACGAAAACTCTCCGCTCTACGGTTTTATCAACAGTCTTTCCGAGCGAGCAGTACATGCAATCGAACGAGCAGATTTTTCTGTCCGCGCAAAGCGGGTCTATGCCTAGTGACCTGTCCAGCCGCCAAGAGGAAACCGGCCCGTAAACCACTTCGCGGGGTTCACTTCTCACTTTTCTTCCCCATCAGAGCTTTGAAGTGATATCTTGAGTAAAGGGCCCCAACTGGATTATGTGCCAGAACCCTGTCTTTGACCACGAGCACGGTCGTCGGGGCTTTGGAGTATGCCTGAAACAGTATGTCGTGCCCCACGCAAAGCCCCATTACTATATTCAAATCCGTCCCGGTCTCGTTAAGCACCATGGCTTGGAGGACCGGGTTGCAGGCAGTTTCCTCATCTTTCCGGTCGAGCGATAGCTCCCTTTTCCCGACCCCTCCGACTTTGCATACCACCGAGTGAACCTCAAAGCCGTGGGAACTCAGGAGTTCTTCGAGCCTCCTCGCCTCTTCCGATAGGCCAATGCAGAAGGCTATCCCCAGCTTTCTCCATTTCATTTCTTCAGCCAGTCTTATCAGCTCTTTTACCCGCGGGTACTTCATGTACGCCTCGATTTCCAGCGAGCTGGACTTCTGATACAGCGCGAGGTTTTCCTTTTTCTTGTATTCCTCCACCGCACGGCTCTTCAACGCCCCTCCTACTAGACAGGGCTCGCCCCTTGCACAGGGTTTCTTATCACAGGAAGCACAGTCGACCACAGACCCACACCTCGAAGCCATTAGTCCAGTAGCCTTGCCACCTTCTGTTCCAGTGCTTCTGGGGGCAAGACCCCGATGACTTGGTCCACCGGTCTCCCATTTTTGAAGAGCAAAAGGGTTGGAATTGCCATTATTTGGTATTTCAGTGCTGTTTTTTTGCTCTCATCGACGTTGAGCTTTCCAAAGGTAACTCTCCCAGCGTACTTCTTTGCCAACTTTTCAATAGTTGGGGCGATCATGTGGCAAGGCATGCACCAGGGGGCCCAGCAGTCCACCACGGCTGCTGGATGAGTTTTAACAAACTGGTCAAGGGTTCCGTCCTCAACCTCAACTGGTTTATCGACCGATGGTTTGTCCGCCGCTGGTTTCTTCAGATACCTTTGCTCCAGCTTTTTCAGTTTCCGTCTGCGGATTTCTTCAAGCTCGCTCATTTCCCTACCCTTGACCGTTCTCAACCACCAAATATCAACTTGATGCCCCACATTAGAATGATCCCTGCCAAAAATGACGTAAAAGACATCACAGTTTTTACCACGTTTGCCTCTTTGTGTAGCTCGGGGATCAGGTCGGACGCAGCTATGTATAGGAATCCGCCTGCAGCGAAAGGCAGCAGATAGATCATCGCGCTTCCGAGGTACGGGGAGAGGTAATATCCAGCGATCCCTCCCGCGACCGCCGTCAACGCAGTTACAAAGTTTAACAACAGTGCTCTCCGTGGCTTGAGGCCGCCGTAGACAAGGACGCCAAAATCACCTAGCTCTTGAGGAATCTCGTGAGCAGCTATTGCCAGCGTAGTGATTAAACCGAGAGGGATACTTACAACGAAACTGGCAGCCATGATCAAGCCGTCGACGAAGTTATGCACGCCGTCGCCGAAGAGGTTGAGATAGGCAAACACGTGAATTGGGCATGCTTTTTCGTGGCAGTGGCGCCAGAGTAACTTCTCCAGAACAAAAAAGATTATGAATCCGAGTACGACTGTCAGAAAAATATTGTGGAGATCACCAGCTGCGCTTCTCTCTATCGATTCTGGCAACAGATGCAGAAACGCCCCCCCAATCAAGGCTCCAGCAGCGAACCCAACGAGCGCCAGCAATATCTTCTTCAACCGCTTTTCCGACAATACCAGCGTGGCGGCTCCGATGAATGAAATCAAGCTAACGATAAAAGTCGCCACCAGAATCCAGAGAAGCTCGCTCATTTTATCTACCTTAACCGTTCACTCACTTGTTTTATGGCTCTTGTTTCAAAGAGTCTTCTATCCTGTTCACCATCTGCATGAAAGACTTAGCCGCTGGCGTACCGGGGTGCTCGATGATGAAAGGTGTCCCGCGGTCTGAATCCTCACATATTTTTTGATCAATTGGAATCTTGCCCAAAAATGGCACGCTGAGCTCCTCTGATATTTTTTGCCCGCCACCAGCCCCAAAAACATCGAATTCTGCACCACATTTTGGACAGACAAATCCGCTCATGTTTTCGATGATTCCAATTAATGGCGCATGCAATTCTCTTGTAAAACCGATGGCTCGCTTGACGACTATTTGTGAGACCTCGGAAGGTGCGGTTATCATCAAGATGCCATCGAGATCAGGAATCAACTGCATAATGCTGAGCGGCTCGTCTCCAGTACCGGGCGGCAAATCTATGAGTAAAAAATCTAGATCGCCCCAAACCACATCCATCAAAAACTGCTTAATCGCACCCATCTTCATCGGACCGCGCCAGATGATTGGAGTTTCATCGTCCGGGAGTAGGAAATCCATAGAGATCACCCTAATATCAAGTGGACCCTTTGCCGGAAAAATTCCCGGTGGTCCAGCAACAAGTTTTCGGCCTCTCACGCCAAGTATTTTGGGAATACTCGGGCCGTGGATATCAACATCTAAAACTCCAACCTTGTGACCCTTTCGTGCCAGCGCAATGGCCAGATTGGCGGTTACGGTACTCTTGCCAACTCCACCCTTTCCACTCAGTATCGCTATTTTCTTTTTAATTTTAGCCATTCGGGTTCTGATAAGCTCCTCTTGCTTCAGCATTTCTTTCGCTCTTTCCCCCATTATTTCACTTCTTTGCAGAATAGCTTTTATTTGCTATTGCACATAAATAATTATCGTTTGAGAATGTAAATTGTTGAAATAAAGGGGAATAACGCAAATATTTCCAAAACAATGTGTAGGATGCGAGTTGGTGGTTGAATGATGAAAGCGAGCGATATTGAAAAGTTTGCGCGATTTTACAACAGCGAATTTGGTAAGAAAATTCTGATCAAAGAAGCCGAGTATTTAAGGAACGAGTTAAAGGGACGAAAAAGGATCCTCGATATCGGGTGCGGAATCGGCTATTTTGAGGAAATACTATCCGAGCTGAACATAATCGGTCTCGATAGCTCAGATGAGGCATTGAAAGAGGCAAGAAAAAGGAGTAGTAAAAAGTTTGTGCTCGGCGATGCAGAGCATCTCGGTTTTCCCGGTGGATCTTTCGAAGGCGCTTTTATTGTGACAACTTTGGAGTTTTTTGAAGACTACAAAAAGGCCGTGGATGAGGTGGCTAGAATCTTGGAGCCAGGGGGTAAATTTGTGGCTATGATATTAAATCCCGGATCGGAATACTTCAAATCCCATGTCCAGAGACTGGGTTCATACTTCGGAAGAATAAAACACACCAATCCAAAGGAGATAGAGAAATACATCTCAAAATTCTTCACCGCAACCGGCGGGTATTTTCTAGGGATACGAGGTCAAGAGATTTTCGACACTCACGATAAGAATCTGGCGGCCCTGTATGTCGTCAAGGGAATAAAGGCTTAGCTCCCATCAGATATTTTTATTTTTG
>CAZKGC010000014.1:0-18578 GCA_964552335.1 Hadarchaeota archaeon (SeqCode)
CCGGCGGGTTCAGCAGATTCGTGGGATTCACACCAAGCTCAAGCATAAGGACGAGGTCACGATCTCCCCAGTGATGACGAATGTTTAATCTGAACTTTTCCAAATGAGGGCATGCCTTTTTCGAGATCGTACGGATGCATGCTCAAAAACCAAATTTAGTTTAAACCCACCGCTGAGAGTTGACTGGGGTCGAGATGGAGCTGGTACTCGTCGGCCGCTCGAACGTCGGGAAGTCAAGTGTTATCAGGCAGCTCACTGGAAAGCGGGTGCTGGTCGGAAGGCGGCCCGGGGTCACGCGGAGGATCTCTAGGTATCGCTGCGGCAGACTAGACGTGGTCGACATGCCGGGGTTCGGCTTCATGGCGGGCGTGAGCCGCGAGCAGCAGGATCGCACCAAGACGGAAATTGTCAGGTATTTGGAGCAGAACCGGGAGAAGACCCTGCTCGCCCTGGAGGTGATAGATGCCCGCGCCTTCTCCGAGATAGTCGAGCGGTGGGAGAGCCGCGGACAGATCCCCGTTGATGTGGAGATGTTTTCCTTTCTTCAAGAGCTGGGGCTCAACCCAATCGTGGTCGTGAACAAGATAGACCTCATCTATCCAGAGGAGCGCGATGGTGTGCTCGACGACATCTGCGAGAAGCTCGGACTGGCCCCTCCTTGGCGACAGTGGCTCGATGTCGTGGTGCCTATATCTGCAAAGACGGGCGAGGGCGTGTCTGATCTGACGAGACTGGTCGGGGAAAGACTGAGGGCATCGGATCAGGGGCATCTATTGAAATACCTGAAAGGCCGTGTAGCGTAACAAAAACTTTAATTTCCCTGTTTTCCACGATAAAATCGGTTTATGGATGGTGAAAAAATTAGGAAGAAATGGGTCGAGATACCGAAATTTGTCAACATCGCCGCGATACTTGTTACATTAGCGGCATTGCTTGCGGCGGCATGCTGGATCACCTCCGGTAAAGCTGGCGGTGAGGCGAGCGACCGCAAAACGGCTGCCCTAGGCTTCATGATGTTGCGGTTGGAATCAGCTACGGAAGCGTCCACCTCTAGGGTTCAGGCGCAATCGTATTTGACGCAGGCCGCGATGTATTTGGCCTACGCCGAGAGGGAGAGCAATGAGAATATTAGGCTCTATTTGGAAAACTTGTGGTATACATCTTTAGCGCTGTCAAATTCCGAATTATTGGAGGCTGAAAACGCGGAGAACAAGGCGAATTTGTATTACAACAGCTACGAGGAAGCATTGAGTTCAGCGGCGGCATGGGGCAAGGTGGCGGATCTCAGATCCACCGGGGCACTAATCTTCAACGTGTCGGCAACTTTGGCTTCTCTTGGGATATTGTTAAAACGGAAAGAGGTTCTCTACGTGTACTTCCCGATATTTGCGATCGGATTGTTCTATCTCATAACGTCGTTTTTGTGATAAAGCATGTGGGTTAACGTAGATTAACGTTCCGAAGTATATACCCTAAAAAATCTCGCACTAGCTAGATTACGGCTTCCTTCTTCAGTCGCTTTTTCATGCTGTTAAACTCTCCAAAACTAAGCGCTGGAAAAGATCGTTTAACCGCACCATAATTACTAAACACTGCGGCCAAAACGTCTCTAATGATCGCTGGGCTAACGTGTTTACGAACTATCTCCCAGTTCACAACATTTAATTGCGTCTGAAGCAGTGCAAATGTGTCGGTCAAATCCTTCATACCCTTTGCGCTTCGTCTTTCCAACCCCCTCTCCTTTGCGGCGATGAGCTTCGTTATCAGTAGGACGGTTGGATTAGCTACCTTAACCTCCTTGTCGCCCATCCTCGTTACCACCCATTGCCGATTCCGGAAAATGTGTCCAACTTCTATGGGGCCTATCTTATCTTCGTAAACGTCGACATCGATGCTCCCCTCAGGCGTCTTTATTGTGAAGCCCTTTTTTGCCAGTTTCCCCCTCGTTTCCGTGAAACCCAGGGCATGTAAAAATTTCTTAAGCCGCCAATACTTCTCTTTCTCTACTAGCAAGTCCACATCATTCGATTCTAGGTAAGGGTTGTAATGCCAGATCGCCCAGCCCCCAATTAGGACTAAGGTAAATCCACCAGCCCGTTGCCCCTTAGCCAGTTTCAAGAGATACTCTCGCGCTTGGTCGTATATGCTCATTCAGACACCAGTTTATACTTGACAGCAAGCGTTTTCGCCACCTCTGTGCCAATGCCGCCAAATGCGACTAGATCGACATAGTTTTGAACTGGTGAGACAAGATTCAATCCGTTGATTTTCTCCGCGTCCTCGGTCACAAAACGATCGTAGGAATAAACGATCAGCGTTGCCCCGCTCCCCCGAGGGAAATGTCTAATAACAGTACTAACGACCTCCGGCTTGGCGTAGAGTTCCAACCCTGCTGGTCGGTAGTGTGGTATCCGATGCCAAGCAGCACGAAACAACGTCATGAAGTAGCCCTCTTGTTCCCGCAGAATATCCTCAACATCTTCTGGAGAGGTGGCAAGCGAGTGAATTCGTGCTTTTGGGAGCTTTCGCTGGGCGGCCCAATTTGATAAGAGCCTCGAACGATCTAAAACGTAAAATTTTTGGTAGTAGGAGGCCTTCACAAGGATCCCCTCCAGCATCAACCACTTGACCAATTTATTAACTAGACCAAGAGAAACGTTGGCATTGCGAGCTAGCTCCCGCTGGGTCCACCTCTTATCTTGGTGGGTCAAAAGCAGCCTAACTATCCGCTCTGTTTTCCCCTCGATTATTATTCGTTTCGGTAACATCGTATCCCTTAAATGTTCATTATATCGTGAACATTTATAAGTTGTGGAAAGGCCATTAAGTTATGGGCACAGCCTCCCCCGCTTGGTGTGTAATTGTGGGAAGGCGCCCCACCGAGGCACTAATCTTCAACGTGTCGGCGACTTTGGCTTCTTTGGGGGTATTGTTAAAACGGAAAGAGATACTTTACGTGTATATCCCGATATTTGCGATCGGACTGTTTTATCTCATAATATCATTTTTGTGATGGGATATCGAAGAGTAGTTCACTTCGCAGTATAACACAAGATCTTTAGATCGCTTGTCGTCTAGTTTATCCGGGGGCGCGATTGAGGTTAGAACTAAAAACAGACGTAGCCGCTGCCTACAATAGTTTCTCCCAGCGAGCGCGGGTCTTGACAGAAACGTGGGTTCAGGAGAATTTGTACTGTCCCGCATGCCCGAGTGATAATTTAAATCCCATGCCCAAAGGAAAACGTGTTGTCGATTTCACTTGCCCTAAATGCGACGAACCGTATCAACTAAAGAGTCAAAGCCATCCCTTCGGGAATCGCGTGATGAACTCCGCCTACGAACCAAAAATTGAAGCCATCCGAACTGGAACTATCCCAAATTTCCTCTTTCTTCAATATGATTTTGAAAAGCTGAAAGTATCGAACCTTTTTGTGGTGCCAAAACATTTCATGACGCAATCGCTAATCGAGCGGCGGAAGCCCCTTAGCGAACGTGCTAGAAGACGCGGTTGGATAGGCTCGAACATTCTCTTGGGAAGCTTGCCATCGGATGCTCGGATTCCAATTTTAGAAGATGGACATGAAATACCAAAAGCTACGGTAAGAGATTTATGGAATCGGTTCTTGTTTCTACGCGAACAATCGGTTTACTCTCGTGGTTGGTTAGCGGACGTACTTGCATGTGTTAGACAACTGAGCAAAGAAACTTTCACGCTTGCAGATGTCTATGCGTTTGAAACTCGCTTAGCGAAACTTCACCCCAAGAACAGGCACATTCGCCCCAAAATTCGTCAGCAGTTGCAGGTTTTGAGAGATTACGACATTGTTGAATTTTTAGGGAAGGGAATCTACCGGATCAGGAAACCTTAAATGTCTCTTTTTGGATCAGATTGGATCGCGTGCCAAAATGGAACTAACATGTCCGGAATGCTGCTACGTTGCTCTGCAGAAAGTGAAGAAACACCAATGGGAATGCAGAGAATGTGGGACATCATTTAACTTCACCAAGATGAGAAACTGCCTAAATGCACTCTCAGGTCGTCAGTTCCAAGAGGATTTCATTTGCGAACTTTTGGGCAATGCCGAGTTCAATACATTCCCGAAACTCGGTGAACGCGCTTGGAAATGGACAGGAGAGCACGGCATCTTATACACGCTTGATACCGGAAATGGCTGGCATGTTGTGATGAAAGGTCAAACTGCAACCCACTTTAAATGATTGCCCCCAATTAGTAACGGGAGCACCATGTCCGAACCAATAGAGATCGGCGTTACCAGCCTCCAATCGGCCCTCGACTGTCCACTCTGCTTCTGGCTCTCGGAGAAGGTCGGCTCGCCACCGTCCATATTCGCTGGCATCCCGTCACAGATGGATTCCGTGATAAAGGGATACATGCGTCAGTTCATCGGAAGTTCCAACCTTCCCTCTTGGTTCCCTGTGCGCGGCACGCTCCTCGATGCCAGCCGAACCCTGAGGATGAGGGACCCGAGCACTGGCGTTACACTCAAGGGAATACTCGACGCTCTCGTGAGAACCCCGGATGGAAAGTACCACATCATCGACTACAAAACGGGCAAGCCACCAGAGGAGATTCCAAACTACTACCAGATGCAACTTGATGGCTACGCATATCTCCTCGACAAAAATGGCCTCAGACCCGTGGAGGGCGGCATTCTACTGTATTTTACCCCTGCCCACGGTGAGATCTCAGAGGGGCTCTTCCCGTTCAAGATAACTCCTGTGCGGGCCGATGTAGACCCCAGCCGCGTACCTCCGGTCCTCGCGCGAGCCAAGCAAATCTTGGAGAGGGAAACCCCACCACATAGGAGCGAAGACTGCGAGATGTGTATTTGGCGGGAGCAGGTCGAGCAAATATTATCCGAATGATACGTGTAAAAAAACGACTGGATGGTTTCTCTATTCGACCTTCAGCCCCTGTTTCCCTGCTATCTCGAGAAACGCCTCCGCGACTCGCTCAACTTTCTCACGGGAAAGCCCGTACGTGTTGAGCTTGAAGTGCTTCGTTAGCCCAGGCTGCACCCCGACTATGCCCCTACTCCTCAGCTCATCATAGAGGAAGAACCCGCGCCGCTTGTGCTTTTCCGAGGCCCTGTAGAATCCCTCCGACTCCACGTGGGTGAGGGTGTGCTGTTTGGGCTTGACCCCGAGCTGATGGGTGCCCTCGATCCGCTCGAGCTGTTCAATCAGGTATCTGGCCTTTTCCACCTCTTCGTCCCAGCGCTCGACCCGCTCGACCACATGAGGGAACGAGGCCATCAGCGAAATGAGCGGCCCCCCCATCACCGTGCAACCCAGCAGGGCGTACTCCTTGAGCCCGAACTTTCGCCCGCTCCAGTCCCCAATGATTTTCGAGCGCGCCAGCACCCGATCCGCAACCTCTTCCCTCATCGCCAGAATTCCGGTCGGGGCGCTGGCTGCCCACGACTTGTGCCCGCTTGACACGATTATGTCCGCCCCGAGCTTCTTCCCGTCCACCGGCATGACCCCGGCCGTGTATGCAGCGTTTAGCAAGAAAGGAACCCCATATTTCTTGCATATCTTTCCCACGACGGCTGCATCGTTCAGGTTGCCGTAGAGGTAATCGACATGAGTGAGCAGCACCGCGGCTGGCAGTTTTCCGGTCTCACGTTTGACCTCCTCTATCTTGGCGGCATAAGCATCCAAATCGACTCTGAACTCTGGGTGACCGCCGTGAGGAACCTCCTTGATTTTGACCCTCGCGAGTTCGGCAGCTATGTAAGTTGAATAGTGAGCCAAGCCGTCGACAATCACGTAGTCGCCGGGTTCTCCCAATGTCGTGAATGCTATAAACTTCGCCTCCCTGCAGCGCGTAACCACACGGGCCACATCCATGTTCAGAAATTCGGCCAAGTCCTGCATGAACTGGGCTATGGGTGGGCTCTCGATCGCGTCCAGTCGCGTCTGTTTGGGAGGGCACCAGTCACAGGTGGAGTAACCGTCGCCGAACTCGAGCAGGGCCTCCCGCGCCTCCGGAGTCAGCACCCCTCCCCGTTGGATGGGGTGGAGGTTTATGTATCGATCCTCCTTGAAGTCGCGCTTCAGGCCAATGTACCGCTTGAGCCTTTCCTTTGGTATTCGCGGCATACGCATCTCACCTACCCCGTTTGCCACATACCTGGCAACTAGGGTTCCGTTTTACCTTTATTTCGTCGAAGGTCATATCCATGCCGTTAAATATCAACATTCTCCCCACAAGAGGCTTGCCCACTCCCGTTATGAGCTTTATCGCCTCCATCGCCTGCAGGCACCCTATCACCCCGGGCGTTGCTCCGAGCACCGGGAAAACGGGTTTCTTGGGCGGCTCCTTGGGGACGGCGCACTTCAGGCATGGGCCTTTGCCCGGCAGGATTGTCATCATCTGGCCCACCAGACCCTCCACCGCGCCGTGTATGAACGGAACGCGATTTCGTACGCATGTTTCGTTAAGCAAATAACGTGTTTTGTAATTATCCGTGCCGTCAACCACTACATCTGTCCCTTTTATCAGCTGGTCCAAATTTTCAGAGGTTATCTTCACAAATATCCCATCGACTTTGATGCTAGAATTTATCGCCCTCAACTTCTCGCTGGCGGACTTTACCTTCAACTGGCCTATGTCCGGTTCCCAGTGCAACACTTGTCGGTTTAGGTTGCTACGTTCGATTCGCTCGTCATCTATTATTGTGATGCGCCCAACTCCCGCGGCGGCCAAATAGATCGAGGCAGGGCTTCCGAGTCCACCAAGACCCGCCACGGCTACATGGGCGGACTTCAGCTTGCTCTGTCCCGTCCGACCAAAGCCAGGAATTTTCATCTGGCGGCTGTATCTGTCAAAATCCTCTGGCGTGAGCTAGCCCCCAGAAACTGGCGGGAAAATTGCCACCACATCCCCGTCTTTCAGTGGCGCGTCCAGTTCGTGAGGAAGATTTAGTCCCCTGCCATTCACCAAAATGTTCACAGTTTTGCGGATCTCCCGCGTGCCGCTGTGGTAAAGATGTTCGGCCAGCTTTTCTCCAAACCTGCGGACGAGTTCGTCAAGTAGGGAATCAACATTTTTTACTTCCTCAACGCTTTCCTGCCCCTTTCCCGTCGCCTCACGAAAACCTGCGAAGAATTTCACGACGACTGCCATCTGTTTCCCATCTCCCATTGTAGCTTTAGCATAAAATGAGTGCTATTCCAACAGGTAATTCTGATATTTTTTCTTGGTAACCAAGACCTCCTGAGATTCGGGCGTCACTTGGATCAGCTCCGGAATTTCACCCCAGGTGCCGATGCGGTCCCCCCTCGCAATCAGGCAGCCCCTAATTTCAGGAATGTGCCCGGCCCGGCTCAAACCCTTGTCTATCGACAATTTGATGTCATCTCCACTAACCTCGTTCGCTATCGAAGTAGCTGCCGCATCCGCAACCGATGCCTCGCGCGCAATCGCAACAACGGCGTCCGCCTCTCCGAAACTTAGCGAGTGCCCAACCGTTCCCGAGCTAGTGCAGATGCCTATCGGCAACTCCCCAGCCCGAACAAGAAATCCAATTTTTCCGGAACTCCTTGCATCGCCCGCGAAGATTCCCACGCGGAAATCTCTAGTGCCGATTATGGCTATGTCCCCACCGTTTTCCACCAGAATATTTTTGGTGCCAGCGTTCCTTGCCGCCTCTGCCGCCACCTGTGAGATAGCCCCCGCAACAGCTGCGAAAGGCCCGACTTCTGCGAGTTCCCCTGCCCTCAGCATGAGCTCGATGACTTTCGGGTGTTCTCCCTCCAGCCTCACGGGTTCAAGCGACCATCGAAACTCCGGGTGTGCGAGGACGTATCGCTCGACCTCGCTTCTGGCCCGTAGACCGGCGTCGATTGCAACATCTATCGCCCGCTCATCGTCGCACTTTATGTGGAGGTTGGTCTCCTTGAAAGACCAAGTTTGCGAGTACACCTGAATCACCTAGAACCTCGATAGTTTGAGCGCCCGCACCGGGCATGCCGGCACGCAGAGCTTGCAGTAAATACACTTGTTCTCGTCGAGTTCGACTGACTTGTCATCAGTCACGTACAGCGCACTGGTCGGACAGAGTGAGAGACATGCCCCGCAGTCGAAGCATGAGTCCCGGTTGAGTTCTATGGCACGTTTAATCTCCTTGACCTCCACACCTTTTTGCCTGAATAACTCAATCGCACGATTTACCTCCTTGTCCGGAGCGTCTATCGCGAGGAGAATCTCCCCTCCTTTGGCACTGATTTCAGCATACAGGATATTTGGTTCTACTCGCGTGTTTTTTATCACCGAAGCTAAGATGGGTTCCCCTACCTTTTGGGTCGAATATCTCAACAGCACTTTTCTCGTCATCTTCCTCGCCTCCCCAACAGCTTGGATAGATTTTCACTCGTCAGGATTCCTCTTAGCTCGCCACGGGCATTTACCACAGGGACTCCGGATATTTTGTGTTTCTCAAGTCTTCTTGCCACCGCATCAATAGGTTCATCCTCCGTTGCCGTAACGACCTTGGAGGTTAGAACCTCCGACAATTTCTTCTTGCCAGTTCCGACGGCTATTGCAATATCCCACGAGGTCACGATCCCCACAAGTTTCCCTCCGGCATCCACGATCGGGAGGTGGTCGAAACCCCGTTCGGAAAATATTTTCGCTGCATGGGCTATAGGATCCTCCGGCTTTGCCGTCACGACTTCTCGCGTCATAACTTCTTTCACGAACGGGACGGCAGTAACCTGTTTCATCGGCCTGAAAACTTGGTCCGTGGGCAGCCCCTCTACTGGCTCTGAGAGGAAGAATCTTTGGTCATCGATCCAGTGCTTCAGGGTATTGGCAATTTCCCGCGCCCACTTGAGGCTGCTCAGAGGGCTGACGGGAACTTCCTTGCCGTTGATTTCAACCTTTCCGGATTTCAGCTCTGCGTAAGTAACCTCCCTCAGAATTGGACGGTCCCTCCTGGGAACTCCGTAGTCGAAGATGTTTGTTTTTATCCCATAGTCGCTGACGCCGGTGGTCTTCGCGACCCTCTCGTTTATTATTGGGATTGGTATACCTAACCCCACGTAGAGTGTTGTGCCGTACTTTTCGATCGTTGCCCCCCTGATGTAGCGTGCGTCCATCTCTTTCAGGTCCCCCACGGTCATGATGGTGCCCATCGCCTTGGTCGGGGCGTGCTGAGTGCCCTCCCAGAAAATATAGCCTTGAGCACCCCCCAAGAAGATGCGCGTTCCAATCCCGATTGTTTCGTAGTTAAAGTCTTTATGGAGCGGGCTCAGGCTGCCGGAACCTGAGTAGGTCACGTTGCCATAGTTGGGGAGCAAGGTGCCCATGTATGTGTAGATCGTTTCGTTGCGCGAGTTCGTCGCCACGTTGTAGCGTTGATACGCGTTTCGTGGGTTGCAGAGCACAGCCTGGTTGATGTCGTGGACGGTTATCGTCGTTTCTATCTCCTTTCTAGGATAACAGTCGGTGCCGTAGGCTGTACCGCGAAGCTCGATCTCTCTGCCTCGAACGAGATCTTCGATCACGTGTCCGCCGCCGTATTCCAGACCCCTGCTCTTGGATATCGAAGTCGCACCGACATATGTGTCGACAGCCGCAAGTCCAGCATAAGCGGGTACATCGTTCAGGTATATCTCGCCCCCGCCAAGCTTGATCGGGGGATCGG
The DNA here is from genome assembly GCA_964552335.1 of Hadarchaeota archaeon (SeqCode). Classification (GTDB taxonomy): domain Archaea; phylum Hadarchaeota; class Hadarchaeia; order Hadarchaeales; family Hadarchaeaceae; genus B75-G9. The sequence goes on from CAZKGC010000014.1 coordinate 9,675, forward strand.
CATGACCGAAATTGATGAACGCACCGGAGCTACACATCGCTCCGAAGGTCCCTGTGGTAACGATATCTACTTCTTTAGCTGCCTCGACTTCGCCCTTGGTTCGAACGATTTCCACCATCTCCTCCGCTGTCACTACAACAGCGTCGCCTCGCCTGATCCGATCGTTTATCTCAGCCAACGACTTATTCACTATAGTATCGGCCAATTTGATCCCTCCGATGTCTAAACGTTGAAAATACTGGTATTTATATTTTTTGCTTTAAAAATTACTCCCAGGAATATCGGAAAAAAATACCGCTGGCTATGAATTCAGCAATAATACAGGATTAAGGAAACATCAGATTAAAAGTAAAAAATTGGGTAAGCAAAAAGATAAAAAGCCAAATGCTCACGAAGTTATGAAAACAGGGGAGGTGTTTAATTTGAGTAAAGAAAAATTGGTGGAAATGCTGAACAAGGCCTTAGATTTGGAACACGCAGCGAGAATTCAATATCTCAGTCATGCAGAGTTGGTTGACGGACTTAACGCCGAGCCGATAATAGCTAGGCTAAAAGAGATTGCCGGAGACGAGGAAAAGCACGAAGGTGTATTCAGAGAGTTGATAGGAGACTACCTGGGTGGAGTACCATCGATGGGCATAGCGAAAACCTATCCCGCGATTACTATCCAAGAGATCCTAGAGGTAAACCTGAAGGGTGAGAAGGAAGCAGTAGATTTCTACCTGACTATACTTGACGAGATACGCAATAACAAGGCTGACTTGAAGTACGAGTATTACACCCTCGAGCACGGAGTAAGACACGTGATACAGGACGAGCAAGAGCATATCGCAGAATTAAAGATACTGCTGGGGTTGAAGTAAGCGTTTCAACCCCTCTTTCAATTATGGATATTGCTTCCAATTTTCAAAACTGTATCTCCATCTTTATACTTGAGGTTTTCAAAAACCAAAGTGCACAACTTAATTTTGGTAGCGAATATGAGTAAAACCACCGTGCAGAAATAAAAGGGATTAGATAGAATATAGAAAGGGTGAGTACAGATGGTCAAGGGTCAACCAACAGTCATAATTTACACAACTCCAACATGCCCCTACTGCGCAATGGCCAAGATGTTTCTGAAGGAGCATAGGGTCTCATTCATCGAAAAGAACGTCGCACAGGACAGAGCAGCTGCCAATGAGATGATAAAGAAATCCGGCCAAATGGGCGTGCCGACAATTGACATCAACGGCGAGATAATCGTTGGCTTCGATCAGGATGCCATAAAGAAGGCGCTCAAACTATCATGAGGGGCCTTTGTTAGTAGCTGAATACCCCTAGAGGTGAAGGAATGTATGAATTGATAATACATGAATTTATTAACTCCACTTATAAATTTTAAAGAAGGCATTAGAAGAGGTGTCAAATTGAAGCTTGAAGATACGCAAATCACCGCTGCAATCGTCGAGCGCTTTTTGCGAGATTTCTTGGTTTTTACTGAACTTGATGTAGCGATAGCCGGAGCTGGACCATCAGGCATAACCGCTGCCCGTTATTTAGCCAAGAAAGGCGCCAAAGTTGCAGTCTTCGATCGGAACCTTTACGTAGGAGGAGGCGTGTGGGGCGGTGGAATCCTTTTCCCGCGCATCGTAATCCAAGAAGAAGCGAAGGAGATTACGGAAGAGGTCGGGATCAAGCTCGAGTCACGTAAGGCTGGTTACTACACGGCAGACTCGGTCGAAGTAGTGTCCAAGTGTACCGCAGCAGCTGTCGATGCCGGAGCGCGAGTGATGATCGGGCTAAATGTGGAAGATGTTATGATACGCCAGAAGGATCGCGTGGCAGGTGTCGTTGTCAACTGGAAAGCAGTTGAGCTGGCGGGTCTGCATGTCGACCCGGTTGGAGTCAGCGCTAAAGTCGTTATCGACGCCACGGGGCACGAAGCGGCTATAGCCCGCACCGTGCTGCGAAAGATACCAGGCGCTAAGTTTCCGACAAGCACGGGTGGCATTGTGGGGGAAAAACCGATGTGGGCGGAGATGGGTGAGAAGGAGATCATTAACAATACGCGTGAGATATACCCGGGCCTAGTGGTGACGGGCATGGCGGCCAACACCGTCTTCGGATCACCTCGCATGGGTGCGGTCTTTGGAGGGATGCTGCTCTCAGGTAAAAAAGCAGCTGAGGTTGCCCTAAAATTACTATCCCGCAAAGAGAGGGCTTAGATCTTCCCTAAACGTACGAATTTCCTTAACTCTTCTGAAATTGTTTCGGATGAGTTCAGCAAGCTTTAGTTGATTAAAGAGTTCATCAACCTCGCCAGCATTGGACCTAGTACGTGGATGTCTGGGGACAGCTTTACAGCCACCGGCATGTCGTGTCTGCCAAATCCCGAACTCTTTCGAAATTTTTTCTATCTCCAGTTTATCTAACCCGAGAAGTGGTCTCAAGATTGGAAATTTTATCCCTCTGGAAATCGCTGTCATGTTGCTTAGGGTCTGTGACGCTTTTTGCCCTAAAGATTCGCCAGTCACTACCCCTCCAGCTCCCTCCAGTTCGCAGACAAGTTCAGCAGCCTTAAGCATGCTTTTTTTGCAGACCAAACAAGTATACTCCTTACGGTCAAGTTTCCCAACTATAGCGCCCATGATCTCAGCCCAGGGGTAGATGACCGCTTTCTCAAATTTGGTTACTTTCATGACTTTTTTCAACGAGTCTATCGTGAGTTCAAGCATTTCCCTGCCTGTGTAGGGATAGGCACAGAGATGAAGGGGTATTATCTCAAAACACTTAGCTGCCAATACACATGCCACGGGCGAGTCTATCCCTCCCGAAAACAAGCATACCACTTTTTCCCTTCCCATAGTTCAACCATCTTATATGGATTTTTTAAGGTCAAATCTCTTTAGCGACAGGACACTTCAGTTAATCATGATATAAAATTTTGTCAATACTTTACTCGCAAAGTTTAATTTGGATGGCAATCATCGCATTCTGGGTATAAGATGAAACAGCTTCACCTAGCTCGGGCCCATCGATCGCTTGGCGCGCAACTCGTTGATTTTGCAGGATGGGAAATGCCGCTGATGTACACCTCGGTGGCAGAGGAACATCTGGCGGTGCGCGAGGCAGTTGGGCTCTTCGACGTGAGCCACATGGGTGAGTTCAGCGTGAGGGGACCAGGAGCTGTCGACTTTCTGCAGCACATGACCTCTAACGATGTCACCAAGCTACCGGTTGGAGGTGTACAATACTCGACAATCCTTAATGAGCGGGGTGGAATCAAAGACGATGTACTGGTACATCAGATAAGAGAACAGGAGTTCATTATCGTCTGCAATGTCGTCAACGTGGATAAGTTGAACAGGTGGTTCGGCCAACATCGGCATAGAGAAGTGACACTCGAAGACATTTCCCCAACTACTGTATTGTTGGCTCTGCAGGGGCCTAAGGCACAGCAGGTTCTTCAGCCGCTTACAGGACTCGATCTCGCCAAACTCAAACGGCACACGGCGGCACAAACAGAGGTCGCCAGTGTACCCATGCTTGTGAGCAGGAGCGGATATACCGGAGAGGATGGTTTAGAGCTTTTCATTTTTGATGAATCCCCGACAAAACCCGTCAGAGCCGAGACGGTGTGGAAGACCTTGCTTCAGGCCGGTAAAGATGCTGGCATTAAACCTTGTGGGCTTGGCGCACGCGACACAACACGTTTAGAGGCGGGTCTGTGCCTCTACGGCAACGAGCTGACGGAAGATATCACCCCGCTAGAAGCCAAGATAGATTTCGTTGTAAAGTTTGATAAAGGTGAGTTCATCGGATATGCCCCCTTGTTGGAGCAAAAAATTGTCGGGCCCAAACATGTTCGGGTTGGGCTGCGTATGGTCGAGGTAGGTGTGCCGAGACAGGAATATGAAATTTTCATGGAAGGCGAAAAAGTTGGGACGGTTACTTCCGGCACTTTCTCGCCACTGCTTAAAGTCGGGATTGCGATGGGCTACGCTAGACCCGGGTTGAAGGTGGGGGATAAAATATCTGTTGAGATTCGCGGCAAGAAACGCGCGGCTGAGGTAGTTAACTGGCCCTTTTACGACCCGGCGCGATACGGCTACTTGAGGCGGTGAGATGGTAAAAATTTTCAACCATCTTGTGGAGGAAGTGATCAAGCCCGGGTTCTGCGTGGTATGTGGCGCCTGCGTGGCCACATGTCCTGTTAAGTGTTTGGAGCTAAAGGAAGAAATCCCGGCACTGAGCGGGGGTTGTATCAACTGCGGCATATGTTATGGAATGTGTCCTGAGGTGGTAGAATCTAAGATGTTCCAAAAGGCCATCTTCGACAACGCACCCGCAGACGAACTCTTGGGCACATACATCCAAGCTCTCTCTGTGGAGACAACTGACGCAGCCTTGAAAGCGCGCTGTCAAGATGGGGGCGCGGTCACTGCACTTCTGAGTTCGCTCCTAGAAGCAGGTTATATCGATGGAGCCGTGGTGGTTGGGACGATGAAAGAGCCTTGGCGTCCCGTCGTCCGTGTTGCAACCACCCCTGAGGAACTCATCGAGTGCGCTGGCAGCAAGTACTCACCTGCACCTGTATTTATGGGGCTGCGTGATGCGGTCGACCTTTACTATTGCGAGAGCGTGGCGGTCGTGGGCACACCTTGCCAAATTCTTGCCTCTTGGAGGATGAAGTTCTCCGACCCGACGAACCGGCATCTAGGTGATGTGATAAAACTTCGGGTCGGGCTTTTCTGTGGAGGAGTTTTCGGGTACAATAAGTTTAAGACCGACATCGTTGACAAGCAGCTCCACACGCCTCTCACCGATGTGGCCAAGTTCGACATAAAGGATAATAAGTTCATAATTTACCACAGACAAAAACCAAAGCAGGAACTCGCTCTCAGCGCCGTGAAGCAACATATGGATCTGTCATGTAAACTCTGTCAGGACTTCACAGCAGAGCTGGCGGATATCTCCGTTGGCGCGGCTGGCTCTCCAATGGGACGCTCGACGGTACTCATCCGCACGCCCGCGGGCATTGGTGCCTTCGAAGCAGCAAATAGGTTTGGAAGATTCAATGTAGTTGAGCTAGAGAAGGTCAAGCCGGGTATCGAGGGGATCAGGCAGGAGGCGAAGGCGAAGAAGTCGATGGCGACTGAGGAATTGGAGACCATACGTAGACTGAAGCAACCTCTTCCGGTCTGGTTGCAGGAGCGCCCACCAGAAGCACCGAAGGAGACGATCGAATCTCTAAAAGAAATTCATGCCGCTGCGACATCGCCCCAAGTTGACAAAATCTAAAGTAGAGCTTTCGCAACCAGCTTTATTGACTTAACAGGCTCGGGCCCTATGGGAGACCCGATCACGACTCTTGTTATACCGATTTTTTTCAATTCTTCCACCCGAGAAACCAATTTATCAACCCCGCCACAGACCGAGAACTCGTCGAGCATGCTGTCGGTCACGGCTTCGCGCGCTTTCGCTAATTCTCCTACTCTCAAATAATTTCTGACGACCTCGACTTCCTCCGGAGATATGTCGTGGTGGGCGAGGGATTCCGGTGGGGCGGAGGAGGAGATGAACGCCACAATACCCCGCGCCGCCCTTCGGGCCTTCTCTTCATCTTTGCCGATTGAAACCGCCAAGTATGCTACGAAGTCGAAGTTCTTTTGCGTACGCTTACCATTCTGCAGCCCATTTTTGATGTACTGGATGCACTCTCGGATATCCTCCAAATGCGAGGCGTTGATCAGGGCTCCGTCCGCGATCGAGCCAGTGAGTTCGAGCATTTTCTGCCTGCGCCCTCCAAGATAGATTGGGATTTCGTTTGTGGGTTTGAATCTGAGCCTCGCGCCTCGGGAGGAGAAGCACTTGCCGTTGAAGTTCACCTTTTCACCAGCTAGGAGCTTTCGGATGATATGAATGGACTCTTTAACTGCGGTGACCGGCATGCGCTGTTGGATCCCAACTGTCTCCAAGAAAATCGGATCTCCAGCGGAAAACCCGAGCAGCGCGCGTCCATTCGATATCTCGTTAAGGGTGGCAATGGCTGCGGCCGTAACTGCAGGGTGGACTAGATATGGATTTGTGACCCCGGGGCCCAGCATAACCCTGCGCGTCTCCAGCGCGAGCTTGACCAGCACCGAGTGGACATAGCGGTTGTGATAATGGTCGCATACCCAAATCTGCTGGAACTTGGCTCGCTCCACTTGTTTGGCGAGCGCGACCATTTTCTCTGTGCGCAGGTAAGGGACGAATTCCACTCCAAACTTCATGTCCACCCCTGTCGGATTTAAGAGGGGCTTGTTAATAATACCTCTCGGTGCCTCGGTGCAGTTTATTCCCATCAAGGGTTTGCCCCTCGCCAAGCGCGGTGATGATTTGGGAGAGCTCATCGTGCAGGCGGCTAAGAAGCAGGGGTTGGATGTAGAGCAGGGAGATATCATCTTCGTGGCCCAGAGCGTGGTCTCAAAAGCTGAAGGCAACATTGTAGACCTGCGCAAGGTGAAACCGAGGAAGCTTGCGAGTGAGATTGCGGCTAGGCTCGAAAAGGATCCGCGTGAGGTCGAAGTCATCCTTCAGCAGTCAAGCGAGATCGTTCGCCTTGCTCACGTGATTATTTCGCGCACTCACCACGGATTCGTGTGCGCCAACGCTGGTGTGGATCATTCGAATGCGGGGCCCGAACACGTGACGACATTGCCGGACGACCCGGACGCCAGCGCGGCGAGGATTCGTGAGGTGGTCAAGCGCAGGTTAGGAATCGATGTCGCCGTGATAGTGACCGACACACAAGGGCGGCCATTCCGGCTGGGTTGCGTCGGGGTGGCGTTAGGCGTGGCGGGCATGAACCCATTGCTGGATCTACGTGGGAAAAGGGATCTCTATAGAAAAGAACTTCGAGTGACAATAACCTCCCCGGCCGATGCTCTGGCAGCCGCCGCGGTTGCTATGATGGGGGAGGCAAACGAGGGGACCCCAGTAGTTTTGGTGAAGGGGGCGATGTACGAGCAGGGTGATGGAACGGTGCGTGAGCTGATAAGACCCCCCGAGCGCGACCTCTTCAGGTAAAATGGATGATATCAAAAGGGGTGCTCACATGCTAACAGTTTTATCTGGAGGCACCGGAACACCCAAACTCCTCCAAGGGCTCATACAGCTGGTGAAACATGAGGAACTCTCGATCATCGTGAACACGGCCGAGGATGTCGAGATTTCTGGCCTGCATGTCTCGCCGGATCTCGACACAGTGATGTATACACTCGCGGGCGTCGTCAACGAGGATACTTGGTATGGTATTCATGGGGACACCTTCGAGCGTCATGAGGAACTCAGACTCCAAGGAAAGCCTGAGTTACTTAGGATTGGAGATCGCGATCGAGAGGTGAAACGTTACCGCACAGACCTCTTGAAACAGGGAAAGACCCTCTCGGAGGCCACACGAGAACTGTGTACGCGTTTCGGGGTCCGCGTGAGAGTCATGCCGATGTCTGATGATTATGTCCGGATGCGCGTCGAAACCGAGGCTGGCAACTTGAGCTTTCACGAATTTTGGGTCGCGAGGCGAGCCCGGGACCGTGTCACAGATGTAAAATTTGAAGGAACTGAGTTCGCAAGACCAGCATCTGGAGTACTCGATGCCATCCGAGAGGGCGGTGCTGTCATCATAGGGCCCAGCAACCCCGTGACGAGCATAGGTCCCATTGTAGCGATTAAGGAGATACGGGAAGCACTCGTCCAGAAGCGAGAGAGGGTTCTAGCGGTGAGCCCGATCGTGGGAGGTGCACCGGTGAGCGGCCCGGCAGGTGCTCTAATGAATGGGCTCGGGTGCGAGGTCAGCCCATTGGGAGTTGCGAGGATCTATGGGGATTTTGTGGGCACTTTAGTCATAGATCGAAAAGACGCGGAATTCGTAGCTGATATAGAAAAACTCGGGATAAAAGTTGCTTTGGAAGATATAATGATCCCAGATCTTTCGACAAGGACAAAACTCGCCAAGAAGGTACTAGAAATCATATCAACTCGTATGTCGTAGTTCGTTGGCGTGGCACGCGCCCGAGTTCCAATATTAGCGATTCCAGCTGCTCGGGTGTCATCGCCTGTCGATCTCCTCCAGCTGCTCGGGTGATATTTTCCTCGATTAAGGTCCCACCCAAATCGTTCGCCCCGGCTGTCAGCATCAGCTGGGCTCCGCGTGGGCCGAGCTTTACCCACGAGGCCTGTATGTTATCGATGTATCCAGCGAGCATCAGGCGCGCAGCCGCATGAACGCGCAGGCTCTCAGTGATATCCGGTGGCGAACGTTCGCCATCCTTCCAAAGCGGGGTATTGTAGGGCATGAACGGAAGCAGAACAAATTCGGTGAATCCCCCCGTCGCGCGCTGAATATCACGCAGGAGTGCTAAATGCTCGGCCTGGTCGCGTGGTGTTTCGACAGTGCCGTAAAGCATGGTAGCTGTGGTGGGTAGGCCAAGTCGGTGACAAGTTGTTATGATTTCCACCCACCTCTCAACAACAATTTTTCTCGGACAGATGATTGACCGCACACGATCGACCAAGATTTCAGCAGCTGTTCCCGGGACGGAATTCAGTCCAGCATCACGAAGTGTTTTGACCACCTCCTCAATAGCAATGCTCTCGCGGCGAGCGATGTGGTCCAGCTCGGCTGGAGAGAAGGCGTGAATGTGGATATCTGGCGAGATTTTTCTGATAGTTTGGATTATGCGAATGTAATCTTCTAAACAGAAATTTGGATGCAGGCCCCCCTGCACGCATATCTCCGTCGCCCCGAAACGCAAGGCGTCCTTGACTTTGGCCGCGATTTCTTTGTGGGTGAGCACATAGGAGTCTGGGTCGCCCGGCGAACGTCTAAACGCACAAAATTTGCAGGTGCCGACGCAGATGTTTGTAAAGTTTAAATTC
>CAZKGC010000015.1:0-7994 GCA_964552335.1 Hadarchaeota archaeon (SeqCode)
CTTCACAACGTGTTTGCCACAAGAGTGGCTCCAAAATAATTTTGTCCCAAAGCCGGCTGTAGTCTCCTTCTTTTAAAAAGCAGCAGGATAGTTATGTTCGTTTTTTAAGTTCCTTTAGTATATCAGCAGCTCTATCGAAGCTCACTTTCCCTTCCTCTATCATGCGCTTGGCCACGATATCGATGAGTTCTCCTGTAGCACCAGCCGTCACCGCGACGTTTCTTGCGTGTAATTTGAGATGGCCCCGTTGTATACCCTCCGTCGCCAGCGCCCGCATAGCTGCCAAGTTTTGCGCTAGCCCAACAGCGGCCATGACCTCTCCCAGCTCGCGCGCCGACTTTACACCCAATATTTTTCTACAGATTTTAGCTACAGGGTGCACCGCTGTCGCCCCTCCAATTACTCCGACAGCGACAGGAAGTTCAATCCTGCCGAGCAAGTCACCATCGGCGGTCCGCTCCCAGTTGGTAAGCGGCCTGTAGGCACCGTCCATCGCGGCGTAGGCGTGGGCCCCTGCTTCCAACGCGCGCGTATCGTTTGATGTCGCTAAAGCCACGGCGACGATTCCGTTCATCACTCCTTTGTTGTGCGTGGCGCAACGGTAGGGGTCAGCAGCTGCAAAAGCGTAAGCCTGCAGGATCCCGTCGACCACTTCCTCACCCCCTAGCGCCTCTTTTGAGAATATAGCCCTCGCGCGGGCCAGCCGGTGGGTGGCGAGGTTTGAGACTATTCTGAGAAAAACTCTGCCTCCTGTCAACTGCTCGATCATGGGCGCGATGGTTTCACACATAGTGTTTATCACGTTTGCGCCCATCGCATCGCGCACGTCGACGAGAAGATGGATGATCGTCATCGGACCGAGAAAAGTTTCTATAATCCGTACATCAAGGTCCACAGCCCCGCCACCAAGTTTCACTAGGACTGGGTCCTGCTCGTTAGCTTTGGCCAAAATCCGCTCTTTTTCGGCGAGTATTCTCTCCTTCGCCTTTAGGGGATTTTTGACATCGACGAGCTGAATTTGCCCTATCATCACAGGTGGGGTACTCTCGGTGTAGAAACCTCCACGCGGGCGGGCAATCTTGGCGGCGTTAGATGCAGCTGCGACTACCGAGGGCTCTTCTATAGCCATTGGGATGAGGTAGTCCTTACCGTTGATGAGGAAATTTGTAGCTATCCCGATGGGAAGTTCGGTGGTGCCAATGACATTTTCGATCATTCGGTTCGCCTGCTCGAGCTCAAGCGCGCCAGTCTTACGCAAGAGCTCCACCTCCTCATCGCCAAGCCCGGCAAATTCCTGTACAAATTTCAGCCTCTCCGCAGGGCTTAACTTGTAGAAGCCAGGCAGTTCTGATGTCTTGCTCATGGGTTTCCCTTCTAATTTAGGCCATGCGCTGATTATAAATTCATTACAATCTGTATGATTAGATTTGTGGCGAAAAAAGTAAAAAGAGAGTCATGCAAGCCCTGCTAAAGAGATAGGTGCTTTACCAGCAGTCTGAATCTGTCTCCGTCTATATTCCAGTCCTTTAGGTATCCTTCTCCTGCAATTTCTTCAGCGCGACGGATGCGAAGGTTCCTAACACGGACCTCACGCGAGATGTATTTTTGTTGAGCGGCTAGAAGCCTTAAGTTCTCCTCAGTTTTAACGCCGACATCGACATCGACGCGCTCCTCCATACCCAAGTCCATCTCCTTGCGCATCGTTTGTAGCCTTCTGACAAGCTCGCGCGCTAGGCACTCGGCTTGAAGTTCCGAAGTGATCTTTGTGTCGATAGCTATTTTGCCAAATTCGGTCCGCGTCAGGGCGAAGCCTTCTGATATTTCCTTATCAAAATCTTCATTAGGCCCGATCAATACTAGTTCCTTGCAGTTCAGCTGCGCCCGGAGAAGTTGCTCCAAAGGTTTTAGGTAGGTCCTCAGCTCGTGTGAAGTTTGAACTACCGCTTTGCGCACCGGCCACCGAAGCTTGAGTTTCGCCTGTTGTCTCGCAGCGGCTCCGGCTTCCACGAAACCACGGACAACGCTCATTCCTTGCTCCAGGGCGGTATCAATAGCTTTTTCATCCACCGAAGGCCAAGGCAGCATGTGCACGCTCTCCGGAGCTTTGGGAGAGACTGATTTGACTAGCTCTCGGTATATCACCTCGCTCACATGGGGCATGAACGGAGCTAATAACCTAACCAAAATATGCACTGCTTGGTAAAGTACAACGTAGGCAGCTAACTTTTGTGGATCTTTCTTTTCAATCCAAACTCTCTCTCGCACCAAACGAACATACCAACGGCTGAGATCCTCCAGCACAAAGTTCGCGATAGCCCGAGAGGCACGGTGAAGGTCGAGTTCCTCAAGGGCTTTTGTAATCTCTCGTGCGGTGCTGTTTGTTCGTGAAATCATCCAAAGGTCTTCGGGCAGTAAATTGGCACGAACCAAATCCAAATTGATTTTATTTGGGTCGAAATCATCGAGGGACATGTACGTGGTGGCGAACACATGCACGTTCCACAGGACATTCAGCATCTTGTTAACGATTTCTATAGCTTCCCAGTTGAACTTGAGATCCTCCCAAGGGGGATTTGCCGAAAACATGTAAAAGCGCAGTGCATCTGCTCCATACTTATCGATGACTTCTTGGGGTTCAACCACGTTTCCGAGGGACTTCGACATCTTTCGTCCGTGTTCATCGAGAGCAAAACCATGCATCAGCACTCGCTTGTACGGAACTTCGTTGAATGCGATGACTGAGACCACCTGCTGGCTGTAGAACCATTTTGTCACTTGGTCCTCACCCTCGGTTATGAACTCGCTCGGCCAGAGTTGCTTAAATAATTCGCTTCGTTTTGGGTAACCAAGGCTGGCCCAAGATGCTATGCCTGAGTCAAACCAGACATCCAGCACGTCTGGCACACGTTTGGATTCTCCGCCGCATTTCGCGCATCTAAACGTGATCTGATCGACATGGGGGCGATGTAGATCTATGTCACCAATCGGTTCTGATGATAAGTTTCTCAGCTCATCTAAGCCGCCGACCACCGTCATATTTTTACATTTTTCGCATACCCAGATGGGGAGCGGGATTCCCCAATAGCGCTGACGTGAAATACACCAATTTCCCACAGACTCCACGCCGTTCACGTAGCGAGTTGCGACCCAGTCCGGCACCCATTGAACCCGCTCGGCATTCTTTTCTAGTATGCCCGACTTCACCTCCTCCACTTCAAGAAACCATTGGTCGGTCGCTCTGAATAGGAGAGGCGTCTGGCAGCGCCAACAGTGAGGATACGAGTGTACGATGACGCCGCTCTTCATCAGCGTGCCTTTGCGCTGCAGGTCATCCAGAATCACGGGATCGGCCTCCTTCACGAACATGCCAGAATATTTCTCGGCCTCCTCGGTGAACTTCCCATCAGGGCCAACCGGGCTGAATACTGGCAGTCCGTAACGCGCGCCCACGACGAAGTCTTCCTCGCCATGTCCCGGGGCTGTGTGAACGCATCCGGTGCCCTCCTCTAGTGTGACATACTCGCCGCAGATGACGCGATGGTGATTCACGTATTCGCGCTGTTTTGGAACTTCATCAAGGAGCGGGTGTTCATACTGGAGCCCCTCAATCAATTTTCCCTTCACCGAATCCAGCACGCGATAGTCGCTGATCCCAAGTTCACCCATGACTTTTTCGACAAGGGATTTAGCCAAGATGTAGATGTCATTGCCTACCGAGACCCTGGCGTATTCGTACTCAGGATGCACACAAACTGCGACATCTGCGGGCAGGGTCCAAGGTGTTGTCGTCCATATCAAGAGATACTCGTTTAAACGATCTCGAAGCTTGAAACGAGCGAAAAGTGATGGGCCCTTAACATCGCAGTACTCGCCTCGGACCTCGTGTTCTGCCAAAGCTGTTTCACAACGAGGGCACCAGTGGATCACGCGCATGTCTTTTCGAAGCAGCCCGCGCTCGTAGGCCCGCTTGAGCGTCCACCACGCGGACTCGATGTAATCATTTGTGAAAGTAACATAGGGGTTATCCCAGTCCATCCACACGCCCAGCTGCTTGAACTGCTCGGTCATCAGCGCCACGTGTTCGAGGGCCCACTGCTTGCAGCTCTGAATGAAGTTCTCAACCCCGATTTTTTGCTCGATGTCCTTCTTGGTTTTGATGCCGAGCTTCTCCTCGACCTTCACCTCGATCGGTAGCCCGTGGCAGTCCCATCCCGGCTGGTGGGTGACGTTGAATCCGCGCATGGTTTTGTAGCGGAGGATGGCGTCCTTGATTATCTTGTTCCAGGCTGTTCCCAAGTGGATGGAACCGCTGGCGTACGGGGGACCGTCAAGGAAGTACCACGGGGCAGCGCCCGCACGCATCTGCTTCACCTTCTCGTAGGTGCCGCTGGCCCGCCACCATTCTTGGATCTCGCGCTCACTTTTTTTTGCGTCGTAGACTTTTGCAGCTGGCTGGATCATCGGATGAACCCGAACCTAATTTGAGTTCATGCCTAAAAATCTCGTGGGAGAAAGTTTTATTAATCATAGGACAATTCTCGATTGGTTTTTGGTGATAAATCTGTTCAAATGGACCGAGTACAAGCCGCACAGGAGGGGGGCGCAGACTGTCTTGAGCCCCCTTGAATCGGAAGTGATGGAAATAATGTGGAGGGAGAAACGCGCAACCGCACGCACCGTTTATACTCGCCTGAAGAGCAAGCACAGCATCAACCGCTCGACCGTCAATGTTGTCATGGGTTCGCTTCGCAAGCGTGGTCTATTGACATCAAGCGTGAGCAAGGGGCGGGGCGGCCTGAAGTACATTTACAAAGTTAAAGTTCGTCGAGGGAAGTTTGAGCAGGAAGTGGTCGGTAAGGTGCTCGATAGCCTACTCGACTCTTTTGGAAAGACATCGAAGAAACTGATGCGGGAGAAGCTGGAGCGTAAATGAATGGTCGAGGCCGAAGAAATCTGGGTCGAGAAGTACCGGCCCCAAAAGCTCAGCGAGATCGTCGGACAGCAAGAAATAGTGAGCAGACTTCAGACCTTCGTAGATAAAAAAACCCTGCAGCACCTCTTGTTCGCTGGCCCGGCAGGCACCGGAAAAACGACAGCGGCACTCTGCATTGTGCGTGAGCTGTTTGGCGATGGGTGGCGCCAGAACTTGCTCGAGCTCAATGCCAGTGATGAGAGGGGCATAGACACAATTCGGACAAAGGTTAAAGACTATGCACGCACGCGTCCGATAGGAGATGTACCCTATAAGATAATTTTGCTTGACGAGAGCGACGCGTTGACGGCAGATGCCCAGCACGCGTTGCGCCGGACGATGGAGATGTTTACCCACAGCACGCGGTTTATCCTAGATTGCAACTTCAGTAGTCGTATTATCGAACCGATCCAGTCCCGCTGCGCGATCTTCAGGTTCAGGCGCCTGACGGACAAGGACATGGAGCAGATGTTCAAACGGATAGCACGCGGGGAGAAACTCACCCTGACGCCAGAGGCCATAAAGGCGATAATATACGTGAGCGAGGGCGACATGCGGAAGGCCATCAACGTGCTTCAATCAGCCGCAGCCATGAAGAAAAAGGTGGACGAAAAATCGATCCATGATGTGAGCGCAATCGCGAAGCCCGAAGAAGTCAGGCAGATGCTGGAGCTTGCCGTGGCCGGGAAATTCGACGAAGCTCGAAACAAACTTCATGAGTTGCTAATTGATAGGGGACTGGCAGGCGAAGATGTGTTAGAACAGGTCCATCGGGAAATTTTTAATCTTAAACTGCCTGAACATACAAAAATCGAGCTTGTGGGCAAGCTCGGGGAATTCTCCTTCAGGCTCACGCAGGGGGCAAACGAGCGGATCCAGCTGGAGGCGATGCTGGCGCACTTCAGTCTGGTTGAGACAAAATCTAGGCCCGACTGAAAGATCAAACCCTGCCTTTTATCTCTGATAGCTTCCTCAGAAAAGTTTCGACCTCGTCAACATTTTTAAGGAAGAACTTCGCGTGAGTTTTCTTCGGTTTTTCTGAGATCAAGACGGTTATCCCTCTGTGTTTCAGTGCTAGGAAGGCATCTTCATCTGTTTGATCGTCGCCCATATAAATCGGTGTGAGCTTTCCCTTCGGATCGATAACATTAATTATCCACAGGACCGCCTTTCCTTTGTCCCACTCGATGCTTGGTTTTATCTCAAAAATTTTCTTGCCGCGCGTGACTCTAATCGCTCCTGAAGCTATGTAGGGTTTCACCACCCATTCAAAAATTTTTTTCAGATCCACAAGTAGCTCCCGTCTGACCAACCGATAGTGAACGCTGGCTGTCAGTCCCTTGTCCTCGACGATTACACCCTCAATTCTTTCGAGCATTTCCCGCAATTTCCCGCAGATCTCGGCTATGACTGGACGAGTGCGTTTGGCTTCACGCTTGACAAGTTTTGCCTTAGGCCCACTTATCTCAAGTCCATGGTTTCCCACGTAGTGAACACCTTTCAACTTAACGAGCCTCTTCACATCGGCCAATGACCTACCGCTTATTATCGCGACTTTGAAATGCCTAACCAAGGACCTGAGCAATTTCCTCGTATTCGAGGGGAGGGCAGCGAGTTCGGGGCTTTTAACTATAGGGGTAAGGGTACCGTCATAGTCAAGAAGCAATATGGCCCCGCCCCGTAACTTCTTTTCAAGTTCATGCAGCTGACTAAGAAGGTGTTTCATTCAAACCCCATGCTTCTCCAATGTCATTATGAGCTAGGTATTTATAGAAAAGCTAGAAAAATACACAAAAAACATCCTCCAGAGACAAGCGATGGGCAAATGTTTTTAAACAATTTTGCATAATAATTACCAAGGACGAGGCGTTAATGATCGTTGAGGAACTTTGGCAGTTGCTTGTGCCCATCCTGATTTTGGTTGGGTTCGTTGCGGTGGGATATCTACTCAGAACCGTGTTGGATGTCTATATCACTAGACTCACGCGAAAGACGAAGACGAAGATTGACGACATTATCCTCGGTGCCATCAGGACACCAATAGTCGTGATATTTTTAATCGTCGGTATCAATTTCGCGTTAGCGCAAGCCCCATTTGTCCCGGCCCAAATAATGCAATATCTTCCGACTATAAGCTCCATAATAATTATCCTAATAGGGACGGTGGTGGCCGCCAGAATAATAACGGGGACACTGAAATACTACGGCCTCACCCGCCCAAGCATGAAGAGCCTCGTGCCGATTTTTTCCAAACTCATTAATATTTTAGTATACTTCGCGGCGTTGATACTCGTCCTCAATGCGCTCGGCATAAATGTAACAGCGCTTGTTGCCGGGTTGGGGATCGGCGGGATTGCAATAGCATTTGCCCTTCAAGAGACTCTATCACAGTTTTTCGCTGGCATGTATATAATGACAGATAGACCGGTGAGGGTGGGGGACTACATTGAACTGGACTCGGGACAGAAGGGTTACGTGGTGGACATCGGTTGGCGCAGCACCAAGATACGAGAGCTCCCAAACAACGTCATAGTTGTCCCCAATTCCAAATTGGCTGGGGCAATCGTCACAAACTATTACCTTCCAGAGAAGGAGATGGCCTGCCTTGTCCAAGTCGGGGTGAGCTACGACAGCGACCTCAAGAAGGTGGAAAAAGTCACTGTAGATGTGGCAAAGAAAGTGATAAAAAGAGTTGAAGGGGATATGCCGGGCTTCGAACCATTCATCAGGTACCACACCTTCAGTGATTTCAGCATAAACTTCACGGTAATTCTAAGGGTCAAAGAATATGTGGATAAATACTTGTTGACCCACGAGTTCATCAAGGAGTTGCACAAGCGCTACAAGAAAGAAGGGATCGAGATACCTTACCCGATACGGACAATTTACTCTCGAAAGGCGAGGTCTTAAAACTGCCTCACTTTTTCTTGAAACCTTCTATGACTTCGGTGAAAATCTCTGAAATTTTTTTAACACCTTCTTTCAAAGAAAGCACCTTGACTATCTCCTTTCCCCTCTCCCC